>NZ_JACJSH010000002.1:0-348527 GCF_014698055.1 Nostoc sp. FACHB-133
ATACCCTTAAACGGCTGCCCATATACCTGTTACCGTGGTAGATACATTATGTGTATTTACTTATCTTTACACAATTTGGTTTTTTCACCCTGTCCTACTTATTACGAAAGATTAAGCTTTATAGTTGAATCTATTCCCTAATGCCAACAAGAAGAAGGGTAAAAATCTTGCCAATACTCCATAATCAATACTTAAACTACCTGCTCTAAAAATGGAAAAATTGCAGGACACAATTCAAAAATAATATTTAACGGTATTACAAGGAGTACTTTTTAGGTAAATGCAGGGAAATTTAAGTGAAATTGATATTTGCAGTATCCTGCAATTGATTGCGTTGGGACAGCGAACTGGGCAACTTTGGGTAGAAGCTCATAGCTCTCACCATAACAACAAGCTGAGTGGAGAGAGAGCAAACATTTATCGCCCAAAACAACAGTCTTGGTTCGTCTTTTTCCTCAATGGTCAAATTATCTATTGCCGAGAAGGTGAGAGTAATTTATCCAGAATTAATGATTATTTACGTCATTATCGAGTCGAGATCCGACTCACCGACAAACAGATTGCCTCTCTACCATCAACCGACTCACCAGAGTATGCCTATCTGTGGGCACTTTTGGAGCGGAATATTATCAACCCCAAGATAGCTGGTAGTATCATTCACGGCTTGGTGCATGAAACTCTCTTTGATCTGCTGAGTTTACACCAAGGAAACTTCATTTTCCATCAGGGTGCGGCACTTACCCCACAATTAAACACTTTCGAGATTGCTCCATTTGTTACAAAAATTATGAAGCAGGTGCAAGAGTGGAAGGAACTCTATCCGCACATTCAGTCTCCCGAACAATTGCCAGTACTATCTGACAAAGTTCAGCTACAATCATCGCTACCAGAAGCAACTGTAGAGAAATTACAACATTGGGCTGATGGTAAAACATCCTTGCGTCAACTGGCTCGCTATCTCAACCGAGATATTTTGACAGTTGCTAAGGCAATATATCCTTATGTACAACAGAGTTGGCTACAACTAGTATATTCAGTCACAACTAAACCAGATACCCACAATGACAACTGGGAATTCAAGGGAAAACACAGAGGGCGGATAGTATGTATTGACGATGCGATCGCCATCGGTGAGACTATAAATTCGATCTTACAACCACAAGGCTATGAAGCGATCGCTCTCACCAATCCCTTAGAAGCACTGAGTCTGGTTTTTCAACTCAAACCCGATTTAATTTTGTGCGATATAGCCATGTTGGAATTGGAAGGGTACGAGGTTTGCGCCATGTTGCGACATTCCACAGCATTTCGGCTCACACCGATTATCATGCTTACTGGTAAAGATGGATTTATTGATCGAGTCAAAGCTAGTATGGTCGGGGCAACAGATTATTTAACAAAACCATTTACAGACACTGAATTACTCATGATTGTAGAGAAATATCTCAAAATAGAATTCTATGAAAATGGCGAGTAGGGAATAGGGAGTAAGGGCTGGAGGAAAACATAACTTGTTGATCTACTAAAAGATCAGTTAAAAGATGTTATCACAGAGTCAGCTAACTCAGTGAAACCTCAATATCCAGGAAAATAGTGAGAACATACAATTAATTTATACAGTTAATAATTGCGGAGGAATCAGGGAATGTTCCAAATAGGAACGTCTACATCAGGAGGTAAATAGACATTTATGAGTACAGTTCTGATTGTGGAAGACAGTATCGCGCAAAGGGAGATGATTACAGACCTCCTAAAAGCAACTGGCCTAACAGTTACCCATGCCAGCGATGGATTAGAAGCATTGGAGGCAATCCAAATAGCACCTCCCGATTTAGTGGTGTTAGATATTGTCATGCCCCGGATGAACGGCTACGAAGTTTGTCGGCGGTTAAAATCCGATCCCAAAACCCAAAATGTCCCGGTGGTGATGTGTTCTTCCAAAGGCGAAGAATTTGATCGCTACTGGGGTATGAAGCAGGGTGCAGATGCCTACATAGCCAAACCGTTTCAACCAACCGAGTTGGTAGGAACAGTCAAACAACTGCTGCGAGGATAAGGATAAAAGCAATATGGTCAGCAAACCGGACTTTTTAAGTGGTAGCGGTCAAGACCACTTCCGACCAGAATTACAAGTGGAAAGTCCTGAAGGTGAGTTACATTTGAGATTTTACATTCCCTCGCATCAGGAGTTTGCACTACAAGCAACTGGCATCCGGGAGGTAATTGAACTAAGTCCTGATAGAATCACCCCGATTCCTAATGCTTCTCCTTTACTTTTGGGTACTCTAAATTTACGAGGTCGAGTTATTTGGGTGGCTGATTTGGGTCAATTTCTGGGGGAAGCAAGTGCATTAAACACGGATAGAGCGGAAATTTCGGTGATTGCCATTGAAGAGCAAGACACAATAGTGGGTTTAGCAGTAGAGGAAATCGGTGGTATGGACTGGTTGGATGTCCAGAATCTTATGCCACCAACTAGTGTTCCAGATACTATGGTTCCCTTTCTACGTGGAGAGTGGTTGCTAAGTGCTAAAAAAAATCAGTGTTTACGACTGCTCGATCAAATGGCAATTGTACGGAGTGCTAGGTGGGCAGGATGAAATTGGAGGAGGAAATGGCAGCAAGTATTGATAATTACGAACCAACATATCAACAGGCGATGACCGCCTATGTTCAAAGGAATTATGAGGTTGCCGCCACTTTAGTTGATCAAGTGGTGCAAAATCTACCAAATGACCCCAACACTCATTTGTTAAGGGGTCACATCTACTATGTTTTGCAACAGTACGATGTTGCAAAAGAAGAATATCAACAGGTATTAAGCTTGACTAACGAACAAGAAATTATTGGTTTTGCCAATAATGGAATTGAAAATATCAATCAATATTTACAGTCATTCGGTGGACAGATTGATACATCAGGAAGTCAAGAGCAGATAAATTCCTCAGAGATGTCCGATCCACTGGCATATAGCGAACCAGAATTAGAAGATTTGGGCGCTAGTGAGGAGTTTGACAGTAATAACCTTGATTTGAATTTTTTTGGAGAGCATCAAGAAAGTGTGGATGGGGTTACAGAACCATCTTCAAATAGTCCATTTGACATCCCCACAGAAGATAGTATTGGAATGGGAAAAATCTCAGATTCTTCTATAGCTTTTGGTGACGACCCTTTTGCTTTGGATGAAGAATCAGAGGAACAAAATTTAAATAGCAGTAGTTATGAGGAAAAAACAGAATTAGATTTGCCTGCTTTTTGGCAGGAAGATATTTCCGAAGAGAGCCATGAAGAGTCATTAGTAAATAATCAATTTTCAGAGAACGAGATAAATCGCGATCATGGAAATTCAGCTATTGACAATAATAATTCTTCATCTTTTAATTCACAAACTAGTGATAGCGAAAATAATTTCTCTGATTTGTTGAGTGAGCCAAAGTCTTCAGAGCCTAGGATTGAGAATTTAGAATATAATAAATCTAATTTTGGAGACGAGACTTTACTTATTGTTGTTGAAGAACAACTTATAAATAGTTCGACAACTACAAATAACAATAGTAGATATGATTTGCCTGAAACCGAAGCACATGATTGGTTGAAGTCACAAGATTTGGAAGCAGAGCAAGAGTTTCAACCAGAATCATCTGATAATTATTCATCTTTTAAGAGCGATATCCCTCTGAAAGAAAAGCAGATGAAATCAAGTGAAATCATCAGCAAAAATAGCTTTGATGATGAAAATTTTGATATGGAAGCATTTGAGTCTGCCTTTGGCTCAGATGGTTTAAGTTCTTATGAAGACTCAAACAATATACTGAATGGAGAAAGTTCTAAGAGCAATATTGACTTTTTAGATGACTTTGAGGAATTTGACGATTTAGGAAACATTCCAGGATTTGACCTGATCGAAGAAAATTCTAACTTCGGTGATGCAGCAATGTATTCTGCTCCAGCAGAAACTAGTGGCAGTGTACGTCAAAGCACGGATACTTCTGGAAGCAATGCAGCCGATCGCGAAGAGGAACTATTTTCGATGACTGGTTCCCATGAAGGAGTTCCAGTTTTTAGCCAAACAGATGTCTCGAAACTAGAACCCAACGTTAGCGTCGAGCAAGGCTGGTTAGCACCATTAGAAAATGCTTCCATAGAACGCAAACAATGGTTGATTGCTGGAAGTGTGGGCATTGTCTCAGCGCTAGTTGTAGCCACAGTTAGCTTTGTCGCCACCACATTTTCGCCAGCCCAACAACGTGAATCAGTACGAAACACAGGTTGGGCAATGTCCCTAGCAGCCGGGATTGCCGGTTTTACCACCGCAGGCTTTATGGGAAATCTTGCACTCAAACAAATTCGGCGTACAACCAATGATCTGCAAGCTCAGTTTGAAGCTGTACGCCAAGGAAATTTGAATGCTCAAGCCACAGTGTTTTCTGAAGATGAATTGGGGCATTTATCCACTGGCTTTAATGAAATGGCGCGGGTAATTTTCACAACGACAAGTGAAGCCCAACGGAAAGCCGATGAACAAGAGGAAGCCAAGGAAAACCTGCAACGTCAGGTGATTCGCCTTTTGGATGATGTGGAAGGAGCTGCTAGAGGCGATTTAACAGTCCAAGCTGAAGTGACAGCCGACGTACTAGGAGCCGTAGCCGATGCTTTTAACCTGACAATTCAAAACCTGCGAGATATTGTGCAACAGGTTAAAGTGGCAGCGAAGGATGTAACAAAAGGTGCAACCAACTCTGAAACCTTTGCTAGAGCCTTATCTAGTGATGCTTTGCGTCAAGCAGAAGAGTTAGCAGTAACGCTGAATTCTGTACAGGTAATGACCGACTCGATTCAGCGAGTTGCAGAGGCGGCGCGGGAAGCTGAAACCGTTGCTCGTGATGCTAGTACAATCGCTCTCCAAGGTGGTGAAGCGGTAGAAAATACCGTTGCAGGTATTTTAGAAATTCGAGAAACTGTTGCCGAAACCACTCGCAAAGTGAAGCGGTTGGCGGAATCTTCTCAAGAAATTTCTAAAATTGTGGCGTTGATTTCGCAGATTGCTTCCAGAACCAACTTGTTAGCACTCAATGCTAGTATTGAGGCGGCAAGAGCGGGAGAAGCTGGACGCGGGTTTGCGATCGTAGCAGACGAAGTGCGCCAGTTAGCAGATAAATCTGCCAAATCCCTCAAGGAAATTGAACAAATTGTGATGCAAATCCAAAGCGAAACAGGTTCTGTAATGACCGCGATGGAAGAAGGCACACAACAAGTAATTAAAGGGACAAAATTGGCAGAAGAAGCCAAGCGATCGCTCGAAAATATTATTCAAGTGGCGAATCGTATTGATATTCTTGTGCGCTCTATTACCAGTGATACTGTAGAACAGACTGAAACCTCCCGCGCTGTCGCTCACGTAATGCAATCAGTAGAACTAACTGCACAAGAAACTTCCCAGGAAGCACAGCGAGTTTCAGGTGCCCTACAACACTTAGTAGGTGTATCCCGTGACTTGATCGCCTCCGTTGAACGTTTCCGAGTGGAAACAATGGAAACCAGATAAAAAAGTTAGGAGTTAGGAGTGAGGAGTTAGAACTAAAAATCACAACTCACTACTTGAAATAAAGTTAGGAGTTAGGAGTAAAAAGTTAGCAATAAAAATTACAACTCATAACTCATAATTCATAACTCATAACTCATAACTCATAACTCACAACTAACAACTAACAACTCATAACTCATAACTTTTGCTATGCTGCCGGAACAACAACAGCGGATTTTGGGTTACTTTATCGAAGAAGCCAGGGATCACCTGAATACCATTGAGCAGGGGTTACTGAATCTAGAAGGTACCTTGAACGACCCGGAAATGATCAGTGAAGTCTTCCGGGCGGCTCACTCCATCAAAGGGGGAGCGGCGATGCTTGGATTGACTAGCATCCAGCATACCTCCCACCGTCTGGAAGATTGTTTTAAAGTTCTTAAAGATAATCCGGTTCAGATTGACCAAAAGTTAGAGTCTTTATTTCTTGGTGTATCTGATACCCTGAAATCGCTGTTAGAGCATTTGAGCGGGCCTTACGGTCTTTCTGAAGATGCAGCGAATACTTTGATGTCAGAAACGGAGCCAGTCTTTCAATGGCTGTATGAACATCTAGAATTACTGGTACAACAAGGAAAAAGTGGAGTATCTAGCAATCCTGACGCAACAGAGCTACACACAACCTCTGTAGAGAATGTCTCCACACTGACAGGACTTTTCCTGCAACGAGATATTCCTAGTTTGGTAGAAGACACTCATCAGGAATCTCCAGAAATATCTGTCTCAGTAGCACCTCAGCAGGTGCGAGACGCTCGCGGACTCGCTAACGCTGCGCTATCGCCAGTCACCGCTAAAGAACATAATAATTGGGGCGAATTTCAAGCCCAAGTGCTGCAAACACTGCGAGAAATGTTGCAACTGTTTAAGCAAACCACAACACCCTCAACTCGGCAAAACCTTCAACAATGCTGTTACCAGTTAGTCAAACTTGGTGTGACTTGGAATTTGTCCAAGTGGTGTGGTTTGTGTCAAGGAGCAGCCAGTGCGATCGGCAATCCTGAAAATAGTTATCTGACTTTAGCTAAAACTGTCATTACCGAAATCAAGCAAGCTCAAGAATTAGTCCTGCAAGGTAGAGAAGCCGAAATTGCAATTAGTCAGCAACTAGAAACACTTTTGAGCTTGGCAGAAATTGATCTGTTAGAAGTTACTCCTGATTTATTTGATGAACAGTCTGCGGCTTTGACAGAATCATCAATTACGTCAGAGCCAAGTTTATCTGACAACACCGAGCAGTTAGACCTAGCCCAAACAACCGAGGAACTTGATCTAGATAAGGATACTAGCGATAGTACAGCATTAGTGAGTGGCTACGCCAACGTCAAGGGCGATCGCCCCTATGTTCAACAAGGGACATCACTCAACGCTGCAACTCACACTAGTTTTTCTTTCACCACACATGACGAAGCACATCCAATAAGTAACAATCTTGACCCCAATGGGCCAGAGGTAGGAATAGCTGAGTTAAATACCCTTGCCGATTTATTTGCAGGTGAGACTCCCGAACTAGATGAAAGTTGGCATCAAGAAGAAACTTTAGATATTGTTGCCAGCGATGATTTTGGAATTGATTTCAGCAACACTGACGCTGAGGATGCTCATAGCGATTTATCTGATTTACTCTCCTTGGATCAAGTAGAAACTACAGCCACGACGGAAGATTTATCTTTGTTATTTGGCGACAATTTCCTAGAAAAAGAGAATTCAGAACCGCAACATCAAGAAACATCTGCTACGATTCCAGAGTTAAGTTCTATTAACGTACTTGATATAAATTTAGACTCTTCTTCCGAAGATTTACAAGAATTTATTGATATTCCTAGTGAGACAAATCAGCTTGCTAGTGTTAACAAAAACGATGTAGTTGAAGATTTATTGACACTGGCGCTAGATAATGATACAGAAATATTGCCTACAGACGAAGTGACTCAACCAGAAACTGAGGCATTTGCCAGTGTGGAACTATCGACCAATCAGCCAAATAGTTTTGATAACTTATTCTCAGAAACTAGAAATGCAAATTGGGTAGAAGAAATTACCCCTAGTGACTATATAGAATTACCCCAAGAAACAGGCTTCTCTTCAGACAATCTGTTTGCTGAAATGGAAGAAGAGACATTACTGCCTACAAGTGAATCAGAAATCGTTGATTTATTTGATATATCTACAGTGACAACACCTGAATTCTCTCAATCAGAAAATGATCTGAGTAGCTTCTGGAATCAGGAAATTACAGAGGAACAGGACGATTTCAATTCCTTAATTGAGCAGAATGTAGAAAGAGCGTTAGAGGAGAGTTTGTTTGCTACGACTGATGATATTTTTAGCGACAGTCAGCAGCCTATACCTTCTGATATGGCTAGTTTTGACTTGGAAGAATTGGATATCAATTTCCAGCAAGAAGAGCAGCTAGATTTGATATTCTCATCAGATTCTGGAGATGATTTATTTGGTAAATTAGCACAGAGTGACTCAAGTATTTCCTCGGTAATCAGCAATACCTCCACGCCGGAAACGCCTTTTTTCACACAGCATATAGGGGAAGAAACTCTCAGACCGCAACAACCAGAAGCTTTAGATTTTGCTCCAGAATTTACTCATCAGCCCCCAGAAATATCTGCTGTTGATCTGGAACTTGATTCATTCGGCTCTTTCGATGAAAATTCACAACTGCTATTTGAAGATGTAGCTACATCAACCTATATTCAGATGGAAACCACAGAGAATACTGTGGATGAACTATCTCTTACAGGAACTTTAGATTCAGCCCAAGCACAACCAGATGAATTGTTCAGCTCTTTCGATGAAAATTCACAACTGCTGTTTGAAGATGTAGCTATAGACTCAACCTATATTCAGATGGAAACCACAGAGAATACTGTGGATGAACTATCTTTTACAGGAACTTTAGATTCAGCCCAAGCACAACCAGATGAATTGTTCGGCTCTTTCGATGAAAATTCACAACTGCTGTTTGAAGATGTAGCTATAGACTCAAACTATATTCAGATGGAAACCACAGAGAATACTGTGGATGAACTATCTCTTACAGAAACTTTAGATTCAGCCCAAGCACAACCAGATGAATTGTTCGGCTCTTTCGATGAAAATTCACAACTGCTGTTTGAAGATGTAGCTATAGACTCAAACTATATTCAGATGGAAACCACAGAGAATACTGTGGATGAACTATCTCTTACAGAAACTTTAGATTCAGCCCAAGCACAACCAGATGAATTGTTCGGCTCTTTCGATGAAAATTCACAACTGCTGTTTGAAGATGTAGCTATAGACTCAACCTATATTCAGATGGAAACCACAGAGAATACTGTGGATGAACTATCTCTTACAGGAACTTCTTTAGATATTAGTTTTGGTGAAACTTCAGGTTCAGCCCAAACAAACTTAGAAAATTTAGGAACGGAAGAGAACAATAACTTAGAAACTGCTTTTGAATTACCAGAAAACCCGAATTTGGAAGAAGACACACATCTGGGTTTTGCAAATGCTTTATTTTTTACAGAAACTGCTCTATTAGAAGCAACAAACCAGGAACAATTAGAAGAAAACACGGCAACAATTGATTCGCAAAATGTCAATGATTTCACACAAACGATTATTCAGGAAGATGTAGAAACCGATTTATATGATTTAGGAGGAATATCTGAATCTGTAACAGGGTCAGAGGACGAAAATGCTATTGTTGCCTCAACTGAAGAATTGGTAACTACAGAAACCGTTGAAGTCGTTGCTCCAGAAGATGATTTTGCAGACTTGGAAGCATTACTAGGAGAGGAAGTAGCACTTAACCCCAAAGCTACCTCAATACCAGAAGTAGATTTTGCAGCCCTGGAAGAATTGCTCGGTACAGATAACGACAGCAATGTCCAAGACGGGCTACGCCAACGTCAACCCTTCAATACTCAACCAGTCTTGGCGAAAAATGACGTTCCATCACCAGCTATAGATGAATTTGGTGATTTGGAAAAGTTGTTGGCAGAAGCAGATCAAACAATATCCCATTCACCAACAGCAAAATCGAACACCAGCAAACCTCCCCGTCCCTCTACTCGTCGGGCTGCAAGATTTGAAGAAACGATGAAGGTTCCAGTTAAGCAACTGGACGATATGAGTAATTTAGTCGGGGAGTTGGTGGTAAATCGCAATACCTTAGAGCAAGATCATGAACGGCTACGGCAGTCATTAGATAACTTGCTGATTCAGGTACAACAACTCTCTGATGTGGGCGCAAGGATGCAAGAGTTGTACGAGCGATCGCTTCTAGAAGCTTCTCTATTAGCTGGACGCAAACAGAAAGACTCTGGCTTACAAGCGCCTGATTCCAATGCCGATAGGGGGTTTAGCGAGTTAGAAATGGATCGTTTTACTCCCTTCCATACACTCTCACAGCAGATGATCGAGCGCATTGTGCGAGTCCGTGAGTCGGCAAGTGATATTGATTTTGTCACCGAAGAAACCGAGCGAGTCGCAAGGCAGTTCCGCCAAGTAACCACCCAGCTACAAGAGGGATTAACAAGAGCGCGAATGGTTCCTTTTGCCCAAACTATTGATCGCTGGCGGCGAGGAGTGCGCGACAACGCCATCAAGTGTGGCAAACAAGTGGAGTTGGTAATCGAAGGTGGCGATACCTTAATTGACAAGATGATTTTGGATCATCTGACCGATCCATTAACTCACATGCTGAATAATGCGATCGCTCACGGTATTGAAACGCCAGAAGAACGACAAGCTGCTGGTAAACCACCTGTGGGAATCATTACTATCCGTGCCTTCTACCAAGGCAACCAAACGATCATTTCTGTAGGCGATGATGGCGCAGGTATCGATTCCGCCAAGGTTAAGGCTAAGGCGGTGAAGATTGGCATGATTACAGAAGCGCAAGCAAAAGCCATGTCTCGCCTGGAAGTCTACGATCTGCTATTCCAGTCTGGTTTTACAATCAAAGACCAAGCAGATGAAATTTCCGGTCGTGGTGTCGGTATGGACGTAGTGCGTTCTGAGATTAGCGAAATTCGGGGGACAGTGAACACCGATTCTGCGATCGGTAAGGGAACCACCTTCACGATTCGTCTACCACTGACTTTGAGTATTTGTAAAGCTCTCTGCTGCGTCTCCGATCGCTCCAGGATCGCCTTCCCGATGGATGGTGTAGAAGATACGCTGGATATACCAGTGAAAAATATTCAGCACGATGCCAATGGACAATCATTTATTTCCTGGCGCGATACGGTGCTGCCATTCCGACCCCTGAAGGAGCTTTTAACCTTCAATCGTCAAATCAGTCGCGGTAATGTCTATGGCGGTACGCGAGATGATGATATGGTTTCTGTGGTTGTGGTGCGATCGGCAAATACCTTGATTGCTCTACAGATTGACCTGGTGTTAAGCGAACAAGAAATTGTAATTAAGCAATTTGAAGGCCCAGCGCCTAAACCCATTGGTGTAGCTGGTGCTACAGTCTTGGGTGATGGTCGGATTATGCCTATTGCTGATGTGCTGGAAATAATTGACATCTTCCAGGGACGGATTTCTACACAAATGGGTGGCAATTCTTGGCAACAGAAAGGGGCTCCCATAGACACCTCTCCTGCGAAGATTGACCCGACAGTGCTGATCGTCGATGATTCGATTACAGTCCGAGAATTGTTATCCCTGACATTTAACAAAGCCGGTTATCGCGTAGAACAGGCGCGTGACGGACAGGAAGCTTGGGATAAACTCCGCTCCGGTCTGCCTTGCGATATCGTATTTTGCGACATCGAAATGCCCCGTTGCGATGGTCTGGAATTACTCTCTCGCATTCAGAAAGACTCTAACCTCAACCACCTACCGATCGCTATGCTCACCTCGCGGGGTGCAGACAAGCATAGACAAATTGCAGCTCAACTCGGTGCTAGTGGCTACTTTACCAAGCCCTATCTCGAAGAAGCTCTCCTCGAAGCGGCGGCGCGAATGTTAAAAGGGGAAAAACTTGTTAGCACTACGAGTAATGTTTAGTAAGTGATGAAAAACTCCACCTGCAAGGGGATTGAGTTTTGGGGCATGGGGAAGATTTACCAATGCCCCCGCCGACTTCCAATAAAAAATCATTACTCAGTTTGAGTAAATAATCAAAATATATTATACATACATTTTTTTTGGCAAAACCAAACTAAGATAATCATCTTTGCAAATTTCTGTGCTTTGCTTCCTACTACTTTTTGAGGATAATCCCAAAATAGCTGAAAATCTTGCCTAAATGGCAACATTGCTCTGCTGAGTTTAGATACTGTCAGTGTTAAGTTGATCCATTCTGGATTCTACACTCAGACTTGTCTATCTGTTACGTGAAGTTTGTATAAAGTACTATACTTAATCTGCTTTTAGTACTGAATATCAAATTTGCACTGTCATCTGCTCAACTTTATATATACGGGAGGAAGAAATTTGGTATACCTAATTATTGGTCTATACCAAAATCTACGTTAGAAAGAGAACAGATTAAACATCTAAGCAAGAGACACTATAACGATGCAAAACTACGTTATAGACTTAAATGACACTGAAATTGGCTGCACATCATCAGTAAAAATTAAATATGAAGCTTTTCTGTACTTGACTAGTGCTAGATTTAAGTTACTCTTAAAGCGGAATGCTTCATGTAAGAATCTACCCTGACAGAAGTGTATAAAGATATAGTTAAATTTAGCAATTCTGTCCGAGATTTTTAATTTGCAAACTGAATAGTTTGATACGGCGCTCAAAACCCTGATCTACTACCCTAAACAAGGTAGTCAATTAACGACTCAATATTATCTGTCTGGTAATTGTATTGAATAGTTTACAATACCAGTGGATGAGAAAATCTAAAGAAAATATAAAAGAAACTCAAATGACTGTGGTGTCTGGAGGACAAAAGTGTTTCTGAGACTAGCACATCAACATCGACAATTCGTCCAAGACTTGGTAATGAACCTGCAAGCCTTGGCAGTCGTATTAGAGCGGCGCGGGTATCCTGCTTCTTGTTATACCTGTGGCGACCAAATGAATAGTGCATCGTTTATGGTTAGCTTGGGTGATAACCACCTGATTCGGTTTTTGGTGTCCGATTACGGGATTACTTGGACGGAAATGCGGGATGACCGCGAATTAATGAAGCTAGAAGGCGCAGAGGCAATTAGCCAACTCGACGAACTGGCTGATCTTGTCAAGCAATCTATGCAAACCGATACAGACTCTAAAATTCTTGCCAAGAAATATTAAGGTTCCAAAGGTCGATCGCAAATTAGAAATCGATTATCGGTAATTGGTAATGATGGCTTAGTTAGCGATCGCTCTTAGTCTGTTCTCCATTACCATCAAGTGATTGGCTCGTAGCCCATCGCCTATTTTTTCTATCTGCTAAAACCTCACGAGCCTGATTTTGAGCTTTTAGCTGAAAGTTAAAACGCACTGTTAATCAGAATCAACATAATAATTAGTAATTACTAATTCATAATTCCTAACTAAAAAATAGGTTAAGAAAAATTGCAACTATCAAGCAACCAACATAATTATGCTTGGGTTCAAACCTGTTTACATAAAGAAATTATGAATTATAAGTCATGAATTATGAATTTTTAATGAATTTTCTCGGTGGCAATCAGCCACAAAGTTGAACAAGGCATCCTTTGACAGAGATGGGAAACGCTCAACACCTAAAGTCCATTGCCAATTAAAATAAAGGATGCCCAGTAGTACGGGTGACTAAAACTACTAACTGCTGCCACGGGTACATTGTGGCTTCTTATTTTCCAGTCTCCAGTAATTAATGAGATTTGAGCTTGTCGTAAGGTTTCAGCTTTAGTCAACTGCTCGGTGGTAAGTATACCATAAAAAGCACTCATAAGTGCTTGTGTCCCACCATCATCTACAGACCACAGCGAGGCGATCGCGGCTCTTGCGCCAGTTTGTTGCATCTGATAGCCAAAACCCAAAATTTCCTCACCGTTACCTAACTTACCTCCCAAGCCGGTTTCACAGGCGCTTAACACTACCAAATCTACATTGGGAAGTGACCAAGTAGCGACATTTCTGAAGTTAACGCGATCGCCATTTCCGAATAAAATAAACGAATCTTCTGGTTTACCGACCACAAAGGCTGCATGAGTAGCTAAATGGACAATTGTATAATCATCCATTTGGGGTACAGCGACTTTGGGGCTAAAAGCATCGTCTAAAAGCTTCGTAGTTTCAGGAACCGTAGCAGCTAAGTTTTCCACTTCTTGCGTTGCAAAGGGCAAACCAGCAAAAGCAACCTGTCGATTCCCAACTTTAATTTGATAATTACCTTTAGTAAAAGCACCAGCTAAAACCCGCAAAGTAGATTCTTGTGGGGTATTTAAGCTAGTCAGACTGGCAGATGTAATGTGATTGACACCCAAACGCTGTACTAGCCATTATTTGCCATCATATAAAGCAGTTAAAGGAATATAACGTAACTGCTCATCTGGAGCGTAAATCAGAGTTTGTATACCTGATTGCTTCAGGTCTTTTTCTATAGGTTTAATTAGCCAGTCATACAATTGGCGTGCAGGTGCTTTGATATTTCGGCTGGGATTGATTAAAGCTTGGCGGAAAGTAGCAATTGTTTGATGGAGATTTTCGCGTTTTACAGCAACGGTGCGATGAATCGGTGGGGATTCAGGAGTGACTAATACCAATTCCAAGCTATCTTTTAAAATCAGTGGATAGAGGATTGCAGATTTTTGAGGCAATCTCGCCAAATTATCCCGAAGTTCGTTGAGATTCTCCAAATCCAAATTTTGCCGCCTAGCTGTACGGCTAATTTGCTCTATCTGTGCTTTCACTGAAGGACTATTGATAAATTCGTTAAATTTATCCAAAAGTTGCTGTTGATTTAAGACTAATTGCTCAATGCGTTGTTTCTGTCCGAGCGATCGCTCCTTGGGAGAAATTTTCCGTAGTGTTGTCAGTTCTTTACCCAACACAACAGCACTATCCAAGGTTTGATCCAACTTTTGTTTAATTGGTTTTTCTGTAGCCGCTATATTAATACCTTTGACAGTACGTTTATTACCTGGCACAGTCTGGAGATATTCTTCTAGTTCTTCAACTTTGAGTAAATCCATTGTCCTTTGTGCTTCAGCAACACGTTCTTGTTTGAGCAATCGTTCACCCAAAATCCGATATGTCTGGCTAACAGTTATGCTGTAAGCATTTGGTTGTGGCGTACTCAGTGCTGATGGATTCAAACGAGCTTTTTCACGATTAATTAAGCAATGCTTGTAGAAAAAAATTGCTAACTCTGGTTGATTTTGGATATCAAATAAGTAACCAATGTTACTGTAGGTTTTGCCAAGTCGAACAAGATCCCCAAGTTCTCTATTTATTAATAGGGCTTACTGATAAGATTAAAGTGCTTCAGGATACTTTCTTTGACTTTGGTAGATTCTGCCGATGTTATTGAATGTTACCGCTTCCCAAGAGCGCTCTCCACGTTTTCTAGTAATAGCTAGTGCTTGTTGTAATCTCTGCAACGCTTTTTCCAATTGACCTTGCCGAGATTCCTTGATAGCTTCTTCATTGAGCCTTTCAATTTCTAAAAGCTGATTATTCTGGGGTAAAGCTTGAGCTTTTTCTCCAAAGTTATATTTCAACCTTGTATTTGTACTTACTTGGTTATTGTCTGGGTATGCCATCCCAAAACCGAGTAAACTAAGTATAGTTAAAGTAATAAGACTAACATACCGGAGATTAGGCTGCATAACAAAACACTCCCCATACTCGGAAATGTAAATATTAAATCAATTAAGTTATGGAACGCAATGAATTTTTATGCTATCCCATATTTGGAAAATTTATAGGTGCTTAGAAAAGTGAAAATGTCACAAGAAAAACCCAGCCAACCAAAATTACCACCCACCACCGCCCTTGACAATCCATCAAGTCATGAATTTGGGAATTGGTTTGAATATCCTCTAAGAGTGCAACCCCACCACACTGACTATTCTGGTGTTGTTTGGCACGGTTCTTATCTAGCTTGGATGGAAGAAGCACGGATTGAATGCTTGCGATCCATAGGGATTGCATTTGCTGATTTAGTTGCGATAGGTTGTGATTTACCAGTTGTAGAACTGTCGTTGCGTTATCATCGTTCAATTCAATTGGGTATGGCAGTGGTAGTAAAAACGCGTATGGCTGAGGTAACAGGTGTCCGAATTAATTGGGATTATGCCATTGTCTCAACTGATGGACAAGAATTATACGTTACTGCCAAGGTGACTTTAGTAGCTTTAGATCGCGAAAGAGGCAAGATTATGCGTCAGTTACCGCCAAGTTTTAAGGATGCATTAGCCAAGATTTCAGCATTAAATAATGATTGAGCAGTACGCTGTGTCAGAGTTTAACTATCCTTAATAAGTTGCTAAAGTAGGGGCAATTTATGAATTTCCCCTACTTATCTATTAATATAATTAATCTTACTTTTTACTTGCCGCTTTGGATATTTGATAAACTTTGAGTAAACTGCATGATGTGATGCCAAATATCTTGTGGAGTAATGCCAAAACTAATGTTTAATAAAATCAGAATTGCGGCAATGGTTAATGCATTCTTTAGAGTGGCTTTCAACAACTTCCACAATATTACGAAGACAATCCAAGCTACAATCAACGTAGCAATCATAATATATAAATTCCTTAACAATAGCCCTTAACTGAGAGGATATTTATTCAGAAAGGGTAATTTTGTCTGAACTAAAAATTACTAGTGCTAAAGCTATTAGACCTAATTTGGAATAGCTACTAAAGCCAAGATTTTTTGTCTAACTGTGCCAATGTTATATTATCTGAAAATGAGACAATAATTCAGATGAGAGGCAACTTATTTGGCAATTTGGCAGAATTTATGCAATATTTTTTACTGAGAAATTTGTATCAATAGTTACAATAGTATAATAGTTATATTTTTACAAGAATATATCCTGTTTGATTTCTAAGAATCAAAAGGCTCAAAGTAGAATGTATGACCGCAAAAATATATACCAAACTTGGAAAGTGGTACAGCCTAGTATATTTATTGTTGGTTGCCCTAGCTTGTGCAACTGGTGCAATGATAAGTTGGATTATAACTCGAAGTCAGACTGCTGGTAGTGAGACATCTTTTGCTACAACATTTTTTCTAGCGATCGCTTCTGTCATAGCAGTTGCCGCAATAGTTGGAATATTTCAAGAAAAAATGTGGGCAAAATGGATTACACTGGGAATCTATAGTTGGTATATTTTTGGTAATATTCATTCAATCATCCAGCCATCTTTATTAGGCTCATTGGAAACAGATGCAAGAGGCTTTAAAGTAATGCAGCTAATCGCTTTACTTTTCCCGGTTTTAGGAATTATTTTCTTATTAGAAAAGCCAAAGACAAATGTCTCTAGTTAATCAATAGGTTTTTCAGATAAAGAGTCTAGTAACACATGGTAGAGAATGGAAAAAAATGAATTTAGCAGTTAGCCTTCAGGCTAATGCCGAAGGCTAAACAAAAATTGGTCAAAAGCCAGAAAATCTGCCTTTTGGGTATCTGAGTGAGAGTTTTTATCGCAGAGAAATTATCCGCGAGTGAGTTTCTAATTTTTCAGTCGCTGTTAAAACTTCTTGTCTTGCCCATTTATCTGCTGCCAAAATGTCATCTAAAGAGGGATTTGCACGGTTATCATTTTGATGGCGATCGCACACCCATTCGATACACCGAGGAATATCTAAAAAGCGAATTTTTTCATCTAAAAATAAAGCTACAGCTTGCTCATTTGCAGCGTTTAACACAGCTGGCATCGAACCACCAGCTTTACCCACAGCATAAGCCAACTGCATACAAGGATACTTTTGGTGATCTGGTTCGCGGAAGGTTAAATTTCCAGCTTTGACTAAATCTAGTCGTTCCCAATCTGTATAGATGCGATCAGGCCAGGATAAAGCATACAGTAAAGGTAAGCGCATATCCGGCCAACCGAGTTGGGCTAAAACGGAAGTATCTTGCAATTCAATCAGCGAGTGAATAATGCTCTGGGGATGAATGACAATTTCGATATTGTCATAATCCAACCCAAACAGGAAGTGAGCCTCAATTACTTCCAGTCCTTTATTCATCAAAGTAGCAGAGTCTACTGTGATTTTCCGCCCCATCGACCAATTAGGATGCTTGAGAGCGTCAGCAACGGTTACATCTGCTAACCTTTCTACATCCCAGTCGCGGAAAGCTCCACCAGATGCAGTGAGCAAGATTTTCCGCAAGCCAGATTTTGGCACACCTTGGAGGCATTGAAAGATTGCGGAATGTTCGGAATCGGCTGGAAGTAATTTTACACCATGTTTTTCGACTAGGGGTAGAACCACAGGGGCCCCAGCAATCAGAGTTTCTTTGTTCGCTAAGGCAATATCTTTACCAGCTTCAATAGCTGCGATCGTGGGTAGCAAACCGGCACAACCAACGATCCCAGTGACAACAGTTTGAGCATCGCCATAGCGAGCTACTTCTATCACTCCAGCCTCGCCTGCTAGTAGAATCGGTTGGGGATCGAGGTCAATGATAGCTTCTTTGAGCGCTGGTAATTTATCTTCTGAGCAAATTGCTGCTATTTTCGGTCGAAACTGCCGAATTTGAGCAGCCAACATCTCAACATTGTTCCCAGCTGCCAATCCCACAATCCGAAACTGATCTGGGTACTGAGTGACAATATCTAAAGTCTGAGTACCAATAGAACCAGTGGAACCAACAAGAGTAATCGCTTTCACAATTGCTTAAGGATTTACAGACAACTCCCACTATAAATTGCTGGGGACTCTTTAATAACAGCAATGACTATAATCGATACACTGACGCAGACGAGTAGAGACGCGGGGATGGGGAGATCAGAGATACAAAGGGAAATTTATCCATGCTTTCCTGGCTGCGCCAACCCCAATCGGTTGATTTTAACTCGATAGACTGCTAGCCATAAAGTACTAAATTTGCTCAACTTTGATATAACTAGACAAAAAATGTACTTATAAATACTATATTTTTAAAGATAAACTCTGAGAGAATTGGCAAAAGTAACCAAATAGGAAATAATTTCAATTAATTGCTAATTTGTCCAGTTTGTTAATTATGTTGATGGAGGATTTAATATGCAAAATATTACTTATAAATTGCTGTGTTACAGCCATAGGTAAAAGAATGCCTAAAGGAGTTTGTTGAAGTACTCAACCCTATGGTCAAAGTTCAAATAGTTATAAAAAAAGTTTTATGGAAAAATGATTTCCTGTTTCCAGCAGCAATATGGCTTGCCAGTCGAATATTCATCTGGACTGCTATGTTGCTGGTTGCGCCAAAACTACCCTTACCAGCAGAAGAATTTTTGCCTCATTTTGGCTGGGGGGTTTTTGATGCCTGGGATAGTATGCATTATCGAGCGATCGCAACTTCTGGATATGAATTTGTGAATGACGGTAAGCAACACAATCTTGCCTTCTTTCCCCTGTTTCCCTTAAGCATCTGGGTTTTGATGAAGCTGGGCTTGCCGTTTGAATTAGCAGGGACGTTAGTCAACAACCTGGCATTTTTCGCAGCGCTTTACTGTTTGTATTTTTGGGTAAAGGAGCATTATGGCATCAATGCAGCGCACTGGACTACTGCTGTAGTTTCTTTATATCCATCATCCATGTTTACGGGGGTGGTTTACACAGAGGGGCTGTATTTGTTTTTGAGTACTTCGGCTTTGCGGGCATTTGATCAAAAGCAGTATGGCTGGACTGGGCTTTGGGGGGCGATGGCGACAGCAACACGTCCTACAGGTATGGCATTAATTCCAGCATTAGCGATCGCAGCGTGGAAAGAACGCCGACCACCCATAGCCTATATTGCTGGTTTTGTTACCGCTACTGGCATACTTCTATTCAGTTTGTATTGTGCGATTTATTTTGGCAACCCTTTAGCTTTTATCGAAGCACAACGAGGATGGCGGCCCAATCTGGGGTTTGATTGGCAGGGTTGGTTAAATATGCTGATGCAAATTATAGTTGGCACAAAAAACTGGCAATATGGTTGGATTCAAAAACCATCTGGCGGGATTGCAGACCCCTGGTATCTCTTGTTATTAGGCGTGATTGTTGCCAGTGGCTATCTTTTATGGCACTTCCGTCAACATTTGAATTTTGTGAAATTATTCTATAGCTTTTATGCTTTAGTCTTATCTCTGTTGCTCCTAGCAAGCGAAGAGTGGATCAATAACTTGCTCAACTTGTTCATGGTCTTGGGTGGTGGCTATGTGTTATGGCGCTTACGCACGCAACTGACCGCAGTTACCGTTATTTATGGCTTTTGCGGTATTGGTTTGCTGTTAGCTTCGGGAGGTACTATCTCCTTGAGCCGTCTCGCTTATGGTATTGTGCCTTTGAATATAGCCATTGGTGTACTGCTATCTCGCCATCCTCGTCAGGGATATTTAATCTTGGGTGCTTTTATGACACTACTAGCCAAAATAGCTGTAGGATTTGCCCAAGAACGTTGGGTTGGTTAGAGGTTTGATTCTTTATTGGTGAGAAGTTGAATTTAAATTCCCTAATGAATGTATCCAATCAAAGGAAGATAGCCCTAGCTGCATTATTTGTCGGTGTAGGTGCCATATCTTTTGGCTCTATTTTCGTGAAATTGAGCGAAACTCAACTCAGCCCCAATGCCACTGTATTTAATCGTTTGTGGCTTGCGAGTGTGTTCTTCTTGCTCTGGAACGGATACAAGGCTATACGTCAGCGACTTTCCTTAGACAAACCTGAAGAACAGCAATCGTACACCAGCCAGGATCTCTGGCTATTGGGAAGTGCTGGGATATTTTGGGCTGGCACTTTAGTCTCTTTGGCTTGGTCACTAACTGAAACTAGCGTTGCGATCTCTAGTGTTTTACATAATCTCGCCCCCATATTTACTAGCTTAGGGGTGTGGCTGTTATATCGTAAGAGTTTTGAGAGCCAATTCTTGATTGGGATGGTCATCGCCCTTGGGGGAGCAATCGCTATAGAATTTGAGGAGTTGCAAATCGCCACAGACGAAGTTCAAGGGGGCTTTGCTGCGATCGTTTCTGCAATTTTCTTGAGTGTATATCTGCTAATCGTAGAAAAATTACGAACTAAATTTTCTCCGGCCACAATCCAGTTGTGGATCAGTGCGATTAGTTCCCTAATTATCTTACCCATACTTTTGTTTACTCAAGATCAGCTTTTCCCTTCTACAGTCAGTGGGTGGCTGTGGGTCATTTCCTTGGCGCTGATCTGCCAAGTTTTAGGTCATGGGCTTTTGACCTATTGCCTTGCCAAGTTTTCCTCTGTAGTTGTCTCATTAGTGCATCTGTTAGAGCCAGTATTTAGCGGTATTTTCGCTCTGATCATATTTTCGGAAAAATTGACTTTCTCAAATTGGGTAGGTTTCGCTGTCGTTTTAATGGGTTTATACTTAGCCGTATCTAGCCAAGGTGTTGTTAATTTCCCGATCCAGAAATCAGTCACAAATATAGTTAACACTTTCGTTAAAAGTATGACGAGCAAACTGTCATTACTAAAGCAACAATTCTCTGAAACACCAGCTTTATTAGGAACTGCATCATTATTATTTGCCCTAATTCCTATATCTTTAGCACCATCTCTGACTAAATTATGTCAACAAGAAATTGGTGCAAATGCTGTAGTATTTCATCGCAGTTGGATCGCCACAATTGTATTTGCCCTGTGGAATTTACTTGAGGCTTTCCGTAGCCAACAATCTGAGAATGAACCTATAGAAAATGAGCCTTTTACAAGTCAAGAAGTGTGGCTATTGTTGGCAATGGGAACCTCTGCTGGAACCTACCTTCTTTTGTGGGCTTGGTCGCTGAGTCAAACGAGTGTTGCTAATGTTGCTTTACTCTCTAATTTGAACTCCTTATTTGTTGCTTTGGCTGGGTATGTGTTATTCGGTCGGCGCTTCGATAACAGATTCGTGATTGGACTGGTAATAGCCTTGGCGGGAGCGATCGCATTTGAACTCAATAAGGTGCAATTTGCAACTGACCAAATACTGGGTGATACCTTAGCATTGCTAACTGCCATTTTCATGGCTACATGTATGCTGCTGATAGAACGACTCCGAACCCGTTTTAGCACCGCAACTATCATGCTGTGGCGCTGTGGAGTGACCACGATGTTTCTAGTACCCGTACTCCCATTCCTCGAAGATCGACTGTTACCCTATTCCTGGACGGGTTGGTTTTTCATAATTTTCCAAGCCCTCTTCTGCCAAGTATTGGGTCAGGGACTTTTAGCTTATAGCCTCAGCAGAATCTCTTCCAGCGTCGTCGCCGTCACACTTCTCCTCGAACCAGCCTTAGCTTCTATTTTTGCTTGGTTCATTTTTTCAGAACAGGTAGGTTTGTTTGACTGGGCGACTTTCGCCGTAGTTTTAGTGGGTATCTATCTAGCGCAATCTAGCCAATCCACTGTTCAAATAACAAACGAAGGATCTTAGTATAGAGCCTCCGGCACGCTGACGCAAAAGCTAATACACACAAAGCACGAACAATCAAGAGTTTTAACCCCACGAGATGGGGAAATTTTGTGTAGCCGCGATTTCTAATCGCTTCCTCTTGATTTAATATTTCGACACCGCCAACTTGACTGATACAATTTATAACGAAAACTTCCGGCAATACATTATTAAAATTAGTGAAACATCAGTTCAATAGGCTGTTAAACTCTTTCCCATCGAAAGTTAATAGATACTTTACTATTGGTATTATCTTAGCAGTGGTAATTCGATTAGTTTTTGTTCCGAGTAAATCACTTGATTATAAATATTTTTTAGAGCCTTGGTATGATTTCATTGCATCTCATGGCGGCTTCAGCGCTCTAAAATATAGTTTTGCCGATTACACACCCCCTTACCTCTACTGGATTTTAATCTCTGCTACCTTGCTGTCTGGATTGCCGAAAATCTTCGCAATCAAGCTTTTTGCTATAACTGTTGATTTTCTTTGTGCCTTTTTAACTTACAAAATTGTCAAACTAAAATACCCAGAAGGGAAAATACCAATCTTTGCTTTTTTGGCAGTTATATTGAGTCCAAGTGTTATTTGTAATAGTGCCATCTGGGGACAATGTGATGTTATCTATACAACAGGATTGATTGCCTGTATTTATTTTTTATCACTTCAAAAACAAGTTTTAGCATTAATTAGCTTTGGCGTAGCAATTTCTTTTAAGTTTCAAGCTATGTTTTTAGCACCTTTATTATTAATAATGTTACTAAAAAAAAGAATTTATTGGTATTATTTACCATTGATTCCATTAGTATATGTAGTTTTAATATTGCCAGCTTGGTTTGCAGGCAGACCAATGTCAGAATTGTTGCTAATATACTTTAACCAAGCTAATAAATATAAAGAACTCACTAAAAATGCACCTAATATTTATCAATGGATTCCCAGTAATTTTTATAATATTGTTGTTCCTATAGGTTTAGCCTTAACTATATCTGCAATATTTTTGTTTGCATACATTGTTTATAAAAGTAGACTAGAAATTACTCAAGATAGACTGATACACTTAGCGACAATATCAGTTTTCTTTATGCCATATATCTTACCCAAGATGCACGACAGATATTTCTATCCTACCGATATATTTTCTCTTATCTTTGCCTTTTACTTTCCTCAATATCGTTGGGTAGCTATCGTAGTGCAAATGTCCTCATTTTTTGGCTATTTAGGAACTCCTATATATATACAGTTGTTTTCTATACCTTTAGGTTTTACACTCTGGTTCGTTGTACGAAAATGTGACATGATTTATCCAAAATTCAAAGCTGAATTTTTATAACGCATCAATCAAAAGTTAATGTATCTATTTAAAATAAATGAATATAGAGAAAAAAAATTTACCAGACGGCTTATTTTTTGTCGTAGTAATGTGGCTATCTAGTAGGCTTCTAATAGCTATCGCAATGTTACTGATTGCTCCATTATTTCCAGCCCCATCTAATAGCGTTGCTGCTACGTTTAGTTGGGATGTTTTCTATGCTTGGGATAGTGTTTGGTATGAGAAAATTATGACTTATGGTTATGATTTCTCTAGTGACGTAAAGGAAATACATACGGTTGCATTTTTTCCTTTATTTCCTTTATTAAGTCGTATAGTTATGTTGATTGGCTTTTCTCCTAAAGTAGCAGCTATATTAGTTAATAATTCGGCTTTTTTAGCTACCTTAATAATACTTTATCGTTGGGTACATGAGCATTACGGCACAAGGACAGCACGATGGGTAACAGCTACTTTAGTATGGTGTCCCTATTCTCTTTATGGAACCGTAATTTACACTGAAGGTCTATTTTTGTTATGTACCACATCTGCATTACGAGCTTTTGATAAAAAGCAATATATTTGGGCAGGATTTTGGGGAGCATTATCTACAGCCACACGATTACCTGGAGTTGCTCTCATCCCAGCTTTTCTGTTTGTTTCTTGGAAAGAACGTAGAGGTATAAAAGCCTATATTGCCAGTTTAAGTGTTGGTTTTGGTATATCTCTGTACAGCCTTTATTGTCAAATTAAATTTGGCGATGCTTTGGCTTTCATCCATGCACAAAAAGCGTGGCGTGGTGATGCAGCAGGATTTGCTTGGCAGGGTTGGTGGCAGATGCTGATGCAAATTACGATAGGTTACACTAATTTTAAAGCTGGCTATATTAAAGACCCTTTGCATCCGTTATTATTATTAATAATTATTGGTAGCGCCTGTTTATTATGGCGCTTTCGCTTACATCTGGGGATGGTTAAATTCCGCAATAGAGTATGTTTTTTATGGCTATTGTTGTGGTTATTGGCAGGAGATGAATTACTAAAAATCCCACTAGTTTTTGGTGGGATATATTTACTATGGTTATCACGCGCTAAAATTCCCCTTGTTACTGTTGTTTATGGGTTTTCTTCCTTGGCTTTAATTTTAAACACCGGGATTACAGCCTCGGCTGAACGCTACGCTTACGGTATTGTATCGCTGTCAATGGCATTTGGGTTATTACTTGCCCGTTATCCTCGTTGGGGATACCCAATCATGTACTTTTTTGGAATACTAATGTTGACATTCTCTATTCGATTTGCCCGCAATCTTTGGGTAGCTTAGGTTGATTAATATTATCTATTAGTGTTTTATCGATAAATAAGATATCTGACTTCTTTGGAAAGTCGGGTATCTGTAGCTTTTGGTATAATTAATTTTTAATAATTAGTGTGAATTCCTTAGTTGCTCCTAGAATTTTACTACCAGTTAAATTTATTTGCTGTAAAGCCCCATTATCTAACAGCAAATAAGATTTATTTGATAACATTTTTTGTAGAAGTGGCAACGTTGTAGCAGTTACCTTGCAATCGCTATAAAAATCTAAACTAGGACGACCATAAGCAAAAGAGGTGTAAATTTGTGTTCCTGGTGAAACATTTGCCCGAATTAATTCCGCTACTGGTTTAACTGGAAAAGCTTCATTCAATTCCCAAATCCATGATTGCGAACTCACCAACAGGGTTAATACTAAATACATACCTGTAAATAACACTGGAATAAAGTTGCGATCGCGCTGTTTAACTAGCCATGCTGCGATACCCATACTTATTACCAAAACAATGCTCATGACTATCAAAATAGGCTGTTTCTTAATAAAAAAGTAAACACAACCTCCTAAACCAGCAAGAGAAATAATAGCCAAAAATATTGTCCAACTTCGCACTCGAAAATGACGATTCTGCCAAACTTCGCTCAAATTAGCACCAATTGCCAAGGCTAAAAATGGATATACAGGCATGACATACCACGGAAGCTTAGTTCTCATAAAAGAAATAGTTCCTAAGTAAATAATTGTGACCAAAATAACTAGAGAACCCCAAGTTTCATAACGTTTTTTCCAAGCTAGATAAAGCCCTCCAGGCAAAAATAACAGCCAGGGAAAACCATATTTGAGTAATTCTAATAAATAGTACCAAACAGGCCCGCTATTACCTTCAACAGTTTGTGTAAGGCGGTCAAAAGCTTGTGCTTGAAAATGCACCTCTAAAAAAGTATTACCATAATGTTGCCATTGAGCAATATACCAAGCGATCGCAGCAGCATTCCCTAAAAAAATTCCTACCCATAAATAGGGACTTTTCAACAAAGCTAATTGCCGATCTGCAAGCAAGAATAAACAGGCGATCGCCCCCAATAGTAAAACTATCGTTCCCTTAGTCAGAATAATTAACCCCAGACAAAATCCCACGCCTAGAGCATATTTTCGGTTCTGACGTGCCTTTAAAAGACAAAATAACAATAATAAGAAAAAAGAAATAGTCATCCCATCTAACATTGCCAGTCGTCCATGACGCACCACAGGCAACATTGTCAAGTAAACTAAAGCAGCAAATAAAGCAGGTAAATTTTGTTTAAAAGCCAAACGCCCCACTAAATAAAGCAAAGGCACACCCAAGGCAGTTAAAATCGCACCAGGTAAGCGTGTGGTTAACTCTTGCACTCCTCCTAGTTGGTAGCACAAAGCAATTAACCATTGCATCAAAGGCGGTTTCAATAAAAATGGTTCTCCCTGAAGGGTGGGATAAAGCCAGTTACCAGTTCGGTAAATTTCTCTGGCGACTAGAGCATAAGTACCTTCATCCCAGTCTCGTAAAGGGGAGTTTCCCAAAAATATCAGCCAGAGAACTAGAGATATTACCAGCAAGCTAAATAACCATTTTTTTGGTGCGAAAGTTATAGTTCTTTTTGTGAATAGCTTTACAATATTTGGGCGATACATTTAAGGCTGATTAGGTTAGTGAATAATATTGCTAATTATGTATCTAAAATACTCACGATGAATACTTTTTTGATCCCTACAAGGAATAAAGCCTTTAGTAGGTGCTATTCCTTGTTTGGCACTCAACATTCTGGCTGATTACCAACCTCAAAAAGACTTGGTACATCAGTACTCTATTCCAGCAATGCCATTCCTGTTATTGGCGGTAATTTCTGCTCTCGCCGCAGGTAGGGGATGGCTACAAAATAGACGGGGGATTATCCTGTGGTCATTGGTGGCGTTTTTAAGTCTGGCAAAATTTACCCATTTTGGAGGTAAGTACTTGGTGTTTATAAATACTTATCAAGCTACATAAGAAGCGATCGCTCAGATTCAAACTACTTTGCGATCGCTCAAAATGCCAGCGTCAATCATGCGGTGATATTGTCAATTGTCCACTTCGTTACAATCACGTCATGACGATTGATTTTAATAATTCTTTATATTCTTCCATTTTAAAGGGACTTCAGGTCTGATCCAGAATCAATCGATTGATTGAAGATAAAGACACACTAGAAAGCATGTGATAAAACTGATATACAGGCTGGGGTTATAGCTTGGTAAGTATAAAATAGTCGAGTATGCAATTATGTTAAGAGAAATTTTGTTGGCGTTGGCGAAGCCCACCGTAGGCATCGCTACTTTTGTTGTTCTCTTGACTAGTTATACCCATAATCAAGTAACTGCTACCACTACTTACTATCAAATTTCTCAGAATACTAATAATCAATCAACAGGGATAACTATTGAACGTCTAGGAATAGGTGGAGTAAAACTTTCTATGTCCGAGGCACAAGTCAGAAAAATTTTAGGTAAACCTGTAAAAGTAGAAAATGGTTTTATACCTGCTATTGGTAAAGTTCGTACTCTTAAATATGCAGGCATCACACTTGATTTAGATGAAGGTGCTAAACCAGGTAACTTTACTGTTTATCAAATTAAAGCAACTAGTTCTAAATATTCGACCATAGATGGACTAAAAGTAGGTGATAGACAATCAAAAGTGATTAGAACCTATGGAAAAACTGAAATATCTCAAGATGGTAAAGTTACCAATTTAAATTATATAGTTGAAGAACCCAGCCCTGGAGGTTTAAATTTTTCTGTTGAAAAAGGTAAAATAACAGAAATTTTCTGTTTTTATCTGATGAATTAAGCAATTTTTACAATTAAGCACCAATGCAATTTTAATCGCCTCACTTCATCTACAGAAATCTCCCAATTCAATTTCATAACTTCTAAATAACTATCAAAACTGGATCAGGAAAGCTAAAACTCTTCAATTGTTACCAATCCACCCTCGATAATAGTGAACAATATACTACCGCAGACCAAATGCTACTAGATCCAAATTTGAAGTAGTTAATGAATATTTAGTGAATAAAAAACGGTAGAGCAATAAATACTCTACCGTTTTCTAATTTTTTATTTGAGATTTAATCCCAAACCCTAAATCTTACTCAACACCTTGGGGTAACAATTCCCGACGCTGTTGAGAACTAACTTGGACAATGCCATTTTCATCCACATCAACAAGGGCTGTATCGCCATCTTTGATACGACCAGACAGAATTTCTTCTGCTAGGCTATCTTCTAACAGGCGCATAATTGCCCGACGTAATGGCCTTGCGCCGTAGCTGGGACTGTAACCTTCTTGGATCAAACGATCCTTGAAGCGATCTGTGACTTCTAAGGTAATACCCTTTTCCGTCAGACGACCAAATACTTCCTTGAGCATAATTTCGGCGATTTGGGTCACTTCCGGCTTGTTCAACTGACGGAAGACGATAATTTCATCGAGTCGGTTGAGGAACTCTGGACGGAAGTACTGCTTGAGTTCTTCGTTGACTAAAGAGCGAATCCGGTTGTAAGTTGACTCGCTGGCATCTTCGGAGAATTCAAAGCCGATACCGCTACCGCCTTTTTCAATTACCTTAGAACCAATATTGGAAGTTAAAATCAGCAAGGTGTTCTTGAAGTCTACCGTGCGACCTTTGGCATCAGTTAACCGACCGTCTTCCAAAATTTGCAACAGCATGTTGAAGACATCGGGGTGCGCTTTTTCGATTTCGTCGAACAACACCACGGTGTAAGGTCGCCGCCGCACGGCTTCAGTCAGCTGACCACCTTCGTTATAGCCAACATAACCTGGAGGGGAACCAATCAGCTTGCTGACGGTGTGACGCTCCATGTATTCGGACATATCTAGGCGGATCATCGCTTCTTCGGAACCGAAGAAGTAAGCAGCTAAGGATTTCGCCAACTCGGTTTTACCTACACCAGTAGGCCCAGAGAAGACAAAGCTAGCTATGGGTCGGTTGGGATTTTTCAATCCGACACGAGCGCGACGAATTGCTCGTGAAACTGCTTTCACAGCTTCATCTTGACCAATTAAACGCTGATGCAAGGTGTCTTCCATGTGCAGCAGCTTTTCAGATTCAGATTCGGTGAGTTTGTTCACCGGTACCCCAGTCCAGGAAGCGACAATATGGGCAATGTCTTCTTCTGTAACTACAGGTTCTTCACCTTCTGTGCCAGTTGCATTGGTCTTGCTTTGAGCGATCGCTCGGATTTCGGCTTTGATTTCCATTTCGCGATCGCGCAGTTCTCCAGCTTTGTCAAAGTCTTGAGAGCGCACTGCATCATCTTTTTCTTTTAATATCTGACGCAGTTCTTTGTCTAACTCTTTGGCTGCGGGTGGCAGTTGGGAGTTAATCAAGCGCACTCTAGAACCAGCTTCATCAACTAAGTCGATGGCTTTATCTGGGAGGAAGCGATCGCTAATGTAACGGTCTGATAACTTCGCCGCCGCCACTAATGCTTCGTCGGAGATTTTCAGTTTATGGTGTTGCTCGTAGCGTTCGCGCAGACCATATAAAATTTCAATTGTTTCATCAACTGTAGGTTCGCCAACCATCACTGGTTGGAAACGCCGCTCTAGAGCTGCATCTCGCTCGATGTGCTTCCGGTATTCATCTAGGGTTGTAGCTCCGATGCACTGCAACTCACCTCTGGCCAAAGCTGGCTTGAGGATATTCGCTGCGTCAATAGCACCTTCTGCTGCACCTGCACCAATTAAGGTGTGTACCTCATCAATCACGAGAATGACATTACCCGCAGAGCGGATTTCATCCATGATTTTTTTCAAGCGCTCTTCAAATTCACCCCGGTACTTGGTTCCTGCTACGAGCAAACCAATATCCAACGTGACGACGCGTTTATCTTCCAGGATGTCAGGGACATCTTTGGTGGCAATGCGTGAAGCTAAACCTTCAGCGATCGCAGTTTTACCAACCCCTGGTTCCCCAATCAGCACTGGGTTATTTTTGGTTCGGCGACCCAATATCTGGATCACCCGCTCAATTTCCTTGGCGCGTCCCACCACTGGATCGAGCTTATTGTCTATCGCCATCTGGGTCAGGTTTGAGCCAAATTCATCCAGAGTTGGGGTTTTTGTGCGCCCGGATGAGCCGCCTGGTGAAACTTCGGCAGTTTCTCCCAACATGCGGATGACTTGGGTTCTTACCTTAGATAGATCCACACCGAGGTTTTCTAGCACCCTGGCTGCGACACCTTCCCCTTCGCGGATTAGGCCCAACAGCAGATGCTCGGTGCCAATGTAGTTATGCCCCAGTTGGCGTGCTTCTTCCAAGGAGAGTTCTAGAACTCGCTTTGCCCGTGGCGTAAACGGAATTTCCACGGCAACAAAGCCTGATCCCCGTCCTATAATTTTTTCAACTTCAATTCGGGCATCTTTAAGATTGACGCCCATTGATTTCAGCACCTTGGCAGCCACTCCAGTGCCTTCGCCAATCAGACCCAGGAGGATCTGCTCAGTTCCGACAAAGTTGTGACCTAAACGGCGGGCCTCTTCTTGGGCCAGCATGATTACCTTAATGGCTTTTTCTGTGAAGCGTTCAAACATGGCATTTTTCCCATCACCTGCGGTCGTGCCGGTATGCTGATTTTAGCACAGGCAAAGCTTTTGGATGCCTGTATAACAGATTATAGACATCCTGAAGCTATGACTTTAGTTGATGGGCTAATTGTTAACTATTGACTGCTTTTATTCGGCTAGTGTACTGAGGAGCTTTAGTTCACCAGCGTTTTTGGGACTTTTTGAGATTTATTACAAATAGCTGACTGCTTATATTGAGAGTTTATTCACTTAATCCCAAACATCTACATATACCACATACACTTGTAAATATCAAGCACAATAGCCTCGTATATGTTTTTTTTATAGTTTATTTATTATTTATAGAATATTTAAATCTAATTAAGCGCAGCAAAGTTGCTTTTCTTGCTGAAGCCGATCGCAAGCCCTTAATCCCCAACTATTTAAAAAGCAAATGCCAAGAGGATTTGCTGAGGCGATCGCTGATTGTGGAATACCACTGGTCTAAACTTGTTTGAAATTTGGAGTGTTGTAAATCGGGGAGCCAAAGGATTAGTGCATCCTCACCGTTATCTTGGTAGTAACCCCGCCGCCGTCCGGCTGTTTTGAAGCCAAATTTTTGATATAAAGATATTGCCGCCAAGTTGGAAGCTCGGACTTCGAGGGTAGCTCGCTCCATTCCGCGATCGCAAGCTGTCTTAAGGAGTGAATATAGTAAAGCCGCACCCAAACCTTGACGGTGATATTGGGGATGAACCGCCAAAATTGTAATGTGGGCTTCCTCTAAAATTGACCAAAAGCAACCCATTCCTAACAAACTAACATTGGAGAATGGGGAAAATAAACCGAGTAAATCGCTGTTAGGGCTATCCAATTCTCGTTTGTAGCCCTCAAGAGTCCAAAGTCCGCCAAAACAGGCTTGATCTAGTTCCAGAATTGCACTGAGATTATCTGGTGTCAGTAATTTAATTTCTAAGTCTAATGAGATCACATTTATTGAATAAGATTACAAACCCTTTGTAAACTGGGAATCGGGAGACGAACTCAAAGCCCGTAATTTGAACAAGGACAACTTTTATATTTATGGTATCGACTCACCCCACTGGGGTTCAACATTCTGGAAGTCAATATTTACCTCAAAGGCGCGACACTAACCCAAATCTCTCGCCTAATCAGGAACTTTTACCCCTAACTGCTAGAGTTCATAATCATGACTCCCTAGAAATTGGTGGATGTGATGTCACAACCCTAGTTAAGCAATTTGGTTCACCTTTATATATTTTAGATGAAGAAACCCTGCGTTCAGCTTGTCAGCAATACCGAGATGCTTTCAAGCAGTACTACAAGGGCGAATCTCAAGTATTGTACGCCTCAAAAGCTTGGAATTGTTTAGCAGTTTGTGCGATCGCGGCATCAGAGGGTTTAGGAATCGATGTAGTTTCTGGTGGCGAACTTTACACCGCCTTGCAAGCAGGTGTTAGTCCTGAGAAAATCTACCTTCATGGAAATAATAAATCTCGTGAAGAATTAATTTTAGCGATCGAGTCTGGTGTCACCATTGTGGCGGATAACTGGTATGAGTTGCGTACCCTTGTGGAAATAGCAGGGGAGCAGGGGAGCAGGGGAGCAGTGGGAGAAAATGTTACCTCATCCCCTCTCCATATACGTATCATGCTACGGCTAACTCCCGGTATTGAATGCCACACTCACGAATATATTCGCACGGGACACTTAGATAGCAAATTTGGCTTTGATCCCAACGATTTAGATGAAGTATTTACCTTTGTCAGTCAACAACCCACCCTTGACTGCGTAGGGGTACACGCTCATATTGGTTCCCAAATTTTTGAGCGCCAACCGCATCAAGATTTAGCTGCTGTCATGGTGCAATGGCTACGAGATGCCGGAAAGTATGGTTTAAATATTACAGAGTTAAATGTTGGCGGTGGTTTGGGGATTAAGTATACAGAATCAGACGATCCTCCCAGCATTGAAGAGTGGGTGAAGGCAATTTGTGAAGTTGTCCAAGAAGCCTGTGCGGTCGAAAATCTGCCTTTGCCGAAATTACTGAGTGAACCAGGGCGATCGCTAATTGCCACAGCTTGCGTCACTGCTTATACTATTGGTTCATCCAAAGTTATTCCAGAAATTCGTACCTACGTAGCGATCGATGGGGGAATGTCCGATAATCCTCGCCCGATTACTTACCAATCAGTTTATCGGGCAGTAGTTGCCAATAAAATGTCTTCTCCTTTAACTCAAACAGTCACAATTGCTGGTAAACATTGTGAATCAGGAGATATTCTGATTCACAATGCACTACTCCCAAAGACTGAACCAGGAGATATTCTCGTAGTTATGGGAACTGGTGCGTACAATTACAGTATGGCATCTAACTACAACCGCTTGCCCCGACCGGCAGCAGTTGTGGTGGCGAATGGCGAAGCGAATTTAATTTTGCAACGTGAAACTTATCAAGACTTAATTCGACAAGATAGCCTACCAGAAAGGCTGAAAATTTAGTCGTCATTTGTCCTTGGTCATTGGGAGCCACTGCGTTGCCGTGAGGCAGTCCGGTCTTCTCCCAAAGGGAGAGGCTAGCGCCTTCGCGGAGCGTCTCGTAGAGAAGGGGGTTTCCCCCATGAGGAACTGCCGTTAGCGCAGCGTTAGCGAGCCTGCGAGCGTCACCCGAAGGGGGGTTCGCCCCGTTAAAGCAAGTGGCGTTCATTAGCCAGGAAATAATAACAAATGACAAATGACAAATGACTAACTGTAATTAGAGGCAAAAGTGTAATCCAGATGTCATGAGAGATTGGTGGAAGCAATGGCTGATAAACCTGGGGTGGTCACAGTCCTTGCTGCTTGGGACTCTGGATATTGTGTTAGTGCTGGCGCTGACTTACATGATACTAGTTATTATTAGTGAGCGCCGAACACTGTGGATGGTGCGGGGATTCATTATCTTAATGCTAGCCTCAGCACTAAGTGGCAGATTAGGACTACCTCTTTTAAGTTTTGTACTAGAAAAGTTGGTGATTGGTTGTGCTGTAGCGATGGCAGTTGCTTTACAGTCAGAGTTTCGGCGGTTTTTGGAGCAATTGGGGCGTGGCGAATTTCGCCAGTTGTTTCAACCCGATCGGCTGGCAATCCCCAAATCTGATAGTGTAATTGATGAAATTGTTGAGGCTGTTAAAGAATTGTCAAAAAACCGGATTGGAGCTTTACTAATTGTGGAAACCACAGGGCCAATTGATGAGCGAGATTTTTCTGTGCCAGGAGTAAAGCTAAATGCGGAGGTTTCTAAAGAACTAATCCAGACAATTTTTCAGCCGAAAACTTTGTTACACGATGGAGCGACATTAATCCGTGGCTCACGGATCGTATCATCGGGTATAATTTTACCACTTTCGGGACGCACAGCCTCGCGCCAGTTGGGAACACGCCACCGGGCGGCAATGGGAATTACTGAGCGGGTCGAAAATTGCATTTGTGTCGTTGTATCTGAAGAAACGGGTTCCATTTCCTTAGCGGAACGGGGAACCCTAAATAGACCACTGACGATTAAAAAATTAAAAGAGTCATTAGAGGCTCTTTTGTCACCAACCGTGGATAGGGAAGCTGTTGCTCCTGGTCTGTTGAGTTTTGTTCGTCGGATAGGTGGGAAGACACTAGCACTGGTTTCACGTTTACTCGGATTACCATCGACCGCTTCTCGAGATAAAAAATGACAGCACAACAAACTAAACTGCAAGATTTGCCTACTGACTTAAAACGAGAACTATTGCCGCAGCACGTTGCGGTGATTATGGATGGCAATGGTCGATGGGCTAAACGTCAGGGTCTACCTCGAATTATGGGTCATAAGCGAGGAGTAGATGCTCTTAAGGATTTACTCCGTTGTTGTCAGGATTGGGGGATTCAGGCGCTGACAGCTTATGCTTTTTCAACGGAGAATTGGAAAAGACCGCAGGAAGAAGTGGATTTTTTGATGACTCTGTTTCAAAGAGTTTTGCGCCAAGAACTGCGAGAAATGGTCGAAGAGAATGTTCAAATTAAGTTTGTCGGAAATTTGCAGGCTCTGCCACGATCGCTCCAGCAAGAAATATCCCGTTCAATGGAAGAAACCAAGGATAATCGCGGTATCCGGTTTTCAGTGGCAACTAATTATGGCGGACGGCAGGAAATTTTACAAGCTTGTCAGGCGATCGCAAAACAAGTCCAGCAAGGTCTGCTACAACCCGATGAAATTAATGAACAGGTGTTTGAGAGCCACTTGTATACAGCCGGAATTACTGACCCAGATTTGTTAATTCGCACCAGTGGAGAAATGCGCCTCTCAAATTTCCTTCTCTGGCAAATGGCTTATGGAGAAATTTACATTACTGATGCTCTCTGGCCCGATTTTGACCGGGCCGAGTTTCACCGCGCCTTGTGTGCCTACCAACAACGCGAACGGCGATTTGGGAAAGTATAAATTTATAATAAAACCCAACCGCCAATTTCCGCCTCAGTGGGTTGGGTGGAGATAACCACGAGGCTTGTTAACCAAGGGATAGAATTAATGTTAACAAGGAGAAGGAGTATCAAGAATCAGAGTCATCGAATAGGGCTTTGATATCTCGATAGCCACTGACAATACGAAAAATCTCCACATCTTGCCCTATGGGCATGTAGAGGATGAGGTAATTGTCTATTGAGAGGCTACGGATACCGGGTAAAATTTCATCACGCAGTCGTCCGATACCAGGGAACTGAGCAATTTTGGCGAATTTCGCATCCAGCTTACTCAGAAAACCCTCAGACTGAGCCAAGCCAGATTGTCTAGCAATGTAATCCGCTATCTGCTCAATGTCTTGAATTGCGGGTTTGGTAAGGCGAAATTGTGAGGTCATGCTTTGTCTGAAACACCGTAGCGCGACCGCACATTGGCACGAATTTGATCTATTGCAGCCGAACCATCAACAACTTCGCCCCGCTCGGACGCTTCCCACCCAATCCGCGCTTCTTGTTGCAGGTCTTGCAATCGTCCTTGATAGATGTCTTCTTGCTGTTCCAGGAGTTTTATGCCTGCAAGAATAACTGCGATCGCGTTCTGATACTTACCGCTAGTGAGTTGGCGTTGAACTAGGGCTTCTACTTCAGGTGGCAGAACGATTTGCATGGGTTTTTGTCAGAGTAGGAGTAACTTTAATTGTAAGCGATCGCTTTTGGTGGGTGCTTTTGTCAGCTATACCTACTTTACAAGCTAGGCGAGCGCATTTAGCAGTCATAATGCGATCGACCAAACACAATCGCGTATCTCGATGATGGCAGCGATCGCATTTTGGTAGAATAAACGGGTTAAGTATTTGTAGACTATTTTATTAATGGCTGTGACCAACCCTGTGCCCAAGTATGGAGATTAGATTCCCATTTTCCTTGAGGCTGATGCTCCATAAATACCCAAGATTCAGTATCAAATTTTACATCTGCCAAGCTCTCAACCCCCAAATCCTTGAGCCGTTTCGCTAAGGGTCCACCGAGTTGTAGACCCCTTACACCCGGTATAATCTGTGTCTTAATCCAGGCTGCCCACAGATATAACTCTATCTTGACAGCGAGTGTCTGGGCACCTTCTAGCTTAGAGATATCACCTAACGCTACAGTGTCGAGATTCTTAAGAAGAGTACTGTACTCAGCCTCTTGAGTCTCCTTATTCCACTTGTCCCACTGATCCGGGGTCATGGCATCATACTGCGTCGCACGATTACTGAAGGCTGCCTCAAATTTTTGGGTATGTGTCTCGATTGCTTCCATGTTGGATGTCAGGAAGGAGAGCGGGTCGCCTCCTCCGGTTCCTCCTCCCCCACCAGCTGGCAGTGTTGCTGGCTGGGGGGCATTTGTAGCCCGATCTCCGGCTGCGCTCGTTGTTGCTATGTTTCCAGTCCCCGATGCTGCGGCGTTAATCGGGTTTTCCAGTTTCTCTACAACTTTAGCAATATCAACCTTGGCGATCGTCTGACTAGCTTTGCCAAGTAGATTTTGTAGTTTGCCAAGACCACTGTTGAGGAAGGGTTCGAGAACTGCCGCTCCTGCAACCACGACCAGAGTCGCGACTATTTGGTCGATAACAGCGTCTCGAGCCGCCTGTTTACCGTGAGCGCCCTGGTATCCGCTCAGAGCGCTTTGGAATGCTCCTGTGAGTCGATAAACGATTTGTTTGTAAGTTGAGGTTTTTTCACCAAACAAGGCTCGATACTTGAGATCGAGTTGAGTTGCAGCTGTTTTCTTCTCCAATACCTTGGTTCGTGTTTCAAGATCCTTGAGTTTATCTGATGTTGTGTCACGCTGCACGAGGGTAGTCGTCGCCCGTTGCATAGATTTTTGATTGACTATCCCAGATTGCTGTACTACATGGGTCAACTCATGGGCAGTTAACGCGTCCTTAGCTGGAGATTTCCCCGCACCAAAATAAACATCCTGCTGGTGGGTAAATGCCTGAGCATTCAAATCTCGATTCATCTGCACCGCTTCGCTGTCGGTATGCACTCGCACCTGACTAAAATCAGCCCCAAAGCGGGGTTCCATGAATGATCGCACTTCATCCGCCAATGGATCTCCATCACCCTTGCTGCTATTCAATCGACTCTCGATCGAACTATCTGCTTGTAAACGGCCATCGGTGGAACGCTGCAAAGTGGGTTTAGTCTGTACATCTTCTTCATCTGGCATTTCTTCTCTTTGAATAGAGGCGATCACCTTAGCTTGCACCTCTTCCTCTTCCGATATTTCTTCTCGCTGTACTATAGGCGTAATGGATGCTGCTAAAGGTTTGGTTTGTACCTCATCTTCTTCTAGCATCGCTTCTCGTTGAATAGGCTGCACGGCTGCATTTGGCATACTCATTACTTGAGCGGCTGTGCGATCGGCCTCCTGCTCATACTTATCCCCTGGTTCTCCCACCGTTAGTTTTGCCTGGGGACGACGCAACGATATACGACTAATATCATGACCAAAAGACTGTTGCTGAATGGTTTCTGATAACAAGGATTGCTCGTCAGCAGTCTGCACTTCTTGAAGGTTGATTGATTCCTCAGTTACTGTTTGGATGACATTATTCGTTGTTAAACCAAAGCCTCGTGTTGGGTTCGCCAGTGTCGGAGTTGTTGGTGAGACAAGGGACGGATTTGAAAAAGTTGATGTATCTGCTTTCTTGTGCCCAAACGTGCGATCGCTCATCTCACTCTTCCTTCATCTATGGGTAAAGCCGTGATCCTTGCCGCCAAGCGAATTTTACAGTTTATCGAAATGCGCTCGCTAGAGACTTTGGTCTAAATTTACGATGAACTGTATTCAACACTTTACCTATGGCCCAGAAAACACAGCTTGTTCTACGTCATCCCGACTAAGAGAATACTTGAATGAACGTTGGATATCTTGCCCATTTTCCCCAGATTGGACATATCGCACTACGATTTGCTCAACATCGAGCCATAGTTCAGCTTTCCAACTAGGCCGCTGCACATGCCAGCAATGCCTCTGGGTGTCGTCTTGTTGACAGCCTTGGTCTTTTAGCCACTGTTCAATTTGTGGCAGGGGATGATTATATAGGGGCGTATCAGAGGGAAGAAGAGGCATAGGAATTTGGGATTTTGGATTAGGAAATTTTTTAATTTTTAATTACCATAAGGGTAATTAGTTGCGATACATGGTTAATTTGCTGTTGTACAGATGGAGTTGACTGTAGCAAACGGGTTTGAAAAGCAGCATCACCACGAGTTAAGCCAATGGCAACTGCTAACAACAAACAACCTACAAATGTTAACACCAGCATAAATAAAGCAAAAATTTCGCCAGATGATAAGGGGCGATCACTTGGGTCGAGGTAAGCTGATTTTGACCAGTCATGAGAACGCGAGACCGGATGATTCAAGTCAGGGGGTGGTTGAATCACTCCAAAGCGGGAATAGCCAATTTTTAAATCGTAGTTTAATCGCCGTTCTGGATGGCTAAGGGTGGCGTAGGCTTCATTGATTTGCTGAAATTTGGGAGTGGCGATCGCAGTAGGCAAGTCTGTAGTATCAGGATGATAGCGTTTGCTCAGTTCTCGATAAGCGCGACGAATATCAATTACTGATGCCGAGGGATGCAGTCCTAGCAGGGAGTAATAAGTTGGTTTACTGCTTTGTGGCATTGCCCCGTTCTGATTCACGGCTGTTTGAGTCACTTTGCTCAAAGATATTTTTTATATTTTAAATCTTTTGTGAATTGGGGAAGTGCGAAGTTTTCCAGTAAAAAATTATTTAATTTTTTATCGTCTAATAGACGAAGGCATAGAAATTGTACCTATCTTGCACGGTTTACAAGATATAGAAACTGTTTTTCAAGATGAAGACTGAAGTTAAAATAAGTAAGTGAGCGGAAATAATTTTCGTTGGCAATAGGCAATAGGCAATAAGTATAAGGGTTTTATGCCTATTTCATTTTTCTTTACATAGTTTGAGTTTATTGTGCCAACTTACTTAAGTCGTAATTAGTAGTTAAGTCCCCACTAAAAATCAGGGACTTGGAATATTGACTACATTTTTATCCATTGATAAATTAAGTTGCTCTGTAAATGAATTATGGATTATGAGTTAGTAATTATTTTGATCAATAGCTTGATATACTATCTCACTCCTAACCCAATAAATCAGCACGAGGTTTAAAAGTTTCAATTTGCCGCAATTTTTCGTAAAGTTCCCGTTCTTCTTGACTAATATTTTTCGGTGTAACTATTTGAATTTCTACTAATTGATCGCCACGTTTACCGTCATCGCCGGGGTAGCCTTTATTCCCTAGTCGGAATTTTTGACCAGACCTAACTCCTGGAGGAATGGTCATTTTCACTGGGCCATCCAAAGTTGGTGCTTCTACCTGTCCTCCTAAAACTGCTTCGCTGGGAGTAACTGGTACTTGGCAAAGAATATTTAAACCTTCTAGCTTAAATAATGGATGAGGCTCAACGGTAATTTTTAAGTATAGATCGCCACCACCAACACCTTGGTTTCGCAAACGAATGGTTTGACCTGTCACCATCCCTAGTGGCATATTAACTTCTAGCGATCGCCCATCTTCCAAACGAATGCGTTCATTACCACCTTGATAAGCTTTTTCTAGTGGTAGCGTTAATCTGGCTTCTATATCCCGACGCGTTGTCCGAGGTGGAGTGTTAACTGTATAGGCAACTTTTGTTCTGGGGGAACGAAACGGATCGCTAGTATTGCCATTACTACTAGACTTACTGGCCCCACTCTTATTTTTGACACCGATAACTTGATTAATAAAGCTTTCAAAGTCGGAGAATTGACTTGGATCTACGTCTTGATTGCCATTGCGATCGCTAGCACCACTCTGCCAAGTTTTAGCCTTTGGTGTTTGTTTGTTGCCTGCAAAGCCTTTTTGCTTCCAGTAGCGGCTAAACTGGTCGTATTGCGATCGCTTGGCTGAGTCTGAAAGGACTTCATAAGCCTCGCCGATATCTTTAAATTTTTCCTCAGATTCTTTGTTACCCGGATTCAGATCGGGGTGATATTGTCTTGCTAACCGCCGATAAACCTTTTTAATTTCCTCACCAGAAGCGTCTTTAGATACTCCTAAAATTTCGTAGTAATCGCGGAAATTCGGCAAATTTTGCATAGTCAGTTATTTAAATTTTAGATTTTAGATTTTGGATTAATTAGAAGTTAGGAGTTAGGAGGTGAAAAATTAATTTTTTAGCTTTTAACTTCTACTTCTCACTCTTATCAGAAGTACTAATTAGGTAGACATAATTAAATGTAAATGCCAACCACTTAAATCAGCTTTCTGAGCAGCTTCTGCCTCTTGCCGACGCTCGCGGACTCGCTAACGCTGCGCTATCCTGCCTCCTGCCTTCTACTTACAACCAATCATTGTCATCTTCATCATCCCAGTTATCTTGGTAGCTGGGACGAGATTTGCGTGGAGGACGGCTTTCATAAGAGGAAGAACGACTGTCTCGGCTATTGTCTCGGCCATAGTCTCGGCTATTGTCTCGGCTATTGTCTCGGCCATAGTCTTTACCGTAATCTCTGCCATAGTCCTTACCGAATGAATCGCGTTCCCGATATGTATCTCTAGGAAATTCGCGTTCTTTATCCTTATCACCGCCAGTAAAGATGTCACGGATAGTACCTAACAAATCGTCATCTTCATCTTCAGCATAAGTCTGGCGGACTTCCCGATTTAGCTCATAGAGAGCATCTTGCAAATCGGCGTAGGCTTGATCGATACCGCGATCGCTATTTTCCTTCAGACTCTCTTTTAAGTCTCGGCAAATATTATCAATTCTTTGGCGACGGCTGCGGGCAAACTGCATACCAAATTCAAGTGCAACTTCTCTAAGTTGCCGTTCTGCTTGGAAAATTAATGCCTCAGAACGAGTCCGCTTTTCTACCCTTTCTTTACGTTCGCGATCGACATCGGCGTATTTCTGTGCATCTTGAATCATCCGATTCACTTCTGACTCGTTCAAGGTGGAAGCGCCTTGAACGGTAATACTCTGCTCTCGCCCAGTGGTTCTATCTAAGGCTGTTACCTGTAAAATACCATTAGCATCGATATCAAATGACACCTGAACTTGAGGAATTCCTCGTGGCGCTGGCGGGATACCATACAGCTTGAAACGTCCTAAAGACTTATTGTTTCCTGCCATTTCTCGTTCGCCCTGAACTACATGAATTTCCACAGTATTTTGGTTATTTTCAGACGTGGAAAAAATGTCAGAACGGCGGACTGGAATGGTAGTGTTGCGGGGAATGAGTTTTTTCATCACGCCACCGATGGTTTCCAATCCCAAAGAAAGGGGTGTGACATCCAAAAGCAGCACATCTTTGAGTTCACCTGCAAGAATTCCGGCTTGAATTGCTGCACCCACTCCCACTACTTCATCAGGATTGACGTTTTCGTTAGGTTCTGTACCAATCAAGTCCCGCACTAGCTGCTTCACCATTGGCATCCGTGTAGAACCGCCAACTAACACCACTTCTTCAATATCTCTAGGTGAAAGTCCGGCATCTTTGAGGGCGCGTTTCACTGGTGTCCGCAATCGCCCTACCAAATCACCACACAAACCTTCAAACTGGGAACGAGTTAAACGAGTTTCTAGATGTTTCGGGCCATCTTCCGTGGCGGTGATGAAGGGTAAGTTAATATCAGTAACGCTGACAGCAGAAAGCTCAATTTTGGCTTTTTCCGCAGCTTCCATCAGACGTTGCAAAGCTTGGCGATCGCGTCTTAAGTCTATTTCTTCAGTTTCCAGAAATTGCTCTGCTAACCAATCTACGATTACTTTGTCAAAGTCATTACCACCAAGTTGCGTATCTCCACTGGTAGCTTTGACCTCAAATATCCCATCGCCCACTTCTAAAATCGACACGTCAAAAGTACCGCCACCCAAGTCAAAGACTAAGATAGTTTCCGTGTCACCCCGATCTAATCCATAAGCTAAAGATGCAGCAGTCGGTTCATTGAGAATCCGCAGCACCTCTAAACCAGCAATTCTGCCAGCATCGCGGGTTGCCTGCCGTTGAGAATCGTTAAAATAAGCGGGGACTGTAATCACTGCCCCTGTGACTGGTTCACCCAAATAGCGACTAGCATCGTCTGCCAATTTCTTCAGCACCATTGCCGAAATTTCTTCTGGGGCGAAATCTTTATTGAGACGGGGACAAGCAATTTTAATATTACCTACTTCATCTTTGCGGATGGTGTAGGGTACACGCTTAGAATCTGGACTAAGTTCGGCATATTTGCGCCCAATGAAGCGTTTCACTGCAAAAAAGGTATTTTGGGGATTGAGGACGGTTTGGCGGCGTGCCATTTGCCCAACTACCCTTTCGCCTTCTTTGCTAAAGCCAACTACGGAGGGGGTTGTTCGCATTCCTTCTGCATTGGCAATCACCACCGGCTTGCCACCCTCCATAACGGCGACTACTGAGTTGGTTGTACCCAAGTCGATGCCGACTACCTTGCCCATGCGTTACTCTTCTCCTAAAGTGTCTTATACATTTATTATGATTGGGCGGAACTACCTCTAGCTTTGTGCTATGGGATGAAAACACCTCAATAAAGAGGCAGGGGGAGGGGGCAGGGGAGCAGGGGAAAATAACTGCTAACTCATGCAGAGCGGAAGATGGGTTTTAGCCTTTCACTTCTAATAAGTGGTTCTCCTACCTGCGGTAAGCTAACGCAACAAATGGGGAATCCCATTCTTTTCTATCCCCCTTGCTCCCTGCTCCCTGCCCCCTTGCCTCTTTCTCAATGGTATAATAGTCATCATTAAGGCAATGAGCTAAGAAGTTCAGCTAGAGGAGATAGTTGCAAGACTAGGATAGCATTGACGATGATTGCTGTGTCTAAGCAGCCTCAATTCTTGTTATCCGGTTACTTCTATGCACTGAATCTGTAAGTTGCTAAATGCACCTTAAATAAGAAATTTCTGCTTCTTCGAGTGCCTGAAAACCTTAATATTACCGCTATTTTAAACATTTGAATTTAACAAAGCGATTACAAACTTCCCTGAGTGCGATCGCGCGAGAACGCGATCCTTACATGGCAACAGCTGGACATTTTTTCGTCCAAGAATACATCCGCCAGGAATTTTCCCAATGGGGGAGTGTGGAAATCCACACCTTTGAAGTCAGGGGTAAAGCTTGTAAGAACTTGATATTAAATTTACCCTCCCAAGCTAGAGGGCATAAAAAGGATTTGCCACCGATTTTAATTGGCGCTCATTATGATGGCGTTCCGGGAACACCTGCGGCTGATGATAATGCCACAGGTGTGGCAGTTTTGCTGGAATTGGCGAGAAAGTTTGCTGCCCAAGCTATAAGATATCCATTAAGGCTGGTTGCTTTCGATATGGAAGAATACGGCTTACTAGGTAGCGCTGATTATGCAGCTCTGTTGCACCAACAAAAGCAACAGCTACGCTTAATGATCTCCCTAGAAATGCTGGGCTATAAGGATTCTACGCCTGGTTCTCAAAATTATCCCCCTCCTCTGGAACGCTTCTATCCTGATACAGGTGATTTTATTGCTTTAATTGGCAATTTGCGTACATTGCCTGATTTAATTGGTATGAGCCGTAATATTCGCAAAGCTGGCGTAGCTAGTCAATGGCTACCCGTGCCGAATCGAGGTTTAATAGTTCCCCAAACCAGACTTAGCGATCATGCACCTTTCTGGGATTTGGGTTATCCGGCAATGATGGTGACAGATACGGCATTTTTGCGAAATCCCCATTATCACAAACCTAGTGATGCGATCGCTACTTTAGATTTAGATTTTCTTAGTGGTGTATGTGAAGGGTTAGAAATTGCGATTCGGCGGTTATGAAAAATATTGGACATATCCAGAAATTAAATATGCGTTATCCAGAACCCTTGTAGAGACGTAGCAGTGCTACGTCTCTACATTATTTTTGACCAGATGTACTATGCCCAATACCCCATTCCCAATGCAGTTGTTACCAATTACCACTTTGTGACTATGAGGATTGTACGAATTGACACGAAACAATGAGGCTAATGAATGCCAAGATCAAAAAAAGAATGCCCCAAGGATATTAAAAGTACTATGCCAGAATTACACCAATCAATTGCCCAGCATTACCACGAACGGACTAAATACAACCCTGAGACTCTTGCCTCCAAAAGTCAGCAGTTAGACTGGACTAAACAGCCAGTGCCTTTCAAAGAATACAAAATTGGCTCTAATATTGATCTCAAACCCTATATCCAAGAAAAATCAGAGGGATTTGCCAACAACCCAGATGCTCAATGGTGGCAAAGACTTTCACGGTTGCTGTTTCGCAGCTATGGATTGACAGCAAGAATGCCTTCTATGGGTAGTGCGGTATATTTACGCGCTGCTCCCAGTGCCGGCGGATTATACCCTGCTGAAGTCTATGTGGTTTCCCGTGGCACGTCGTTATTGCCACCTGGTCTGTATAACTACCAGTGTCGGACTCATTCACTGATGCATTATTGGGAAAGTGATGTTTGGCAAACTCTCCAAGCAGCTTGTTTCTGGCATCCTTCTTTAGAAAACACCCAATTAGCAATTATTGTCACTGCGGTATTTTATCGTTCTGCCTGGCGCTATGAAGATCGGGCTTATCGCCGGATTTTTCTAGATACGGGACATCTATTGGGTAATATCGAATTGGCTGGCGCGATTACTGACTTTCGTCCTCATTTAATCGGCGGCTTTGTGGATGAATCGGTAAACGATCTGCTTTATATCGATCCGCAACAAGAAGGTGCGATCGCTGTCTTACCTCTGGCAGACTTGTTAGATGTTAATCAAAATTTGCCATTGGGATGTACTGCTTTACCTTCCGCCACCGAAACCAATTATCCCCAAATACCCGATGGTGAATTGCTGACATATTTCCATCGACACACCCAGATTCAATCAGGTATAACTGGCAATCTCAATCTACCAGTTATCAAACAAGAAAAATCTTTGGAGGATAAATATAACTTTCCTTTCTGTTTGAAAATCCCCACCACCACTACACCTATAGACTGGGGACAAAAGCTGTCAGAACTAGAAAATACAATGTATAAGCGGCGCTCTACCCGCGCTTACAATGGTGATGATTTAACTTTCGATCAATTAAAAAGTCTCCTCGATTTCACTTACCAACCGCAAAATTACATCGACCAAAGTTTAGATATTTCTCCAGACTACTTTGATTTGAATTTAATAGAAACATTTATTGCTGTTTGTGGAGTTAAAGGACTGGAGGCAGGTTGTTACTATTACGCGCCCAAAGCCCAAGAATTACGCCAAATTCGGTTTAAAAATTTCCGGCGAGAGTTACATTTTCTCTGTTTGGGGCAAGAATTAGGGCGGGATGCAGCAGCAGTATTATTTCATACAGCCGATCTGAAAGCTGCGATCGCTCAATATGGCGATCGCGTTTACCGTTATTTACATCTGGATGCCGGTCATTTGGGACAGCGCCTGAATTTAGCCGCAATGCACCTAAATGTAGGTGTTAGCGGTATCGGTGGATTCTTTGATGACCAAGTAAATGAAGTTTTGGGTATTCCTGCTGATGAAGCTGCTCTATATATTACTACATTGGGACACCCAAGATAAAACGTAGATGTGCATAAGCTTACCGCAGGCTACCGCAAATTACCTGAAACACATCTAAATTAGATATAACAAGGGTCTTAAGCCCAAGTCTTACCAAAATTGACTGATTTTGTGCAGTTTCACAAAAAATTGGTATAAACTCATCTATCAATTATGTTGCAAAAAGTGTCCATAATTTGATAAGAATACTGATGGGGAATATGAACTTTTTTGAAACTCATACTAATTATAGGTAAGGCTACGCTTTATTTACATAGGGGTAATTCATAAATTGCCCCTATAGGCTGTAGTTTTGCATCACTTTTCTTGGCGCATTTTCATATTACCTTTAAGCAACCTCAAGTGCCTATTGAGATGGAATAAATTATTCCAAGAAAATATAAATATTTTAACAATGTTGTGGAGTAAAAACTTTGATTAAGGAATTTTCAATAAGTAAGTACATTATCCAATTTTATGGAATGTGTAATATGAACGCCTGTAATCGATGGCGCTCATATTACACATTCCAGAATAAATAGTTAGTTTTTTGGTTAGAAATTTTTAATAAAATTATTTTTTAATGTGAACATGGATTTAGCTAATTTAATATCCCATTACTAACATTAGAAAAAACACGATTTTAATTTGCAAGTTTTAGAAACATTTAATTAATATTTAGAGGATGTGTTAAAACTCATTTTGTTTGTATCAAAAAAAAGGGAACTACTGCGGTCTTCTCCCATAGGGAGATACTAAAAGCATTAGAGATCCTGCGAACGTCTGGGGTATCCTCAAGTAGAGCAAGTGGCGTGGCTTAAGAGATATCTGGATTTCAGATTTTTAATACGTAAGTTCTGTTAATTTTATTTTGAGATTGAAGCCAATTAAATCTAGTATTTTACAAAACTTTTTCACACAACCACTAATGCTATTTCCTGAAAATGAAAGCCAACGGCTAGAAGTACTTCTTTTCTCTAAAAATCCTAACCCAATGTGGATATATAACCAGAATAATCTGCAATTTTTGGATGTCAATGAAGCTGCTGTTATCCACTACGGTTACTCACGAGAAGAATTTTTGCAAATGCAAATAACTGATATTTTTCCTCCAGAAAATGTACCTATATTCAGAGAATATTTAGGAAAAAAGCATACTGATTTGCACTTTTCTAGACAATGGCTACATCGGCGAAAAGACGGACAAATTCTTGATGTTGAAGTTGTCACGCATACAATAAACTATGCCAATTATAATGCTCGGTTAGTTAATATCCAAGACATTACAGAACACAAACGAATAGAAAGAAAACTTCAAGAGCAAAATGAATTTTTGCGGAGAATTTTTGAGAGTATACCATTGATGATTGCACTTATTGATACCAATGGTAAACTTCAGTGGGTAAATCAAGAGTGGGAAAGTGTTTTAGGCTGGAAATTTAAAGACTTCCAAGCTGGTGATGTTTTGGAAGCATTATATCCTAATGCTGAATATCGACAGGATGTGATTAATTTTATGCAGTCTGCACAACACAATTGGGCTGACTTCAGAACTCAGGTTCGAGATGGTGATTTGCTAGATACGTCTTGGACAAACGTTAAACTTGCAAATGGTCAAATTATTACTATTGGTCAAGATATCACGGAGCGCAAGCGAACTGAACTGGCTCTAAAAGGTCAAGCCGAACGGGAGCAATTGATGCGAACTGTTGCTCAACGAATTCGTCAATCTTTGAATCTCCAAGATATTTTGAATGCAACAGTTCAAGAAGTGCGAGATTTACTTGGGGTTGATCGAGTAGTAGTTTATCAGTTTGACTCAGAAATGATCGGCACAATCATGGCGGAGTCAGTAGAACCTGGATGGAGAGTTTCTTTGGGGGTAGAGATTTATGATACGTGTTTTCAAACAGGCAAAGGAGCGGAATATTACCAAGTAAACAAACGAGCGATCGCTAATATTTATGAAGCTGGACTAACTGATTGTCATATTCGCTTATTAGAACAATTTGAAGTCAAAGCAAATTTAGTCGTACCCATTTTACTAGAAGTAAGTTCTCAAAACCCTGGCTCTCACCTCTGGGGTTTACTGGTTGCTCACCAATGCTCTGGTTTTCGTGAGTGGGAAAAAAATCAATTAGATTTGCTCGATCAAGTTACAGTCCAATTAGCGATCGCAATTCAACAATCCAGCATCTTTGAGCAAGCTCAGACTGAACTTATTCAAAGACAAAAGGCTCAAGTCAAATTAAAGAATGCCTTGGCTGAGAAAGAAGTTCTGTTAAAGGAAGTTCATCATCGAGTTAAGAATAATTTGCAAATTGTCTCCAGTTTATTACAACTTCAGTCTCAAACACTCAAAGATCCTGAAGCCATCAAAGTTCTTCGAGAAAGTCAAAACCGAATTGAGTCAATATCTTTAATTCATAAAAATTTGTATACTTCTGCTAATATTGGGCAGATTGATGTTGCCGATTATATAAGTAATTTAGCAGCAAGCTTGCTAATTTCTTATCAAATATTGCCTGATAGAATTACTCTAGAAACTGATATAGATTCAGTGAATTTGAATGTCGATCAAGCTATTGCCTGCGGATTGGTTATTAACGAATTAATCTCCAATGCTCTCAAGCACGCTTTTCCAAATCAACAAGTAGGTACAATCAGTATTGCTCTACGCAATATCAATAATAGTATCGAGATGACTATCCAAGATAATGGAATTGGTTTACCAGATAATTTAGATTGGACAAATACTGATTCTTTGGGTCTGTCATTAGTATATGACTTGGTTACAGAACAGCTAGAAGGCAACATCACCCTAGAACGTAATCATGGAACAGGATTCAAAATCAAATTTAAGCAGTTAACTTTGCATCAGTAAATATCAAATGGGTCAAGCTAGGATTTTAGTTGTTGAAGATGAAGTGATTGTGGCTAGGGCTATTGCTAGCCAACTTAGTCAACTAGGTTACGTTGTTACGGGAACAGCTTCATCTGGAAAAGTTGCCATTGCTAAGGCATTGGAAACTCAACCAGAGTTAGTATTAATGGATATTATTCTTAAAGGTGAAATGGATGGTATTGCTACTGCCAGCCATATTCGCGAGCAGTTAGATGTTCCTGTAATATTTTTAACTGCTTATGGTGATAATAATACTTTAGAAAGAGCCAAAATTACCCAACCTTTTGGATACATTGTTAAACCATTTACTACAAAAGATTTAAAGATAGCAATTGAAATCGGTCTTTTAAAACACCAGTTAGAGCGTGAACTACGGCAGAATCGAGATCAGTTGGCAACCCTTTTAAACTCAATAAGCGATGCTGTAATCGCTACAAATGAGCAGGGGAATGTGACATTTATGAATCCCGCAGCTGAGGCACTGACTGGCTGGCAGCAAAAAGATGCTTTAGGAAATGAGGCGGCAAATATTTTTCATATTGTCGATGAATCCACAGATACTATATTAGAAAACCCAGTGACAAAAGTGCTGCGCGAACAGCAGGTTGTTTATTTAAAGGAATTCACATCTCTGATTAGAAGAGACGGAAAAAGAGTTCCAATTGGTGATAGTGCTTCGCCACTGAAGGGAGGGCGAGATAAAATAAATGGTGTAGTAGTTGTTTTCTGGGATCTTAGCGATCACCGCCAAACAAAAGTGCTAGAGAAAGCATTAGAAAAAGAGCAAGAACTTAACCGTCTCAAATCCTTATTTATCTCTACCGTATCTCATGAGTTCCGTAATCCTTTGACTGTTATTCAAACGGCAGTAGAGCTTATAGAGATGAAAGGAGGAAATTTGACAGATGAAAAAAGAGGAATTTATTTAAAGCGAATTCAAGGTGCTGTGGAGTCTATGGAAAAACTCATGGAAGAAGTGCTGTTTGTGGGTCGAGCGGAGGCAAAAAAACTTGTATATAACCCTGCTCCACTTAACTTAGAGCAATTCTGTCTAGAGTTAATCAAAGATTTTTCTATTGTTGAAAGTAGCGTGTGTGAAGTTGTTTTTACCTGTCATAGCGATCGCACTGACGCTGTAATGGATGAAGGACTATTAAATTATATGTTCGGAAATCTGCTCTCAAATGCGATTAAATATTCTCCAAGAGGTGGCAAAATTGAGTTTAATTTAATATGCGATCCAATTGGGAAAGTAGCAATTATTTATATTCAAGATCAAGGTATGGGCATTCCAGAAGCAGATCAAGGTAGACTTTTTGAATCATTTTACCGAGGCTCAAATGTCCAATCAATTAAGGGTACTGGGTTAGGGTTAGTAATCGTTAAAAGGTGCGTTGATGCTCACAGTGGTCAAATTAGTTTTACAAGTCAAATTGGGGTTGGTACAAAATTTACAGTAATTTTGCCCTTAAATTCCGATAGCTCAAGCGAAAGCTAGAGGTAGTTTTATTTTGAGAATCAAATTGATTATTAAATTGCTTTTTTTCAAGTAATACAAATTACACTCCTGCTCAAAAAGTTGTGTTAACGATGAAATGGCGATCGCATCTTTTTCGCTAAAATTTCTCTGTAAAAAGAAGAACATCAGTGTTTTTGCGAAGAATATTTCCAGATGCTAGTATTGTTAATCGGGTTTATGTACGGGTATTCAGTATGCTTCCCATAGAGACTGTTCTCAAAGATTCAGAGCAAGTCACTCGGTTGTTTTCTCATCTTGAATTTGATGGAAAAAAGCTTAATCATCAACCGGGTAGTGTATTGGGGAGTACTGCATTGATTGCGGGAACCACTGTTGGGGCTGGAATTCTCGCCCTACCAGCCGTTACTCTGCCGTCTGGTATTGTACCATCCACATCTGGACTGATTGCTGTTTGGCTTTACGCTTTAGTTGCAGGGTTATTGGTTGCAGAAGTTACCTTAAACACGATGCGAACAGAAGGGCGTGTAAGCATAGGTTTTTTGGGAGTTGTTGAGAAAATTCTTGGTAAGGTGGGAGCGCAAATGGCTGGCGGTGCATATTTATTTATGCATTATGCTCTCTTGGTAGCATACATCACCCAAGGTGGAGAGATTTTAGGATATGCGGCGGCAAAAATTTGGAGTGTGCAGATATTACCGACATGGATGGGCACAACGACTTTCACACTGTTATTTGGTGGCATTATGTATCTTGGGCGAGAAAAGTTTATTGAGAAATTAAACAGTGCCTTTGTTGGAATTGTCATCGTGTCTTTTTTGGGATTATTGTTTTTCGCAGGAAGGCACATTCATAGTGCCCAACTCTTATTTCAGAACTGGAGTGCCCTTGGTAGTGCTATTTCAGTGATGTCTGTGGCGCTATTTTTCCAAAACGTTGTGCCGTTAGTTGTAACGCAACTCGAAGGGGATGTCGGCAAAATTCGTCAGTCTATCTTAATTGGTTCTGTGATTCCTCTAATTATGTTCTTGGCGTGGAATGCCGTAATTTTAGGAAGCGTCAGTCCTGATATGCAATATGGCACATCTGATGGTAGAACTGTTTTTGACCCACTGCAAATTCTCCAAGCAGGCGGTGCAGGAGAATGGTTAGGAGTTCTAGTATCTATTTTTTCAGAGTTTGCGATCGTCACATCATTCATTGGATTTGTATATGGATTGCTGGATTTGTTCGAAGATATTTTTCTTGCACAGAGCAAGCTTTCTAACCGTTTTCCCCTCTATTCACTGGTTCTTTTCCCGCCGATGACTCTTGGAACGCTCAATCCCAGCATCTTTTTTACTGCTCTAGATTACACTGGAACGTTCAGTATCTCAGTTTTGGGTGGAATTATTCCGGCGTTAATGAGTTGGAAGCAACGTCAAGAACAAGAAAACTCAGATAGCACAAATCAACTACTTGTTCCTGGTGGAAAGGTGACACTCATTGTGATGATTGGAGTGGCATTAACCATGATGGGAAGACAAATTTTAGTAATTTACACAGAGTAAAACCATAGTAGAATCCAAGGTACTATTGACCATCTACAACGTAAAAAGCGATCGCACTAGCAACCAGCCAAATCGCATCTTCAGTTTGAACTGCTCAATACCCACCCAACAGCAAAAAATCATTTTTTGTCACAACAGCCTTTTTGTGAAGCATTATTACTGGAATGCTAACCAGTATAATAACCTGGATATTCTTTATAAAAATTCGCCGCTAATCACTTTTGGCTTTGCGTCCTTCTCTGACGAGACGCTGCGCGAATGCGTCCTTTGCGGTTCGATATCCTAAACCATGTCCACTCAACCCATAATCCAAAGCATATATACTGATGGTGCTTGCACCGGGAACCCTGGCCCTGGCGGTTGGGGAGTTGTCATCTACTTTAGCGATGGCTCAATCCACGAAATGGGCGATGCATCGCCTCATACCACCAATAATAAAATGGAAATGCAAGCTGCGATCGCAGCCCTCCAATTTCTGCAAACATCTCAACAAGCCCAACCAATCACCCTTCATACCGATAGCGAATACCTGATTAACTGCGTTACCAAGTGGGTGAAAGGCTGGAAAAAGAAAGGCTGGAAAAAATCAGATGGTAAACCCGTCCAAAACCAAGAGCTTTTGGAAACTCTTGATGAACTCAATACTCAACAGGTAAAATGGCAACACGTCAGGGGACATTCTGGTAACATAGGTAACGAACGTTGTGATGCGATCGCTCGCACTTATGCTAGTGGCAAAATCCCTTCGCTACAACAATTCACTTCTACAAATTTTTATAAATCTTTACCTTCCACAAATGAACTAAATGTAGCAAAAGTAGCTGATTATGAAAAAAACTCTCGAATAATTAACCAAAGTCCGCAAGAAATCAGTACTTCTGCACTAGAAAGAACCGTTATGGAACCATCAACTGGGCCTACTGCGGCCACTATCGATGAAAAACCGGCAGAAATCAGGGTTTCGCAACTCCGCAGCTTGGTTGAAACTCTGCGTATCGCTGACGAAATTTCAGAAAAAGGCTACTTAATCACCAGTTCTGAGTTAGCAGACTTGATGGATGTCCACGCCAGCGCTGTTACCAGTCGGGGAGATCAATGGCGCTGGCGAAACTGGATAGTGTCACGGGTACGCCGTGAAGGAAATCAAATTCTTTGGGAACTGGAACGCGGGGATCAAGTAGGAGGTGAAGAGGAGTAGGGAATGGGCAGGGAGTAGGGGAGGCAGGGGGAGCAGGGGAGGCAGGGGGAGCAGAGGAGAATATTTAATAATCAATGCCAATTCCCCATTCCCAATGCCCCATTCCCAATTCCCCATTCCCAATTCCCCATTCCCAATCCCCCACTATATATATTTGCGTCCTCGCCACTCACGTGGCTTGTGGAACGCAGATAAGAAGATTCGCAGCACAGCTAGGGGATCGGCTAAAGGGGAAAGCCAGAATAACCAGCCGCCTTTAGCACTTTTGCGATCGTAGGAAGGTGCGATCGCAATTAGCATCGCAAAGCGAATCACCACCAAGAATAAATTTAGTCCCAGTAGAAAAAGTAGGGGAGTGGGTAGAGACGCGATTAATCGCGTCTGTAGCGAGTACGAGATTGAGGGAGAAATCAATAAAAAACTGAGGACAATTAAAAGGGGTAGACCTTGGACAGATGTGAGTAGCCATAAATCTCCCCACAACTGAGAACGAGAAGTTGCATCTTTAAGGTCTAGACTCCGCCCCCATTCTTTCCACGTCTCCATCGCCCCCTCATACATTCGTACTTTCAGTACCTTTGCGCCATCTAAAAAGCCTACTTTATACCCAAGAGTTGCAATATTTCGTGCCAAGGTGACATCATCACAAAAAGAACTACTCGCGCTGCTGTAACCACCCACAGCAGCTAAAACGGAGCGACGACACAAAAAACACTGCCCATTTGCCATTACCCGTTCAGGCTGCTCTGCATTGATCCCAGCAGGGTCAAATCGGTAAAGCAGAGTCATCAGCAAAGCTGGTTGTAGCCAGCATTCCCCTGGATATTTGAGGATAAACTGGGGCGAAAGGGAAACTAAGTCATAGCCTTGTGCTTCGGCCGTCTTCACTAAACCCGCAACCAAACCAGGATGTGGTTGAATATCAGCATCCAGCCCCAAAAACCACTGACTACCCTCAGAACTATATAGAAAACCGTTATGCAACGCCCAAGGCCGCCCCACCCAACCAGAGGGTAAGGGATCATCTGTCATCACGCGAAAGCGCGGATCTTTTTGCTGTGTGGCTTTTACTAAGTCGGGTGTACCATCACTAGAGTTGCTATCTACAACAAGAATTTCCCGAACTTCGTAGCTTTGCTGACTTAAACCAGCTAACAGAGGGCTAATGCGAAGCGCTTCGTTCAGTGTGGGAACTACGACACTAACCTTACCTAAAAGCTCTGGCGTTGGCTGTTGCGGTTTTATTGGTGGCAGCCTTCTTGGCCCCTTTAGCAAGCGCGAAAAGAGAATCGCCGTTGCTGGTACTTGAATAAGTAGCAATAAAAAGGATATGGCACTTTCTACTATTAAAGCGTTATCTACTGTTGTCAAAATACTTATCAATTAAAAGTGCGACTATACAAAATAAATGGGCATTGGGAATTGGGAATTGGGAATTGGGAATTGGGAATTGCTAATCGCTGTTACTCTATTCCCTATTCTCCATTCCCCACTCCGCAATTTCTAGGCTATTTTAAAGCAACTTCAACCTTTGCTACTGATACTTCTTTGCTTATTGGTTCAACAGCAACTTGAGCGGGTGTGGTTGAACTCCTTAACCACAGAGCCACGGCGGGAACCACACCAAGGAATAGACCGAGCAATACAGGGATGGAGAACCCAGCAGCCAAACTTAGTCCGGCGGCGAAGGCAAAATTAGTCAAATAAACGACTAAGGGTAGATTGAGTTGCGATCGCTCTAATTTAATCGAGGTGTTTCTCCACAACAAGCCTGCCACACTCATAAACAGGGCGCTAGTACCAAACCAACCTGCATAGTTCTGGTAAGGTGTGCCAAAGAAAGCTCCTGGTTGTTCCCAATACCAAAAAGGCAGAGAAGTTTGACTCATAGCTGGCTCAAGGGCAAAATCCCAGCAAGTGAAGAGTAAAGCACCAACAGCTATAGCCGCAATATGGCGACCCCAACTGGGTTTTTGAGCCACTTTCAAACCAATTCTTGCAATCAAATAAGATGACAGCCCAACATAGAACCAAGACAAAGGAATTGTGAAAGGAACTAGCCCTGCAATCTTATAACCCAAGCCACTCAAGTAGCTATAATCTCCAAATGGAAAACCTGTGCTGGTTCCCAGTAGTTCACTTCCCAAAGAGATAAGCATAGCCGGCAGCATAAATGCTAGCCAAGTTCCCAATCCCAGCGTCCGGTAGGCATAAATAGAGACAGCTATTGTCCCCAGAATGATATCAACTACACCACCGCCTGCCATACTTAACTGTACGGCAGTTTCTCCAACCTGCGATAAGTTGAAAATTATGTCGGCATTAGGTATGACCAGTAGCATCCCTACCAGTCCGAAGGCTTTTGACACGATATGACCAATCAGGCATACGCGCTCAACGATAACAAGTTGTCTCATGATAATTCCTTAACAAGATGTGACACGCGGCTACTCGGCTGCTAACAGTTTACAAATGTTTAACAACATATTTAAATACTTTGTGCCGCAATTCTCTACAAACTTGTTTGGCTTTCTTGGGAAGAGCATAACAGCCGATTGATTGAAGCTATAAAAAATATGATGATAAACCTACTAGTTTAAGCTATATATTCAAAATCTACATAATTCCATCTGCAAAAAATTCTGGTTTCTTGTCCTACTGATACCCGTATGATAAAAAATTCCTTCCATGCAGGGATCTCATTGAGTGAAGAAAACTATTATAAATTAACTAAGCTCTAAAGTGAAGAATGATACATTGATGCCAGAAAATTAGGCCAGGGAATACAAAGTATACCGTAATCTAGAAGTTGTCGATGAATAACTTCTAACTTAATGGCTAACAGACGGCAATTTTTAAAAGGGGTAGCAGCACTTTCTAGCTTATCTTTAGCTGGTTGTGGCTGGAGACTGGCTGAAGTCCGTGCTAATTCTAATACGAATGGTCAACGTGACCAACTTTATGTATTCACCTGGACACAATATACTGACAACCAATTACTGAGAACTTTTAGCACCCAAACTGGAATGAAAGTGCTGGCGGATGTGTATGATTCCAATGATGTCATGCTGGCCAAGTTGCAAGCTGGAGGTGGTGGCATTTACAGCATCATCAATCCATCTGATTACATGGTGCAGAAGATGGTAAACAAAGGTTTGTTAACAGAGATAAATCATGATCGCTTAATCGGTTTAGAGAATTTATTCCCCCGATTTCAGAATCCTAGCTATGACCCCAATAACCGATATAGCATCCCTTTTAACTGGGGGACAACAGGTTTGCTTTACAATTCCGAAAAAATCAAAGATGCACCACAAGACTGGGATTACCTTTGGCAGAACCAAGAAAAACTTAATCAACGGATGACCTTGCTTAATGATGTTCGAGAAGTTATGGGTGCAACCTTACGGATGTTGGGTTATTCTTACAACTCAAAAAACGAACAAGAAATCAAACAAGCTTATGAAAAGTTGAAGGTGCTAAAACCTGCGATCGCACGTTTTGACACTGACGCTTGGCAAAATCAAATTCTGGCAGGAGATTTACTCCTAGCAATGTGCTATTCAGCAGATGCAGTAAAAATTGCTCAAGAAAACCCTAAGCTCAAATATGTGATTCCTCGTAGTGGTTCTTCATTATGGACAGACACTATTGTTATTCCGAAAACAGCCCCTAATTTAGCTGGAGCTTATGCTTGGATCAACATGATTTTGCAACCGGAATTAGCCGCCCAAATCAGTCAACGCTTGAGTATTTCTACGCCTAATAGGGCTGGATTTGAGCAATTGCCAAAAACAATCCAAGATAATGCTAATTTATTTCCCGCAGAATCACTTTTAGCAAACTGTGAACGTGTTACTCCTGTAGGAGACTTTGAAGAGGTTTACGATCGCTATTGGACTCAATTAACTAGCAGTTAAAATAGTTAGGAGTTAGGTTTATAAGTAATGAATATTGAAAAAAATGGGATTTCCCAAATAGAAAAATTGCCTCGCCTGCGAGGAAATTGGCTGCAACCTTTGATATTACTTGCACCATCGGGGATTTGGTTATTACTTTTGTTGGTACTGCCAGCTTTGATAATTTTCGAGTTAAGTTTAGTTGCAGACATTCGTCCGGGAGATTTGGTTAATCCCAACGGCATCCAAAACTACATCCGAATATTCGACCCCCTTTACTTACAAGTAATTGTGCGATCGCTATTTTTTGCGTTAGGCACTACAATAATTTGTTTAATTTTAGGCTTCCCTGTTGCCTATTGGATTGCTCAAATAGCGCCGCTACGTTGGCGTAATTTGTTGCTATTAGGCTTTGTTTTGCCTTTGTGGACTTCCTCACTACTTCGTTCTTATGCTTGGATTACAATTCTTCGTCCTACTGGTTTGTTAAACAGTTTACTCAGCACTTTAGGCTTGCCTACTTTGCAATTACTTAACCAGAGTCAAGCTGTATTTATTGGCATGAGTTACAGCTTGTTACCCTATATGGTTTTGATTTTATATGCTTCTCTCGAAAAGCTAGACAAGCGGTTGTTAGAAGCGGCAGCTGATTTAGGTGCAAATCCGGTGGAAACTTTTTTCCAGGTAACTGTACCGCAAATTCTGCCTGGAATTACGGCCGCTTCTATGCTTGTATTCATCACAGGCTTGGGGGATTTTGTCGATCCAGAATTACTTGGTGGTGCTTCTAGTATGACGGCAGCGCGGTTAGTTTATAACCAGTTCCTGGGAGCCACGCAAAATTGGGGATTTGGTTCTGCTTTAAGTATGACGTTAATTTTGCTTGTTAGTATTGCGATCGCACTTTTAATTAAGTTTGGCGAACCTGCACCCAAACGCTAAACTTTTGGTCGCTCATTTATAATAAGGGCATCAAACGCCAGCGAGACAACGGTTATGCTCTCACCTGATCTCAAAAATGCGTTACCAACTACTGATGAACTTCCCTGTTCAGACGATACGCCAGTGGATAACGAGGATCAAAATTTTTTGCCAAATATTTTACTCTTCTTACTCAACTCCATTTGGGCAAATCGCCTGGATTGGTACTTTGGTGTAGATATGGGAGTGTATCACACCACAGGAGTAAATCCTAGAGTACCTGTAGTGCCGGATGCTTTTTTAAGTGTGGGAGTAGAACGGAAAAAGGGTGGTAAATCGCGCAAAAGTTACGCAGTTTGGGAAGAAAATGGGGTAGTTCCAATATTCACATTAGAAATGGTATCCCATACCCCCGGAGGTGAATATGACGAGAAGCTAGATATATATATAAAACTGGGTGTATTGTACTACGTAATTTATAACCCTGAGTTTTGGCGACGTGACCAACATCAACCCTTTGAAGTGTATAAATTGATAGATGGAAGCTACCAGCTACAAATAGGTGAGCCTTATTTTATGCCAGAAGTGGGGTTAGGTATTGGGCGACACCAGGCTGTAATTGCCGGTATACAACAAGAGTTTTTATGTTGGTATGATGAGCAAGGAAACCGCTATTTGACAGATGCAGAACAGGCACAACAGGAGCGACAAAGGGCTGAACAATTAGCGCAGTATTTACGTTCTCTAGGTGTAGATCCAAATAATCTACCTGGTAATCCGTAATTACGAATTACGAATTTTTAATGATTTACCACCATGAGCGAATCATTTAGATCATCTGCATTACTGTTAATTAACCCCTTAATTGTAGAAAGAAATTCATTTTCTAAATAAGGCTTAGTCAAGTAAGCTTTCGCACCCAATTCTTGAGCAAGTTGGCGATGCTTTTCAGAGCTGCGAGAAGTGAGAATCACCACAGGGATTTTTGCTAATTTGGGGTATTGACGGAAATTGCCCAATAACTCAAAACCATTCATTCGTGGCATCTCTAAATCGGAGACGACAACTTGAATTTCTGGATGTAACTGCAACTTTTCTAGAGCTTCTACACCATTTTGAGCTTGTATCACTTGATAGCCCGATTTTTGTAGAGTGAGAGAGATAGTTTGGCGCAAACTAATTGCGTCATCTACTACTAAAACAACTTTTGGTGATTTATAATCTGGCTTTTGAGAATAACTGGGTTGAGTTTCTATCGTTTTTATAGAAGTAGATGCAGTAAGTAATGGTGTAGATGCAAAAGTGTCTCCCGATATCGCCAAGGCTTTTTTATTTGAGGGAGAAGCTACTGGTAACGCCATGATATCAAGTGTTGTTTGTTGGATCTCGCTAGACTTGACTAGCAATGAAGCATCAATCACTAAGATGAGATTACCATTGGGTAAACTACTACAACCATAAACGTATTTTGGCGGTGCGATCACATTTCCTAAAGGTCTGATGACCAGTTCTTGTTCACCAATTATTTGGTCAACTTCCAAAGCAAACATTCCCTGATTTCGTCGGAGCAAAAGTACTGGATTTTTCGCTATGCTTGGGTCGCCAGTATTTGATGTGTTGTATAGAACACTAGTATTCAAGAATGAATCATTATAATTAATCAATTTTGAAAGGTGACGGAGGCTGACCATAGTCTCATCATTGTCTGTGTTCCAATGCAAGACTTTTTGACCTTCAATTTCTTTAATTTGCTGCTCGGAGGGAATCAATATTTTTTGGATACTGTCCGAAAGAAGGGCATAAATAACACCTTTGGCTTGAACTAGCATTAATTTTTCTGTAGTCATAGAAAAAGGAATTTTGAGTATGAATATTGTTCCTTGGTTAGGTAAGGATTGAACTGAAATTGAGCCATTAAGTGCGTTCATCTGAGTCCGCACAATATCTAACCCCATACCGCGCCCAGAGATTTCAGTCACTTTACCGGCAGTAGAAAATCCAGGTGAAAATATCATGTCTAAAAGTTCAGGTTCGGCCAGATTAGAAGCATAGCTTCTAATTTTTTCTTCAGTTTGTATGGGATATAATTCAGCAGCTTTTGTGCGAATTCTGTCTAAATTCAATCCCTGACCATCATCCCGAACTTCGATAATAGTGTGGCTACCCTGGTGATAAGCGCGGATTTCGATTAATCCTTTTTCTGGTTTCCCAAGCTCTCGGCGAAGTTGTGAAGCTTCAATCCCGTGGTCAAAAGCATTACGTACTAAATGTAATAACGGATCGTAGAGTTTTTCTGCGATCGCTTTATCTACTAGTACTTCAGTACCAGTAAGTTTCAATTCTACAAGTTTGGCATAAACATTCCCCAACTTATTTACCATCTGGGGGAAACGATTTAGGATATTGCCCAAAGGCAACATTCGTGCTTCTACTAAGCTCTCTATAATATTAAGAGTTAAATTCTCTTGTTTGTCACTAATTTGAGCAGCTTGTGTCACGAGCAATTCAAGTGATTCTGTGGTTTCTTGTAGTTGCAGTATTTCTTCTATTGCTTCATGCAATGTTGTATGAAATTCTGTATATACATCCATTTCTAAAGAGTCAAATTTCACCGCAAAATTTTGCGTTTGTTGTGATGCACTATTTGGTATTTGTAATGGGAGATCGCGTAATTCATTTAAAGTTTTTTGGTGTCTAGTAATTTGCCGTATTAATTGATCAATTATTTCTTTAACTTGTTCATCTTGCAAAGTACGTCTTTTTTGGTGAATCAGTAATTCTCCAGCTAAATAATTGAGGTGTTGCAGCCTTTCTGTATCTACTCGAATAAATGAAGGTTGACGAAAGTTTTTAGTTTGAACATACTGTGATTTACCTTCTATTTCTTTGTTGAGCTGTGTAGCTAAATCAGGCATAACTTCAATGGCTGTTTCAGTAACTCCTATAGCTACCTGCTCATTTAGACTTAATGAATCAACTTTTTCTGAATAATCATCATTTGGAGTTGTCACCACTGGCTCTGTCAGGTTTTGGCTAACTTCTCCCCCCCATATTGTTTCTAGTAAATTATCAGTAGTTTGAGAAGATACAGATTTAGATATTTCTTTAAAAACTAACAGTGTTTGCAGTTTGGAAATATCAAGCCAATTTTTTTCTTCGGTAGTAACAGGAGGATAGTTTTTATATTCTTCTGCTAATCTATGAATTCGGTTTTGTAATACTTTAACGACTGAGATATAGCCGTCAGATTTATTAACAAAATTCTGAAACTTTGTGACGGCAAATAGGATGATTAAAATCATCCCATGTCTATAAATACAAAGACTTTGGCTATCTTGTTCATCTTGAACAAAATCAAGAAACTTTCTCAGCCAATTTTCGATATAATCAAGTAGATTTTCTCTTCCTAATCTGGGAACAAGTAAATCTAAATTAAGCTCTGGTTCTGGTATTTCTATCTCGTGATTAAACCAACCAAAAATGTAGCGAATTACTTTTAGATAAAACTTGGCAGTTGTTGGATTTACAGATTCATTTTTATTGTTATCGGATGTAGTGAGAAAGTGGTAAAATTGCTCTTCATTGATAACAAAGATGTCAGCAGATGAATTATTTTGTAATTTTTCAGCTAACTCATTATTTGCCACTAGCGTGAGTTTTCGCAAAGCTAGAGAAGTTTCTCCACCAGATGTGCGATCGCCTTCTAACACCAATTTTTGTGCTTGTTGTAAATCTGCAAGGGCAATTTCAGCGATTTGCTGTACCTGAGTGGGATTTGCTTGCAGTGCTGATAAAATTGTTTGAGAAATTTCTCCCAATCCAGGCAAATTTAGAGATTCTGCTAAACCGAAAAATACCTCAGCTTGGGACTGTAATAATTCAATAAATTCGTTATTATTTGGTGGATTGTTAACAGCTTCAGCAATACTGTTTAGACGTTGCTCTACTCCCACCTCAAAAACTGACTGGACAATATCAAATCCCAATTCCTCAGAAGTGGGAATATGAGCCTCATCACCAAACGTATCACCTAGCTTTTCTTGTAACTGTGAAAACACTGAAGTTGCTCGATTTAGTAGTTCTTCATCATTCACAGTGCTACCTATTAGCTCAGTATTTAATGCTATGCTAAGACACTCATAAGCTTGTAATAAAAGTGTTTGTAGTTCAGCATCAATTACTACATTTGGGTTATATAAAGCCTTAAATACATCTTCCAAAAAATGGGCTATCATCTTAATAACTTCTAGCCCAACATTAGCAGCACCACCTTTAAGTGTATGAGTAGCCCGCATTAAATTATGGACTTTAGCAGTGCTATAACCTTCCGATAAGCTAAATAGTTCTTGTTCAATAATCTGTACTAATTCTGGAGCTTCAGCTAGAAAGTAGATGTATCCTTGTTCGCGAATTTCGTTATCTGTAATCATATTTTAGATTTTAAATTTTGGATTTTGGATTTGCTACGTAAAGTTTTGATTGATGCGACTGTCATTGCCAAAATTTCGGTGTTTTCTGACATCAAGTTGCTTACTTTTTCCAAAGGTAATAAACCAACCTCAACAATAAGTTCCATCCAATAAAGACTTTCATCGGCTTCTTCCTCTACCAAGCTGAGTTTAGCAATGACATCGGCAGTTGACTTACCACGGCAAGCTGACCGATCGTTAGCTCCCATAGATGTTGCTGAACGGATTATCTGCTCTGCCGTTCAGCTCTGTCGAAGGGCTTCTACTAAGCGGATTACTTGCAATCCTAGCTGCTTTATTCCCCGCTTAAAATCTTCCTCATTCATAATCCAAAATCTAAAATCTAAAATCTAAAATCTAAAATCTAAAATCTAAAATCTATTTGACTTTAAACTTGCTAGCAGTTGTTAATAGCTCTTGCGCCATCCCTGATAAATCTTGAAACACAGTCGCAATTTCTTGAGATTCAGCAAAAGTTTTATTAGCAATTTCTGCTACATCTTGCATTGATTTTGTGACTGTTACAGATTGGGTCATTTGTTTTTGAGTCGCTGCGGTAATCCGCTCGATTAGCTGACTAATTTCGGCAGTTGCAGAAACGATCGCATTCAAGTTTTGGCGAGTGTCACTGACAAGATTTGTGCCTTCTACTACCTGCTGAATACCAATTTCCATTGCTACTGCAACTTCTCCGGTTTCTGCTTGAATATCCTGGACTAATTTTTCTATTTCGATGGTTGCTGCTGCTGACTGGCGAGATAAAGAACGGACTTCATCGGCTACAACTGCAAAGCCTTTGCCATATTCACCGGCACGGGTAGCTTCAATAGCCGCATTCAGAGCCAGTACGTTTGTCTGTGTGGCAAAATTACCAATCAAATTCACCACTTTGGAGATTTTTTGCGAAGATTCACTGAGGCGTTTAATCTTTTTGCTGGTTTGAGCAACGGTTTCACGAATTCCTTGGATTGCTTGTACAGTCAGATTCATCGCTGTATCGCCAGACTCTACAGTTTCATTGGCTTGTTGCACCGCAACTTGCACTAATTCGGCATTTGCCACCACAGCTTGAGTAGAATCCACCATCTGTTGAATTTCGCCTAATGCTGCGGTAATTTCCTCAGATTGTTGTTGTGCTAGATTAGTCAGTCCCGCCAGTGAAGCTTCGCTTTTGGTAGAAGTTTGAGCAACTTGTTGAGCAGCCCCTTGTACTTGAAGAACTATTTGCCGCAGCGCTTGCAGGGTATTATTGTAAGCATCAGCGATCGTGCCTAGTTCGTCTTCTGTAATGGGTGCACGTACTGTTAAGTCACCGTTAAGGGCGGGTCTAAGGGCTGTTAAGAGTTGAATAGATCGTTGTTGTAGTAACTCCTTGGCTGCCTTTTCTCGTGCGGCTGCTTCTGCTAATTTTGCTGACTGTGCTTGTACCTGCTGCAAATATTCGGTATGTTGTAATGCCAGTCCTAATTGGTTCCCAATGCGTGCTAACAACGTGACTTCTGATTCTTCCCAATCACGAGTTCCAGAATTTTGATAAGCTGCCAGCAAACCCCACAATTGCTCCCCAGCAAATACAGGAACAATTACATAAGCTTTGACTTCAAATTGCTCTAAAATTTCAATGTGGCAAGGAGAATGACCTACCTGATAGATGTCATTTACAACAAAGTTTTCATCTTGGCTATATCGACCTCCCTGAGTTTCTTGCAAGTGGGTATCTTCCCAGACGGTTTTGATATCGGGGGCTACCAGTTTTACCCAATTATGGCCTACTGATTCCGCTACAAATTCGCCAGTCCAGTTAGGGTTGAAACGATAGACTGCGACGCGATCGCATCGCAGTAATTGCCTTAATTCTTGAGTGGTTGTTTTGAAGATTTCTTCTACATCTAAAGACTGCCGGATGCGGTTACTGATCTTGGTGACAGCTTTCTCTTGTTCTGCTATCTGAGCTAGTTTATCAGATTTCAACCGCACTAATTCAAAATAATCTATCTGTGATTTAGCTAGGCTAAATTGCAAGCTAGTCTGAACCAAAAAGGTCACTTCCCAGGTTTGCCATTCACGGGGGCTAGAATTTTGATAAGCCGCCAGCAAACCCCACAATTTATCCCCAAAGAATATAGGAACAATTATGTAAGCTCTGGCTTCAAACTGCTCTAAAATCTCAATATGGCAGGGAGCAAGCCCTACTTCATAGATATCGTTAACGATAAAGTTTTCACCTTTGACATACCTACCTCCCTTAGTATCTTGCAAGTAAGTATCGTCTAAAACGGTTTTAATATCAGGGCCTACCAGTTTTGCCCAACCAGTACCCACAGACTCAGCCACAAATTCACCGCCCCACTCAGGGTTAAAGCGATAGACGGCGACGCGATCGCATCGTAATGATTGACGCACTTCTTGAGTAGTTGTTTTGAAGATACTATCTACATCTAAAGATTGCCGGATGCGTCCTACTATCTTAGTAAAAGCTTTTTCTTGTTCAACTATTTGAGCTAGTTGTTCAGATTTCTTATGCATTTGTTCGAGATATTCGCCTTGCGAGATAGCCACACCAAATTGCAGTCCAATTTGGGTTACAAAGCTTTCTTCCCAAGGTTGCCAATCACGAGGCCCAGAATTTTGATAAGCTGCCAGCAAGCCCCATAATTTCTCTCCAGAAAATATGGGTGCAATGATGTAAGCCTTCATTTCATACTGCTCTAAAATCTCAATGTGGCATTGAGCATGACCCATTTTATAGATGTCTTTGGCGACAAAGCTTTCACCCTTGGCATAACGTCCTCCCTGGGTGTCTTGCAAGTGGCTATCTTCCCAGACCATATAAAAATCAGGGCTGACCATCTTTATCCAGCCATTACCAACTGACTCAGCGACAAACTCGCCACTCCAGTCAGGTTTAAAGCGATAGACACCGACGCGATCGCATTTTAGTAATTGACGTACTTCTTGAGTGGTTGTTTGAAAAATCTTATCGACATTTGATGCCCGCAGAATTTTGTCGATGACTTTAGCTACAGATTTTTTTGCTAGTATTCGCTGTTGTTCTTCTCTTTTGAATTCAAAACTCTGTAATTTGTAGAGCAGTTCTGTTGTAACTTGAGATAGCAGACTAATTTCTATTTCTTGCCACTGCCGCGTTGAATAGCAATTATTTACTGCCAGCAATCCCCATACTTTACCTTCTACTACTATCGGTAAACTCAAACTAGCTTTTATTTGAAATTTATCTAGTAGTTGCTTTTGATAAGGGGTAAGTTGAATCTGATTGATATCATCAATAACTACAGGTTCGATATAGTCTTGGTTGGTATATAAACCAAAAATAATTCCAGGAATATTTTCGCCTAGAGTCGGTGTCCAACCTAATGTTCGAGATTCTGCTAAAACATTACCTGAATCAAGGGAAGTGAACTGATAGATTAAGGCGCGATCGCAGCCAATTTTTTCTCTAATTTGCGCTACAGTAATTTTGAGTAGTGTATCAAAGTCTGGCGCTTGGCGCAGATGAGTTGCGATGTCTTGCAACTGTCGTCGCCAAGTTTTAAATTCCTGAGCAATGGCATTTAATAAAGATATTTCATTACTAGCAATATTTGCTATATTAGCGTTCCCATTCAAATTTTCTACTTCAGATATTAGATGCTCATTTTCATGGCTGTTGCTATACAAAAATGTCATTTGATTAACCTCAAACTTTGTTATGGATAATAAGTGGATAGTAGGCAGGCAAGAATGGACTATTATTTGCTTATTAAAAATTAGAAATTGTCCAAAACTTATCCCCAATCATCTATTTCAAATTTTTAATTATGAATCTTCCAGATGGGAGATTGGATGAGCGCGATCGCATCCAAATTAAAAATAATATCTTCGGAATCATTAATAAAGTATCCCTGTAAAAAAGGTGATATTCTAGGATAGAATAGTTCGGGACTTTGGGGTTTCATTTGTTGAATATCCAGCCATTCAATATCTATAAGCTGTTTCACCAATAGTCCTAAATACTTACCATTGTTTTCCAGAACAATCGCCATCATTATTGAAATTAAATTGGCTCCTTGTGAAATTGGAGGATAACCTAACATTGCCTCTAAATCTACTAACCAAAGCATCTCACCACGCCAGTTATAAATACCCAAAATGCTACTGGACATCTGTGGAACACCACATATTTCAGGTAATGATACTTGCAAAACTTCTGTGATGTGTTGTAAAGAAATGACAGCTGTATCTTTCACTCCCAAATTAAAACTTAAAAACTTTTCCTTGGTTTCCAAAGTTATTTATCCTTTGTTTTTGATTGTTTATATCTAGCCACTATTTGCCTTTATTATTCGATCTTGCAGAGCTTATATATTAGAAACAGTGACCTTTAATGTTCGTTGATTTATTGCCTTTTTACTAATTAATGAATTAATCGCTTTAAAATTACCACTAGTTCTTCTCTATCAATCGGTTTTGATAGATAACCATCAGCGCCCAACATATTACCCCAAATTTTATCTACATCACTATTTTTGGTAGAGCAAAAAACCACAGGTATTTTGCTAGTGTCGGGGTTATTTTTCAGTTCTCGGCAAATTTCAAAGCCACTTTTTCCTGGTAAAATTACATCGAGAAATATGAGGTCTGGCTTGTTTTTATCTATTTTGTCTTGAGCTTCTTCGCTGCTGGTGGCGCTAATTACAGAATAACCTGCCTGTTGCAAGTAACGGCTGATTATTTCCATATCTGTTAAGCCATCTTCAACAACTAAAACAGTATTCATGATAATTACCCTTTAAAAAATTTTAAGAATGGAGACAAATTAGATATACAAATCCTAAGTGATTCATGAACAAAGACATGCAGGAATTACGCACAAAAGATTCCCTAATTCCCTTAAAAAAGGGAGCTATTGGGAGTGCGCCAACGAGGTTTTAGGTTTTAAATGTGTAATTCCTGACATAGAAAGGACTAGAAACTAGCCCTAACCTCTTTGTCATAATCAATATTTCACAACTCAAATAGGACTGCTATAAATACAAAAATTGTATTTGTCTAATTTTGATTCAATCTTTATCTATTAACCTCAGAAAAAGTACGTAGCGGACAGAATTTAATATATATATTTGTGAATATTAAATAATTTTATCAAGAAAGAATAAAAGCATTCTTCGTCATAATTAAGGCGTAATTTTATAGGAATATAATCAAACCAATATTTAAATATTTACAAAAAAATAATTAAGTAGCTTTCATACTGCTACCTAATTATTCCTTCTGGATTCTGGCTTTTTTTTATGTTTATGAACGCGAGAAAGTCTGATTCCTATACATTGGCTTTACTCTTCTCAATGGGAACACTCAATGTAGGTAAATATTTGCGTATTATACTCATTACCTTGTCAGGCGCTACGGGTTTAGTAATAAAATCTGTAGAACCGACTACTTTGGCACGAACTCTATCTAAAAGACCATCACTGCCTGTTAATATAATCACTGGTGTATTGGCAAAGGCTGATATTCGCCGCAACTGAGTGCAGATTTCATAACCACTGGCAACTGGCATAATCAAATCCAAGAAAATTAGGTCTGGTTTATCTTGAATCAGGGTTGGAAGTGCTTGTACAGCATCTTGAATTTTAATAAACCTTAGTCCATTGGAAGTAATAATATCCTCTAGCATTTTACAGACTTGAGGGCTATCATCTACGCAGGCCACTAATGGAGCATTCGGTTTCTTTGGTTGTGTAGTGTGAGGCTTATTGTTGGTCTCAGTCACTACTAACGGCATATCAGGTACTTCTACCAATTCGATGATTCCTTTAAGGATATAAGGAAGCAATGAACGGGTGAGTGGTAGTACACTCTGCTTCATTTTCACAGCTAAATCTAAGAGAGTGAATTTGCCATTGATTAAATTCAAAAAGTTTTTGTAGACAGATAGACTTACCATCTGCTGGAGTTGTTCTGGTCGCCGCAAAATCGGTGCCAAATTAGGAGAAAAATTTGCTAAACCTGCGGCTGACCAAGTTTTCCATGAATCTTGCATGTGCTTTACAGACATTTCTGCACTCGTAAAGCTCATTGGTGTTTCGAGGATAACTTCTTGGCTGCGATTGCAAGTTATAGAAGCGAAATTTCCTTGCAATGCTAAGTCAAATAGTAATTCTGCTATGGTGCTTTCGGCAATAGACTGAATCTGTTCCCTCTGAATTCTCTGTTTTTTATAAAATATTTCTAAAAGGCGGTAATCCCAGTAATCTATTGATATGTCTTGTGAACGCAACAGCAATTTATCAACATCAATCTGAGGACAGTTTTGAGCCATGTGTCTACGCCAGCGCCGGAAGGGATGAGTGCCCCCTGTTGCCCAAACGATACGTCCCAGGCGATAATAAAAAGTCCATTGGCCACCCTTTGAACTTTTAATATTTAATTTGCCATTATATTGCAGTTGAGTACAAGTTTTAAATTCATTAACTAAATTATTTGAAAGAATAAGTTCCGAGTGGGTCATATTTTATTCCTTGTATTAAAAAGCCAGTTATTGAAAAACCCACACTAGTTGTATAGTGCTCAGAAGACACATCAGAATTGATATATAGCAGTCAAAATCAAGTTTATTAAAATCAAGACAATGATGAGAAAATACCAAAAATCCTGTTAATCTATAAATCCGATTTCATACAGTTTGTTATCGGTAGACTTTACGAATCAAGTAGCTTCCTATAGTCCACATCATTAGGATGCATTCAGTATTAACTGATTATTTTAATAATTTTCATACGGAATTATAACCGTATAAGTTCTGAATTTTTGTTTAAAATGATTAGTAATATTTAGGAATTTTTAACTTTATTTATTGAAATTGGCTATGAATGTTAACAATACTTATTTAAAGTTACATTTATTAATACTAGTTAATTGAAGCGAGCTTTTTTAGGGAATATTATCTTTAAAAAAAGGTGTGCTGCTCAGACAAGTAGCAGCCACCTATAGAGTATTTATTTAGGAAAATGTCTTTAAGATTGGTTGTGGTTTTGATAGCTCATAACAGCTGCCCTAAGATTACTTTGGTGTTCTGAAAGAAGCCGATCGCCATCCTCTTTTTCCAAACCAGTCCAGTGCATTAATAATGCTAGTTTAACCCACTTGCCACTACGTTCTAATAAAAAACCAGCAGCTTCCCGACTTAAGCCTGTGAGGTCTTGCAATATTCGTAAAGCGCGATCGCGTAACTTTTGATTTGTTACTGCCACATCCACCATACGATTACCATAAACCTTACCTAGTTTAACCATTACTCCTGTGGAAAGCATATTTAAAGCTAACTTCGTGACTGTACCAGCTTTCAGGCGAGTTGAACCGGCGATGATTTCTGGCCCTGTCAATAAACGAATGTCTATATCAACATCAATGCTAACTTGTTCAGCCGGAACACAGGCGATAAAAATAGTACTGGCTCCCCGTTGACGAGCCGCATGAATGGCACCGTGGACATAAGGTGTTGTCCCACCAGCAGTAATACCGACAACTACATCTAGCTGGGTAATGTGTCGCCCAGCGATCGCAGCTTCACCATCTTCGATGCTATCTTCTAAATCCTCCGAACTGCGTACCAGCGCACCTGCACCACCAGCAATAATCCCCTGTACCAACTCTGGGGGCGTACAAAAAGTAGGTGGACACTCAGCAGCATCTAGCACGCCTAACCTGCCACTTGTGCCCGCACCAATGTAAAATAAGCGTCCTCCGTGACGCAAACGCTCTGCGGTGCTATCAATCGCTTCAGCCAACTGAACTTTCGCCGCTGCAACCGCCGCAACTGCTTTTTGATCTTCACTATTAAACAGTTCTACCAATTCCAGAGAACTGAGCTGGTCTAAGTTAAGACTGTTAGGATTTACCAGCTCGGTTAAAAGATGCCCACGTTCTTGCAAGTTTGTCATTTATCCTTATGTCCTTTGTCCGTTGTCCGTTGTCATTAGTCAGTTAGCGACCAATGACCAGTGACCAATGACCAATGACTAATGACTAATGACTAATTAAAGCAATCCTTCCAATTTGCGACGCATCTTCTCTAGTTCAGAATCAGATAATTCTGGTTCTTCTAGTGGCTGTTGATTGAGAGGGAAGGTGTCTTCAACAGTATCCTCCTTCTGGGCGTTTGCTTGCCAGTCAGTTTGTTCTACGTTCAGTTCTGGGGGAGTGACAACTAAATTGCTGTTTTCTGGGATGATTTCCCATTCATACCCAGCACTTTCGCAAAATTCCTTGATTTCCTCAGCATCGATTGGCTCTGGTGTCGGTGCGGGGAAATCCTGAGCTTCCAGCATTAGGGCAAAGCGCGTGGCATCGTCTTCTGACTCGAACATCAGAATTTTATTGCGATCGCCCTCCCGAATCGTGTGAATCCCCTCATTCTCCGTTCGAGCATTAAAAATCAACACAAAAACACGCATTGGTGTAATCATCTGTCTTTTTTAAGGTCTATTCATATTAAAGTTCTAGGTTGTACCTCAAGGAAAGTCACAAGAACAATTTTCACTCTATTCAGATTTTCCTGAAAACACCAATATTATTAAGCATAAGTATTGGATCAAGCAAATACCGTAACTTAACTAATGAGGTCTTTGCTTTACTTGGCGTATCCTGGAAATGGCATACTGAATCAATGTGTCAGTTAATGCTTGTGTGTGCCAGCGATATCCGGCAATTAATACAGTGAAAGCAAATGACTAAATCTCCCCATCAAGATATTCACTCTCCTTCCTCTATCCGCAAGCGTCTGTGGTTGCTGGTGTTGAGTCGGGGTAGCATTGCCTTGAGTGGACTTTTACTGTTAGGAGTTATCATCGGTATTTGGCGGTTGTGGACTTTTGTCCAAACAGAGTTAACGCCGTTGGCACAACAAAGTCTGACTACTACACTCAACCGTCCGGTAAAACTGGGAAAAGTCACACAATTTTCGTTAACGGGAGTGCAGTTTGGGGCTTCAGCTATCCCAGCCACACCCACAGATCCAGATCGGGCGACAGTAGAATCTGTAGAGGTGGGTTTTAACCCGTTACAACTAATCTTTAACCGCCACCTCAAGCTAGATGTCACCTTAGTCAACCCAGATATTTACATTCAGCAGGATGAGCAAGGGCGCTGGATTTCCACTAGCATAGCGTCGTCAGGTGGAGGCGGTGCAATTAAAACTGATTTGGACTACTTGCGGTTTCGTAATGCCAAGCTGGCATTGATGCCGCAGGAGAGAGGAAGGGAGGTAGGGGGAGCAGGGGAGGCAGGGGGAGTAGGGGAGGGAATATCTTCTGCGTCTACCAACTCTCCCGTAACATTTTCTCAACTTAACGGTTCTGCCCAACTTTTAGCAAACAACCAGTTAATCCGGTTTGAAGTGGGGGGGCAAGCAGACAGTGGTGGCAATATTTCCATTCAGGGAGAGACACGTTCTAAGGTGCTAGCGGGCAACTTTCAGGTGCAAGCACAAGATTTGCTGGCTGCGGATATTACTCGGTTGATTAAGTTACCAGTGAACTTACAGGCGGGTCGAGCCAATGGCGACTTATTAATTCGGTTGACACCAGGGCAACAGACTTTATTGTATGGCAATGCGGCTGTGCAAGGGGTAACACTTCAAATACCCAAAGTCCCGCAACTGTTGAGCAATAGCCAAGGAAATCTCCGTTTTCAGGGAACGGAGTTGCAGTTAAACAATGTTACTACCAACTACGGCAAAATTCCTGTAGTGGCTACGGGAATCATCGACACTCAAGCAGGTTTTAAGTTGGCAGGGCGTGTAAATGCGGTGAGTTTGGCTAATGCCCAGGATACCCTCAAGGTAAAACTACCTGTGCCAATCGCTGGACAAGTACAAGCAGATTTGCAGATTACCGGATCAACTAAAGAGCCAATTATCTCAGGCACAGTTGCCACAATCCAAACTGCCCGAATTGATAAAGTTGATTTCAATAGCATCAGTAGTAAATTTGAGCTTGTTACTAGTTCTAGTTCCTCTTTAATTACCCTAAAAGATATTCAAGGTAAAGCTAAAGTTGGTGGTGAAATCACGTGTGCTGGCACAATTCAACTTGGTAAAACGCCGCAACTGGATTTAAATTTCGCTGCCAAGAATGTTCCAGGGGATGCGATCGCAAAAGTTTATGAAACAACACCTGCGTTCCAAATCGGCAATGTCTCAGCCACAGCCCAATTAACTGGCGCTCCTACAAATGTCCAAACTTTGGTACAGTTTCAAGCCCCTAACGGAACTTATCCTGGAACTGGCGAAGTTGCGATCGCTCCAAATCGTAACGTCTCTTTCCGTAATGTGGCTCTTAATGTAAGCGGTGGAACAGTCCGGGCAACGGGTAGTTATCTTAATGAGCGTTGGCAAGGTGTGGCTGTTGCCTCTGGTGTAAAATTAGAACCCTTTGTAGACAAAAGTCAACTACAAAATGTCTCTTTGGCGGAGGCACAGTTCAATGGTCGTCTCATCCTCTCAGGAAACACAGCACCATTTAAAATTGCCACGATTCGCACTGATGGCGCAGGAGTTCAAATTGGAGGCGGCACGGTAGCAGTTTCTAATGTCCAACTGCAAGACCAAAGTTTCTCTGCTCAACTTGTAGCTAATGGTGTGCGATTAGGGCAAATCTTGAAACAGTCTCCCCCAGCTTTAAATAATCCTTTGGCGGGGACGTTCCAAATCGCAGGTAACAGAGATAATTTCAGCCTGAAAACTCTCCGTGGCACTGGTGAGGGTAGCCTTGCTATTGGCGGTGGTAAGGTTACAGCTAAAAATATCCAAGTGGCTAATGGTGTGTATCAGGCGCAAGTTCAGGCTAAGAATGTTCCTATACAGAAGTTGGCAAAAGTACCAAAGCAGTTTCAAGGGGCGTTAACTGGTCAGTTCGATGTAGCGGGTTCTGTTGATTCTTTTAAACCGCAGACTATTCAAGCCAGTGGTCAGGCACGGGTAAATGTTGCGGGTGGAACTATTACGGCCTCTAATATCCAACTAGCTAACGGTGTCTATCAGGCGCAAGTTCAGGCAAATAATGTACCTGTGCGCCAGTTGGCAGCAGTACCACCGCAATTTAGAGGGACGTTAACTGGTCAAGTAAACGTAGCGGGTTCTGTTGAATCCTTCCAACCTAAAGCTATCCAAGCTATGGGTCAGGCGCGGGTAAATGTTGCGGGTGGGACTATTACAGCCTCTAATATCCAAGTGGCTAATGGTGTATACCAGGTGCAAGTTCAGGCAAATAATGTACCTTTGCAGCAGTTGGCAGCAGTACCACCGCAGCTACGAGGGACGTTAACTGGTCAAGCAAACGTGGCGGGTTCTGTTGAGTCCTTCCAACCGCAAACTATCCAAGCTAGTGGTCAAGGACGGCTGGATGTTGCAGGTGGAACGATCGCAGCTTCTAATATCCAATTGGCTAATGGTCGCTATCAAGCTGTAGTTAATGCTGACGGCGTGGAGTTAAATCGGTTCAATCAGCAATTGCGGGGGCAATTTGGCGGTCAGTTGCAATTAGCTGGCAATGTCGGATCATCCAAGTTAGCTGATGTGCGTGCTGCTGGACAGGTGCAATTATCCCAAGGTATCCCTGGTTTGGAGCAACCCCTGACGGCTGCGATCGCTTGGAGTGGTGAAAGGCTGACCATTGAGCGAGCAACTGCTCCCGGTTTAAGTGTGAGTGGTAACATATTAGCCAATGCTAAAAAGGCAGGCATACCGGAAATTACTGCCTTAAATCTCAACGTTCAAGCGCAGAATTACAACTTAAAACAGTTACCGATCAATTTTCCTAATCAGGTTACTGTGGCGGGTAGAGTCGATTTTAATGGACAAGTCACTGGTAAGCTGCCCTTGCCAAATGTGGTAGGGCAAATTAATTTACGAGACTTAGTTGTTCAAGATATTGCTTTTGAGCCGTTGTTAACTGGAAACATTGATTCAGCCCAGGGACGCGGTTTAAATTTAAACTTGGCAGGAAAAAGCGATCGCTTGGCCTTTAATTTAGATGCCAATAATCGCCCGAAATCCTTCTTAGTAAAATGGCAGGAAGCATCAGCCACAGGTAATGTTCAAGGGAATGATTGGGCGCTAAAAGTTGCAAATTTCCCCTTACAAATATTGAATTTGACTCCGCCACCAATTACTCGATTGGGTGCTGGTAAGATAGCTGGGTTGTTAACTGGGGATTTGCTGTTTAATCAGCAGACATTGGCAACAACGGGGAATTTAGCGATCGCTAATCCGCAAATTGGCCGGCTTAAAGGCGATCGAATAGCTGCTCAATTCCGCTACAGTGATGGGAAAGGCACACTTACCAACAGCGAATTTGTCAAAGGGAAAAGTAGCTACGCCCTTGTCGGTACATTTGCCCAAAGCTCTAAAGGCCCTCAACTACAAGGTAAACTGAACGTCAGCCAAGGAGAGATCCAAGATGTTTTAGCTTTAACACAGATATTTGATTTACAAAATTTGCCAGGTGGTTCAGCAGAAATCTACGGTACAGCAGAGGATCTAACTACCACCCCCCAAGGAGTACTAAATCAACCCTTATTAACTCAAATCCAACGGTTTTCTGAAATTGAAACTTTGGTAGCAGAACAGCAAGAACAGCGACTTAACTCCACTCCAATACCAGATTTGGCAGACTTAAAAGGGACTTTCAACGGGGAAGTGGCTGTAAATACAGCTACAGCCAATGGATTATCAGTGGATTTTAATTTGAATGGACAAAACTTTGCTTGGGGTAAAAAGGAAGAAAGAAATCGTTATTATACTGCTGATAAAGTGATTGCCGAAGGCAACTTTGAAAACGGTGTTTTGAGTTTGCGACCTTTACGAATCGAATCTCAAAACAGGTTGATTGCCTTTACGGGTAACGTTGGCGGTGATGAACAATCTGGCCAGTTGCGGGTGAATAATTTTCCGGTGCAACTACTGAATAATGTTGTAAAACTGCCAGTTGGAATTACAGGGAATCTTAATGGTACAGCAGCTTTAGCAGGTAGTATTGCTAATCCCCAAGCTAGAGGAGAATTGCAAATTACAGACGGATTATTGAATCAGAAAGCAATAGAATCAGCAAGGGCAAGTTTCAGCTATGCCAACGGACGCTTAAACTTTGGTAGTACTGTAGCAGTTGCAGGGCCAAAACCTGTTGATATTACTGGCAGTATCCCTTATAAATTGCCTTTTGCAACCGTTGCACCAGACAGTGAGCAAATCAGTTTGGATGTGAAATTAGAAAACGAGGGATTGGGACTGTTAAATGCATTGACGAATCAAGTGGTTTTTGAAAAAGGTGAAGGAGAAGTAGACGTTAAGGTACGCGGAACATTGCAAAAACCCCAAGTTGAGGGAATTGCTACTGTTAATAATGCTACTTTTTCAGCTCAGGCATTACCAGGTAAGCTGAGACGTGTCACAGGTAAAGTACTGTTTAATTTTGACAGCATCTTAGTAGAAAACCTTCAGGGTAGATTTAGCCGTGGGAAGGTGGAGGTTGCTGGAGAAATTCCCATTTTCAACAATCAGAATGTGACTATCAACAATCCCCTAACTGTTAATCTCGATCAGCTAGCCTTAAATCTCAAAGGACTTTACCAAGGAGGCGCTAGCGGCAATTTGCAGATTACTGGTTCTGCACTTAACCCAGCGATTGGCGGTAAAGTAAGTTTATTTGACGGTCAGGTATTGCTGGCAGAATCTACCGATGCGACTTCATCTGCAAATAGTAGTCTCGGTGTATCACCCACAAAAGAGAATAAGCAGAGTAAAGCTGAAATTGAAAATGGCAAGGGAAATGCGTTGGCTCAAGGCTTGCCGTCAGGTATCGCTAGATTTAATAATCTAGATTTAGAACTCGGAAAAAATGTCCAAATTACCCGTCCCCCTATTCTCAACTTCCGTGCCACCGGTAATCTCATTGTTAACGGCTCAATTAATCAGCCCGTACCCGATGGTACTATCCAGTTAGAACAAGGAGGGGTAAATTTATTTACTACCCAATTTAATCTTGCTCGTGGCTATAAACACACCGCAACTTTTAGTCCCTCTGAACCCCGCGACCCCAACTTAGATATTCGCCTATTTGCCAAAGTACTGGACGTAACTCAAAGTAATGACTTCGGTAAAGTAAATTCCACAGGTTTATCAGCCTTAGAGAGTGTTCGAGTCGAAGCTACTATCAACGGTTTAGCCAGCAAACTCAATGAAAATCTAGAATTAACAAGCAGTCCGTCACGTAGTCAAACCGAAATTGTTGCTCTTTTAGGAGGTGGATTTGTAGACACCCAAGGACGTGGTGACAGTACTTTGGGACTGATTAACATTGCAGGTTCGGCTGTGTTCAATAATTTTCAGTCTGCTTTTAACCAGATTGGGAGTACCTTTGGTTTAAGTGAACTGCGGATATTCCCTACCGTTATTTCTGAGAATCCCGAAGCCGGAAGGAGCAGTTCAACTTTGGAATTAGCAGCCGAGGCTGGGGTCGATATTTCTACCAAAATATCTGTTTCCAGTATTAAGATTTTGACAACAAATGATCCCTTCCAATGGGGTGTTAATTACCGGATAAACGATGAATTTCGTGTGCGTGCTTCCACTAATTTAACTGATGATAGTCGTGCAGTAGTGGAGTATCAAACGCGGTTTTAAATTATGTATTTTATCGTGCAGAGTTACTTGTCATTACAATTCATTTCGGAAACTAATTAATCCTTATCTGGCTTTTTTATCACTTTTTCAGCAAGCTCTAATTGGATAATACGATCATCATCAATTACTAAAATTTTTGCTTGGGAACTAGATATTTGAGCCATGTTTTATAGAGATTAATGGTCTGCTAACCTAACTTGATTTCCCATAGGGGCAATTCATGTAGATGGAAAGCGTCTTCTACTCTACGAGTTCTCCAACGGAGTACCCGCAGGGTATTATCCCTATATTTCAATACAGTTCAGTTAAGCATTTCTTTCTTCTCTTTGCGTCCTTCTCTGACGAGACGCTGCGCGAATGCGTCCTTGGCGGTTCGTTAAAAAAATTGACTTTGACAAAGAGCTTTAGCCTTAACTGAACCGTATTGGCACATACCTACAAAGGTAATTCAAGTCTACCAACGTTTCGTAATTGAGCGCTGCACAATGCTTGTAGTTAATTCATTGTCATTAAGCACTGATAACAAAGAATGTAAATTTTTATATCAATTTTCAATATTTATGGAATGAAGTAAATATTCAGATTGTGATATTATCTCCACCCTCTTGATTGATAACTAATCGCAAAATTGATAACCCTAAAATTATCAAAAATAGCACTAAACCAATTGTGCAAGCATAGCTGATTTCTAAGTTACTAAAAGCTTGCTCATATAGGTAATAAACAATCGTTTTTGAGCTACTGAGTGGGCCCCCTTGGGTCATAATGTATACTTCTTCAAAAACTTTGGTTGCAGAAATAGCTGAAATCACCGCTACTAATGCTAAATATGGCTTCATCAAAGGTATGGTAATATCCCAATGTTTGCTGATACCATCGGAACCATCGATCGCAGCAGCTTCGTATACATCAGCAGGAATTGATTGCAACCCCGCTAAATAAATCACCATATAGTAGCCTAGTCCCTTCCACACGGTGACAGCCATAACGCTGGCAAGAGAAATTGGTATAATGCCAAAAATTTTCGCCGGGCTAGTTAGCCAAGGAATACCTTCTGGAAAAAGCCCCAAAGTTTTTAAAAACTGATTCAGTAATCCGTTTTCTGCATACAGCCATTTCCAAGCTATTCCTGCAACCACCATTGAAATTACTACTGGGGTGTAGTAGGCTGCTCTAAACCAATTCATCCCCCGCAGTTTCTGATTTACCAAAATTGCCAGCAATAAGGGAGCAATTACTAAAATTGGGACTACGCCCACAAGATACAAAAAAGTATTTTCTAAGGTTTTCCAAAAAACTGCATCCTTCCAAAGTTTAAGAAAGTTGGCTAAACCTATCCATTGTGGCGGCTGGGCGATATCTTCATAGCTAGTAAAGCTGAGGTAAAACGCTTGCAGCGCAGGCAAAAAGACTGTTAACCCCAAAAGAACCAAGGCGGGTAGTAAAAATAAATAGGGGGTAAGTCGCTGTTTGATGAATATCCAATTTTTAGGTGTTAATTGATTCATATAAGGTCTAATAGTTGTTTTCGCTTTGTCAGCAAGAATTTGGGGATGTGAGTAGATTTAAGCTTCAATATTCTAAAGGCATATATTTGCTTGCGTCGCTAATTCATAATTCAGAGATCAACTACGATGGAAACCCAGCACAACGCGCCAATTGAACATCAAAATGTCCCCATAAACCACCGTGGGCTACATGAATTTTTGTATAGTTCCGATGACGAACACACTGCCATTGAGGTGAGTATAACCCCTGAGCTGGCAAACAATGGTACTGAAATCATTAGCCTTGAGACTTGGAGTGCATCTGCTCAGAACGCTAAAATTGCGGGTGTATACTCAGTATTAGATGTAGAACGCCACGTGCAGTACATTGGCTATTCTCGGAATGTGTTGCTTTCCTTAAACAGCCATATCACCCAAAATGGTCAGGAAAAGTGTGCTTTTGTGCGCGTGCAAGCATTCAAGTTCCCCAAGCGTCAAGATATGGAAGACTTGCGAGATGCGTGGATAGCAGAACTCGAAACCACACCACCTGGTAATGCGTCCGAAAGCGAAATGTGGGCTAGTACAGTAGGCGAAGCTACGAAGGCAGTAATGTCGCAGGTGGAACGTCAAGCCTACGAAGAGAAAAAGCTAAAACTGCGGAAAGCAATGGCTGATACAACCCTCTCTAAAGAGTCAGAAACAATAGATGCGAGTATAGCCGAACGTCAGCGTCAGCTTGAAGCTGCTGTGACAAATGATGACTGGAGTGTAATTATCGACGCACAGACTCAAGAAACCAAATCTTAGAATGAGTGTTCAGTTTGCTCGTTATTTCCCTACTAAATAGCTCATTCCTTTACAGAATGGGCTATCCAAGTGTTTAGATGAATATTTTTGCTGACGCAGCTTTAGGGATCTATCTGAAGATAGTTTTTTGCTTATCATCACTTTTTTCTATCATTTTGAAAAAAACAATATTTGCTCCTATCGTTTAACCAGCGTAGATTAAAAGTCATCAGGATAAACACAGATAGAAATAACGCCAAGAGGTGCAACATGAATCCATTCAAAAAAGTATCGTCTAAGAATGTTGATGCCAAAGTAGTTCAAAAACCTCAAGTTGTGGAGATACAAGCAGCAGTCCAAAACACTTCCACTCAAGAACTGACTCGCGGACAACGCCTTGCTGATAAATTTGCAGCGCAAGTGGGTTCTTGGGGATTTCTCATTGGGCAAAGCACCGTTTTAGCCGGATGGGTTGGTATCAACTTAATGCCTGGGGTTCCCCACTGGGATGAATCACCGTTCATGATGCTTAATTTAGTGTTTTCATTTGCCTCAGCCTACACAGCACCCATCGTCTTGATGAGTCAAAATCGCCAGTCTGATACCGATCGGAAAAACTCCGAAATTGACCATCAGGTGAATTTAAGGGCTGGACAAAATATTGAACTTCTCCATGAAAAATTGGATGACTTACACACTCAGCAACTAAACGAACTAACCCAAATTGTCAAAGAACAGCAGCGAGTTCTTCATGAACTTAAAGTAAGTCTAGTGAATGAATATAAAGAGGTTAAAGAGATTAAAGAGTTTAAAGTGAGTGTATTGCCAGGAATATATGTCCAAAATGGCGCTCAATTACCCAAGCAAGTTATTGTTAATAAAGCTTTCAATTTTGACCAACCAATTGGTGACAATAACAAAGTTATTGATAAGTTAATCCGTCGATAAATATTTCAGATAAAGAAGGCATTTCTCAAGGGTACATTTGGCTGACTTGCATCAGAAAAGTAATTGAGTCATGACGACACAGCAGAAATTGCACAAACTTGTAAACCCACAGGTGTGTGAATAATTACAGATTCCACACCAAATACTTGAGCGATCGCACTTGGTGTCAGAACTTCTTCAGGTTTGCCAACTTCCCAAAGATGACCTTGTTTTAACAAAGCAATGCGAGAACTATATCGTGCCGCTAGATTCAGTTCGTGTAGAACAGTAACAATAGTTAATTCTTGCTGTTGATTAAGATTTTTCAGTAGTTCCAATAATTGTAATTGATAGTTGATATCCAAGAAAGTTGTAGGTTCATCTAATAGTAAAACTTTTGGTTCTTGCGCTAGTGCTAAAGCTAAAAAAGCGCGTTGTCTTTCACCACCGGAAAGTTCTTCAACTAAGCGATCGCTCAATTTTTCTAGTTGCGTCTTTTTAATTGCAGCTTCTACTTTCATCCAATCTTGGGTGTTTAATTCCCATTGCCACCAAGATTGATGTGGCGTGCGTCCTAAACTTACTAATTGTCGAACTGTTAAGCCTACGGGAACGGTTTGTTGTTGCGGTAATAATGCGAGTTTCTGTGCAACCAAATTTGGGGGTTGGGAATGAATTGCTTTGCCATCAAGTAGGACTGTTCCCTGCTGTGGGGAGAGAATACGACTCAGCAATTTTAGTAAAGTAGATTTACCTGAACCATTAGCACCAACTAAACTCAACCATTCTCCTGTTTGCAGAGTGAGATTAATGTCTTGAACAATTGGTAATGTGGTGTAACCGCCTGTGAGGTTTTGCAGTTCGAGTGGCATTTCAGCAATTTAACAATAAGAAACTTAATTTTAGAAGGTTTCCCCGATATCTGCATTAGAATTTACAAGCTTTGCGATCGCTCCAAATCTTGTATTAAGTATAAGAATGTATCACTAGGAACATCTACTTTAATGCTCCTAGATTACATCTTTTTGCTGAAGTGGAATTCTACTTATTGCCGCACAATAAGCCAAATCGAATTAACCCACGCTCATAACCGCGACGCATTAATCCCAGTGATAATGCTCCTTGGATGGTAGTCCAACCAGCATTTAGTAAACCCCAAAGCGCTTGGGGAGTAAATGCAGAATCAATTACCACGTTCCAGAAAGGGGCGACAGCAGTTGACCAATCAGCAGTGCGAATATTATGTAATGGTAGCTGATGTGCGATCGCTTCATACTCTGGCAAAGAAATCACATAAGGTAAGCAATACACCCGATAAATATCTTGCAAGTGCTTTTCCTCATCTGCCGTTAATGGAGACTCATTAGTTGGTCGATGACACCAAGTCACCATAATTAACTTACCGCCAGGCTTCAATACTCGATAACACTCCTGGAGAAACTTGGTTTTATCTGGCATGTGTTCGCCACTTTCCAGCGACCAAACCAAGTCAAAAGAATTGTCAGCAAAGGGCATTGCTTGAGCATTTGCGACTTGGAATTGTGTTCTCAGACTCAGATTAGCTTCTGAGGCGCGTTCCGTTGCTCTCGCTGCTTGTACAGGACTCAATGTAATCCCTGTAGCCTTAGCATTAAATTTCTGCGAAAGGTATAAAGAACTACCGCCGATGCCGCAACCCACATCTAAGATATTTTCTGCTGCTTCTACCTTTGCCCAATTGAGCAATTCTTCGATTAAATCAATTTGAGCCTGACGACGGTCTTTTTTCTGGGTACCATCAGCGCCGTAATAGCCGTGGTGCATGTGTTCGCCCCAAATCTGTTCCCACAGACCAGATGAAGCATCGTAAAATTGCTGAATTTGCTGGTAAAGTGTTGCACTCATGAAAAAGTAGTATTAAGACGAAGTAGAATTCAAAAAAACATATTGGTAGACTACCATGTATGTTTTTAATTAAATAAGGGTATTTTTGTTCTAAGAAAGCTAAACCGGAATTAATCCTCTTTAGAAAAATTTCTCAGTTTTACCTAAACAAACTGTTCTTGCTCAAAATTATACCAACTATCCAAAAAACATACGATATCCAAGAGGCGTAAACCCAGGTTAAATCTAACGTTCTTAACTACGAATTACGTTAGCGTAGCGGGGCATTCGCTTTTCGCGTCTCGCAGAGAAGCCCATTACGAATTACGAATTAATTATGACTGTTGCTCGGACAATTTGTTTAGGATTTCTGGCTGTCATTGCTGTAGGGACTATCCTGTTAATGATGCCTTTTTCAACTAGTGCTGGTAGCTGGAATGACCCAATTGTTGCACTATTCACCTCGACATCCGCAGTTTGTGTCACCGGTTTATCAGTAGTTGATCCTGGTACTTATTTTTCCTTTTGGGGTCAATTGTTTATTACGCTATTAGTTCAGATTGGTGGGTTGGGCTACATGACAACTACCACATTTCTGATTTTGCTCATTGGCCGTAGGTTTGATATGCGGCAAAAAATAGCAATTCAACAAGCTTTAGATCGACCAGGTATGAGTGGTAGCGCCCAAGTTATCCGTTCAATTATTGCTACAACTTTAATTTTTGAGATTACAGGCATATTTTTACTTTTACCAGCTTTTGTTCCTGAGTATGGATGGAGTAAAGGACTTTGGTTAGCAATTTTTCATAGTATCAATTCTTGGAATAATGCTGGTTTTAGTTTATTTAAAGATAACTTAATTGGTTATCAGTCATCTTTCTTAGTAGTCTTCACTATTACAATACTAATTATCTTTGGGGGAATTGGGTATCAAGTAATTTTAGAAATGTACTTTTGGTTGCGTGATCGCATTTTAAAAAAATCTATTAAAATGCAAAGATTTTCTCTAGACTTTAAGGTTGCAACCAGCACAACTGTTATATTATTATTAATAGGATTTGTTGCTTTTTTCTGTATAGAAATCAGAAACCCTGAAACATTTGGTTCTTTAAATTTACGCGACCAAATGTTAGTAGCTTGGTTCCAATCCGTTACTCCTAGGACTGCTGGTTTTAATACCATCGATATTGGCAAAATGACCACTGCTGGTCTATTTATTACGATTGCACTAATGTTTCTTGGTGCAAGTCCAGGTGGTACAGGAGGAGGTCTGAAAACAACAACATTGAGAGTTTTAACCAGTTGCACTAAAGCTATTCTCCAGGGGAAAGAAGAAGTTTTATTATATGATCGCAAGATAGCAACATCTTTAATTTTGAAAGCTGTGGGTGTGTTGGTGGGTTCAGTAGCGACCGTGATTTTAGCTACGATTTTAATAAGCCTCACAGATCCAACATTAGATTTTATTCAAATTTTGTTTGAAGTGGTATCAGCCTTCGCCACTGTAGGGCTTTCTACAGGCATTACAGCAAGTATTTCTACAACAGCAAAGCTCATCCTAATTGCCACGATGTACGTTGGACGAGTAGGTATTTTACTACTGATGTCCGCTGTACTAGGAGACCCACTTCCTACTAGAATTCACTATCCTGAAGAAAATCTACTTGTGGGATAGTTAGCGAGTGGGGGGATAATAATTCTTGACAACTCACTAATGACTAATGACTAAACTGATAAAATATACATTGAAAGGCAAAAAATAAGATTTTTAATTCAAGTATCATAACCATTTTTTGCCCTAAATACAGGGAGCCATTATAAGGATAAAAAGGGTGAATCTTTCATCATTAAGTTTTTTTCGCAGTTTACGTAAAGATAACCAACAATTTGCTGTAGTTGGATTAGGTCGTTTTGGTAGATCAGTCTGTTCTACACTGCATAACTTCGGTTATCAAGTACTGGCAACAGATATTGATGAAAAACGAGTTTCAGAAGCATTAACTGAGGGAATAGTTGGTCATGCTTTGCAATTAGATTCTACAGAACCAGCCGCACTAAAAGAAGCTGGAATTTTTGAATTTGATACTGTAATTGTAGCGATTGGCAACTACGTTCAAGAAAGCATTATAACCACCCTAAATGTGAAAGAGGCTGGCGTACCCCATGTAGTCGCCAAAGCTTCTAGTGAAGTTCATCGTAAACTATTGCGGCGAGTAGGAGCAGATCATGTTGTTTTTCCTGAGTATGAAGCAGGTTGCGCCCTAGCGCGTACACTTACTAAACCAGCAATCTTAGATCGATTTGATCTAGACCCAGATAACAGTATTGTAGAGTTGATTGTGCCTGATGAATTTCACGGCAGAACAATCACCGAGCTTCAACTTCGTAACCGCTACGGTTTAAATTTGCTAGCGGTGAGCCAGGATGGTAAATTTCAAATTAATCCTGACCCTACCAAACGTTTAGAACGTGGTTCAGCAATGGTAGTTATTGGCTGCAATAAAGATATCAATCGTTTGCCGATTTAAAAAATTTAGAAGTCATTCAATTTTAGTTTTTAGATTTTTCCTTCAATCCAAGTTGCACTGTAAGCACACCAAAATTGCTACTCAAAATCTAAAATTGGCAGAGTTAGAAGTTATTAATTTATTTCTAACTCTGAATTTTTTTATTGTCCGGAACTCGTTGAAGTAGATTGTTGTTCAACTGAGACAGGGTTTTCTAGTTGATTTAGCGTTTGTGGCTCAGGTGTTTGTATTACATTACTTGTGTTGTCTGAAGCCTCAGAAGGAGTAGCTGTTTGACTGGCTTGAGGCTGTTGTGGCTGAATTTTCTGGGCAATTTGTTGCATTAGTTGTTCTATTTTCTGAGCTTGCTCAATGTTCCCTTGCTCACGATACTCAGTATGGGCACGTTTCAAGACTCCATTAGCTTTCTTGATGTCGCCTTGATTATATAAAGTGACTCCCAAATTATAGTAAGCTGAGGCATTTTTAGGATTTAGGCGAATAGCTTGCCGATAAACAGAAATAGCCTCAGAAGCTTGGCCTTGGATTGCTAGCAAATTTGCCATGTTGTTATAAGCTGTGGCATTTTGAGGATCTACCTGCAAGGCTTGACGATAGGTTGCGATCGCTTGCTCTGTTTGACCTTGTTGTTGCAAGGCGATCGCTAAGTTAAAATAGGCGTTGGGATTGCTGCTATCTAAATTAATTGCTTGCTGGTATGTTGCGATCGCTTCCGGTAGCTGTCCTTGTTCATACAGCACCAAACCCAGATTATACAGCGCTGCTACCTTTGTGGGATCTATCACAAGGCTTTGACGATAAGCCGTAATCGCGGCATCTTTTTGTCCCTGACGATGCAGCACTAACCCTAAGTTGTAATAGGCTTCACTAAAATTAGGATTAATCCTAATCGCCTCTGTATATTCTTGTAAAGCTACATCTAGGCGATTTTGCTCCATTAAAATATTACCCAGATAATTTAGCGCAGCCCCAAGGCTAGGATCTCGCTGCAATGCTTGACGAAAGGCATATTCTGCCCCCTGTAAGTCTTTGCGGTTATAGCGCGTGACTCCCTGTTGGAAAAAGCTAGCTGCTTCAAGATCCTGAGAAATTGCGGTTTCTGCTAGCAACTTGCTTCCTGGAAAATTAGTAATTGTTGGTGCAGCCAAAACCAAAAACGCAGAGGAAGCAAACAGAAGTCTGAACAGGGGCTTTTTCTGAACAGAGTTTTGGTGAAATAAGAAGTGTAACCAGGGCTGAGTTTGACTTTTTCTAGACAGGAGTGACATAGATGTACTTATGCTCATATCTTTATAAGTCAGAGTACCCACCACAGCATGAAAAATTGCAAATCAAAAAATTAAGAATTTCTCACTTTGGGAGCATCCGACTTTTGTAAAAACACCCTTCTCCTTGTTCAGTTGCTCTGCATACCGTAATTAGTGCGATATTCTATAGGTTTTATAATCTGTTAATAAACAAATTTAAATCAACTGCTCTTTTACTTTCACGCCATCTCTCTTGATTATATAAGCTGGAACACCGACAACAACACAATTACTGGGAACATCTTTGACTACAACTGCATTTGCTCCTACTATCACATTATCATTTATAGTGACGTTGCCAATCACTTTTGCACCTGAACTTATGATTACATTGTTGCCAATTGTCGGAAAATTATTTTTACTGCTGTATCCTATTGTCACTTGTTGATTAATCCAGCAATTATCACCAATGCTTCTTGCATTTACTATAGTACTAAAGCCATGTTGAATAAATAGTCCAGAACCAATATTATCGCAATATAAAAATAGACTTGGACATTCTTTATAAAAGAATTTTATAATATGCATCAGTACCAATCCTAGAAAGTTACCTTTTTTAATTCTGTAATAGTAAAGATTTCTGAATTCGGGATATTTATAAAGCAAATATAGCAAGTTAACCCAGTCAGAAGTATCAACTAGCTCAACTATCTTTGACCATCGTCTTACATCCACAAGAATCACTTCTTTCTTTGTAGTGACGATAAACAATATGAGCATCGGAGCATTCATTATCTGGATGATAGTTTTGACCAATTTTATTATGAAGTCACGCATAAAATTACTCCTATAGGAATCCGGTTTGATTACTTAACGTATTTGCGTAGGTAGGTAGGGAATCTGACTTTTCACGGCATCTGGAAAACCTTTCTCTAAATCTCTCTCCTATTAGGAGAGAGACTTTGAATTTCCCCCTTCCCGCATCGGGAAGGGGGTTAGGGGGTTAGGTTTTTCGTGGACTTTTCCACATAACGTGAAAAGTCAGGTAGGGAATAGGTAACAGGGAACAGGGAACATTGCCCTCATGCTTGACTCAGAACTCTTATGGCTTCCGGCAAAATTAGCATAGCATCACCAAAGGAATAGAAACGATACCCAAAAGCGATCGCTTCGTTGTATATATTCAATAGCCGTTGTCTGCCAATTAGCGCACTTACCAACATCAGCAAACTGGAACGTGGTAGGTGAAAATTGGTAATCAAACCATCCACCACCCGCCATTGGTAGCCGGGATAAATAAACAAGTCTGTTTTACCGCAAAATGGTTGTAAATTCCCAGATTTAGCCGCCCCTTCCAAAGCCCTTACTGCCGTTGTTCCCACAGCAATAATTCGACCGCCAGCTGCTTTAGTGGCGCGAATTTGCTCTACTGTGGCGGCAGGAACTTCAATCCATTCTTCATGCATCTGGTGGGTAGTTACGTCTTCTACTTCCACAGGACGAAAAGTGCCGACACCAACGTGTAGCGTGACAAAAGCTTGATTGATGTTGCGATCGCGCAGCTTTTGTAATAATTCTGGGGTAAAGTGTAATCCTGCCGTCGGTGCTGCGATCGCTCCTGGCTGTTCGGCATAAACTGTCTGATACTGCTCATCAGCAGCTTCTGAGGCAGTAATGTAGGGTGGTAGCGGTACTTCACCAAATACCTCTAACAGTTGCACCAAAGGCTTTCCCTCTGGCACATCAAATTGCAACAAACGTCCCCCGGTTGCTGCATCTGTTTCTAAAACAGTAGCCGTGAGTTTGGGACTGGGGACTGGGGACTGGGGACTAGGGACTAGGGAAGAATTTTCCCAATCCCCAATCTCTAATCCCCAACCCCCAGTCCCCGCTTGCTTTGCTTCAAAAATAATCTTCGTTCCCTGTTTGAAGCTTTTTCCTGGCTTAACTAAAGCTAACCAACAGTTATACTGCCGTTCTTCCAACAGCAACACCTGGATTTTAGCACCAGTGGTTTTATGACCATAAAGCCGCGCTGGAATAACTCTTGTATTGTTCATGACCAACAAATCACCAGAGCGTAGCAGTGCAGGCAAATCATGGAAAATATGGTGAGATGCTTCTGTTTCAGTGCCTGTAGTGGGAGAATTAACTACCAGTAACCGGGAACTATCTCTAGGAACTGCTGGGTTTTGGGCAATGAGTTCTGGAGGTAGTGTGTAGTCATAGCCTGCTACCGAGCAATCTAATTCAAAATTTTTTTCTTTAGGGCTAGATGTATCTTTCAACTTGGCTTCTACTAGTTTTTGCTTTATTTAGTATTTATACTCTCTGAGAAAAAGCTGCTTTGAGCTTTCCCTTATATTGGAACTTTAAGGCATCTTTGCCCAATTTTGTCGCGAGGCTATAAGATTGTTACTATTAAGTAACACGGAAAAATTAACATAAAAATTGGGTAAACCTCCCCATCTAAAAACGGGGGCTTTTACCCTACCGGGAACAGGCACTGATTGACGAATATAGATATGTAGGATTGGCTTTGATCCCAAGCACCAACAAACATGGAATACTTGTACTATCTGGCAAATGCCAGTCTAACCCTGAGGGTCGTTCAACACCTGCACGCTAGACCCCAGACACCAGTTTCGTTCGTCACCGTAATTCATCAAATTGATGGCTGGGTGGTTAGGATCAAACTCAGAGGTCAAGTCTCGCCCCAAGAAGATGGCGACTTTCGGGCTTTTCTAAATGAATTAGGAATTAGCTATGAGCCACCAATGAGGGTGCAAATGGCACTTTGGAGTTTAGAAGCGGGACAATGCCCTGTGGACGTGATGCGTCGCTATCAGGTAGCGATCGTTTCTCATGGTAGTCCAGAGAGAGACGAAATCGAAGCTTTCCGGCAACAGTTTGTCAGGGGCTTAGGCTACTGTCCAGAAACTTTGGCGTAATACCGTTTGGTTGTAACGCCAGTACATAATTATTGGTAATTAAGATATTTTATCCATTACCAATTAACCATTATCAATTGAAGAGTCGAAAGCTGCCAGAATGTATTCTTGCAGCTTAAACTTATATTCGCCTGCTGATGAAGTAGCAAGAGCTTCCTGAGTTGCTATAACCGCAGTCTGATTTTTTGATATCTTTTTACAGTAGACAATAGCAACATCAAATCGGCAAGAATAATCTGCCTTTTCAGGGTACTGGGCTAAGAATATTCCAGCTGTCCGTGAGATTTTTGCTTGCTTTTGTGGGGTGATGGCGCTTCTTCCCCCTGCATCCCAATTCCCTGAACTGCGGGTTTTGACTTCAACAAATGCCAATAATGAGTGCTGAGTAAGGAGTTTTTCTCCAGTTTGTTCATCATATTGAGCAATAATATCGATTTCTCCATAACGGCTAGAAAAGCGACGATGCAGAATTATCCAACCTATAGATTGCAACCATTGGGCAACTAGGTCTTCTCCTAAATGACCAATATCTGGATAATGAGATGTAGGAAGGTTAGCCATTGACGAAAAATATCATAAATTCTATGAATTCTAGATTAAGCGATGCCTGCGACGGGCTACGCCTACGCACAGCAGGTTCTAAACTCGACTCATCCCGAACACAATTCGGGTTGAAGCGTCAGACAGACTATCACTTTTGGACAAATATACTCAGCTTATTCTTGTGGGGAATAATTGGCATCACCGCAACGCTCGGTTTTGCTCCAACAGCTTTGGCACTCGAATATAATAAAGAGATTTTGGTCGAGGCTGATTTTTCAGGACGTGATTTAACAGATTCCAGCTTTACCAAAGCTAATCTTCGCCAGAGCAACTTCAGCCATGCTAATTTGAACGGTGTCAGTTTCTTTGCAGCAAATTTGGAGTCTGCAAATTTAGAGGCAGCTGACTTGAGAAATTCCACTTTAGACTCGGCTCGTTTAGTTAGGGCAAATTTGACAAATGCACTGTTAGAGGGTGCTTTTGCTGCTAACGCCAGATTTGATGGCGCAATCATTGACGGGGCAGATTTTACCGATACGCTGCTGCGTTCGGATGAGCAAAAAAAATTGTGCAAACTTGCCAAAGGGACTAATCCAACCACAGGACGAGATACGCGTGACACGTTGTTTTGTCCTTAGTATTTTCTACTGGAATTGGGAATGGGGAATGGGGAATGGGGAATGGGAAATGGGGCATTTCCTACTTAACCTACCAACCAAGGGCCCCAATCTTTTGACAAACAATTTTCATTCCTTTGCCTGGTGAAGAATTGGCGACAAAAGGTATTTCTCCTTTCTCCTTATCCTCTTGAAGTAGCTGTCCCTCTGAACTGTAAATGGCAATGTGATTCCGAAAAAGCCGTGATTCGGAACATGATGCATCAAATGTAGTCTCGAAGATGCCATCTCCGTACATACCGTAAAGTTTATACGTTGTACCCTTAATAGTTTTTGTATCTAAAGCTACGCTGTTTCCTAATTTATCATGCCCCACAGTAATATATCTTTGTGCATCTTGGGCGATCGCTGCGCCAACACCTTCAGCGAACGCACTACCATTGCTCAATAAAATAGCGATCGCTCCCACCATACCGCCGATTTTAAAATACATACGGTTTCAAAATATAAGATTTGATATATTTTTAGCCGCAATCAAAGTTGTTTTGGCATGGTAGAAGCACTGAAAAGTTAAATCGCTGACAACTTTCACGAAGTTGGCGATCTGAATACCGCGAATTTTCACAAATCCAGGACTTATGCAAATAATAGCCAAAACCCTATAGGGGTAATTCATGAATTGCCCCCACAGTTTTTAGTTTGGCGTAAGAAATAGGATTGCTATAGCTCGTAAGTTTAACACCCGATCTATCGAACGCTTTTAAACCACTCAGTAATCCCCTGAGCGATCGCATCAGCCATTTTCTTCTGTTCTTTTGGGTTCACTACCTGCTCAAATTCATCGGGATTGCTCATAAAACCCAATTCCAGTAACACCGATGGCGCAGCTGCTGGGCGTGTCAGCGCTAGGTTGTCCCAAAACACACCATAAGAAGGTTTGCCGAGTTTTTTAACAACATAGGTCTGTAAAAATATTGCCAGGCTGTGGGCTTGGGGTTGATACCAAAAAGCGGCGAATCCCTTGGTTTTTTCAGCATCGCCATCATCGGGTAAGGAGTTGTGATGTATGGAAATAGCGATCGCAGGTTCTTCTTTACTAATAATTGCCTGACGTTCTGCTAGAGAAACCTCCTTATCGTCCTCCCGCGTCATCACTACCGTTGCTCCTCGCTTCACCAAATCGTCCCGCAGCAACTTAGATACCACCAAATTCACATCTTTTTCTAAATATCCAGTTGGGCCACTGGCACCAGATTCTTTACCGCCATGCCCTGGATCGAGTACAATCTTGAGATTAGCTAAAAGCTTGCGTCTTGTGTTCCCAATATTAGGCGGATGACGCAAAGCCAAAACCAGGGTTGTACCGTCGTATCTCAGCTTATATCCCCACTGTTGAGCTTTTTTGAGGTTAAAGGTGTATTTTACTTGTTCTGGAGCCTCCTGTTGCCAATCTAGCCGAGAAATTAGAGGGTCATCATCCAGGCGAATAATGTCCGTTTGGGCAGTAGTATTGTAGAGAGTGAGAGCGAGAGCTTTCTCACTTTGTTGCACGCTCACAGGTACGGGAACTTGTAAGGGGAAAAATATCTCTGTCGCACCAGGGAGTTGACGGTATCCGACACTGCGAATTATTGTTTGTGGCGGAATTGCACCAGGTAGAATGCGAGTTTCCTGACTATTAATCCAAGCGCCATAGTCTAGGCGCAACCATTCACCTTCCTTACCTGTTACTGTTGCGCGTGTGCCTTTAGGCAGTGGTGTGAGTCGAGAATAATCGGTGCTTGGGCCAGTGCGAGCAACGCCTGACTCTACTGTAACCTCAGAAACCGGCAACTCTGCTCTTGAGAGGATTTGAATTTTACCAGTCCCTGGTTGAGTTATCGTCTTGCCATTGAGTGTTAGTTGAAACTGAGGTTTTCCCAGATCGGCGGCTGTTGCCACTGTGGTGCAACCTTTATAATTGCCTACGCTAGACTGGGCATAAGGCTGATTTTGCCCTGTCAGAGCTGCCAAATTACTTGGTAGTTGTGCCTGTTGAGGTTGAGGTAAAAGGGTAATCGTTTGATTAGCCAGGGTTACAGAGACATTGGCGTTAGGGGGTGCGACCCCTTCGGGAAGCTTCGCTAACGCGCTAAAACAAATTAGTTCTCCTGGTAGTCTGGCAATGTCAGCGGCGGGAGTCAAGGAATCTTTAGCAAAGGCTACCCCCTGTGGTAGTTCAGGGCTAGTGTTAACCCTTATCACCTTAATCTTAAGTTCTTGATTCTGGCGACGCACAGTAAAAAGATTCTCTCCCAACTGCAAGGGGAAACTAGGGGAAAAATGACCAGCTTTGCTGCGGTTAATTGGCTTACTATTGATCAAAACCTCACCATCCGGTGGTGCAGTCCCCAGAAAAAAGATTTTTTGGGAACTCGTCTGGTAGTTTGTCTTGGGAAAAACGACTATAAGAGATGGCTCTGCCAATGCTACGGAGGATGTGAGAATACAGCCTAATATTACTAATCCTAAAAGGTTTTTCACAGCAAATCATAAAAGATTACACCACAATAACTGTGGCACAATGACGGGATGTATTTTTAGAAGTTGTTAGAAATTCAAACTACTATGACTAAGTTTATCTTCGTAACTGGAGGCGTAGTTTCCAGTATTGGTAAGGGCATTGTAGCAGCAAGTCTAGGGCGTTTGCTCAAGTCGCGCGGATATTCGGTGTCGATTCTCAAACTCGACCCTTATATCAATATCGATCCTGGCACAATGAGCCCTTTTCAGCATGGGGAAGTATTCGTTACCCAGGATGGTGCGGAGACAGATTTAGACTTGGGGCATTACGAACGCTTCACCGATACCTCAATGTCGCGCTTGAACTGTGTGACTACTGGCTCGATTTACCAGGCAGTCATTAATAAAGAGCGACGCGGAGACTACAATGGTGGCACTGTACAGGTTATTCCTCATATTACCAATGAAATAAAAGAGCGGATTCTGCGAGTTGCTAAAAGTACAAATCCGTCCGTAGTAATTACAGAAATTGGCGGGACGGTGGGAGATATTGAATCACTGCCGTTTTTGGAAGCGATTCGCCAGTTTCGCAAAGAGGTTGGGCGGCAATATGTACTGTATATGCACGTAACGTTGGTACCGTGGATTGCTTCTGCGGGTGAGATGAAAACTAAGCCAACACAGCATTCAGTTAAAGAACTCAGATCCATTGGTATTCAACCAGATATTTTAGTTTGTCGGAGTGATCGCCCCTTACCCAAGGGATTAAAGCAAAAATTGTCGGGATTTTGCGATGTGCCCGAAGAATGCGTCATTACTTCTCAAGATGCCAAAAGTATCTATGAAGTACCCCTAAATCTGGAACGGGAAGGAATGGCAGAACAAGTGCTGAACTTGTTGCAAATGGAGCAACGCCAACCAGATTTGACGCAGTGGCAAACCTTGGTACAACGCTTACATACTCCCAAGCACGAGCTAGAAATTGCCATTGTCGGCAAATATGTGCAGTTAAGTGATGCCTATTTATCTGTAGTGGAAGCATTAAACCATGCTGCAATTTCCACTTATGGCAAACTGCGCTTGCGTTGGGTGAACTCAGAAGATTTGGAAAATGAATCAGCCGAAACTCATCTTGGGGGTGTCGATGGGGTAGTTGTGCCAGGAGGTTTTGGGGTTCGGGGAGTGGATGGCAAAATTGCCGCCATTAAATACGCACGCGATCGCCAAATTCCCTTTTTAGGTTTATGCCTGGGAATGCAATGCTCTGTAATTGAATGGGCTAGGCACATAGGGGGATTAACAGATGCTAATAGTGCCGAATTTGACCCTCATACAACTAATCCGGTAATTAATTTATTGCCAGGACAGCAGGAAGTTGTGGATTTAGGGGGTACAATGCGCTTGGGGCTATATCCTTGTCGTGTTCTTCCTGATACATTGGCTTTCAAGCTTTATCAAGAAGATGTAATTTATGAACGACATAGACATCGCTATGAGTTCAACAATGCTTACCGCGATCTCTTATTAAAGTCCGGCTATGTGATCAGTGGGACTTCTCCTGATGGACAGTTAGTTGAAATTGTGGAATTACCCAAGCACCCATTCTTTCTGGCTTGCCAATTTCATCCAGAATTTCAATCGCGTCCTAGTAGCCCTCATCCTTTATTTAAAGGGTTTATTCAAGCTGCGATCGCTCTTTCGCTGTCAACTTCAACTACACCAACACCATTGGAGGTTTCTTAACAATTCATAATTCAAACAAATTAATTTGATTTTGAATTGGTACACAGCAACAAAAACTTAAGGCTTCAGTAGACTTGGACATACAGGGTGCATCATTCGTAAATTTCGGACTTGAGGAGATGTTGTGGCGTACTGGGTGAAAATCCTTTACGAGAGGAGAGAATATGTAGTGAACTTTGAACGTGTCCATGCTTTTTGTTATGAAGTGAATGGCAGGGTTACTTTTTGGCTACCCGATAGTGCCATTCCAATAGTCATTAATCCACAAAGTAACCTAGAAGATTATCAAAAGATTCTCGATTATTTAGAATGCGTGACAAGTTTAGAATTAGATCATGCCCACTGGGTGAAAATCCTTTACGAAAAAAACGAATATGTAATTAATCTCAACTGCATCAGTTCCTTTTGTCATGAACCGAATGGTAGGATAACCTTCTGGTTGCCAGATGGCACTATCCCCATCATCATTAATCCTGTGAGTAATCCCGAATCATATCAAAAAGTTGTGCAATACGTTCACAAGGCAACGGGCTATTCTTTATCTTAAAATTCTCAGATAGTGAAGCAAGGTTAATTAAACAATTTTATATAGGAATCCGCTTTGATTTTTGTTCGCGCAGGTAAGAGGCAATAGGCAATAGGCAATAGGTAAGAAGGCTTTTTGAGTTGTACGGAGTTTTTTTCACCAATCAAATATGAGTCCTATATTTGGGATTTTAGATTGACTCCAGCAATGAAGTCGGGGGCTTGTTATTTAATTTTAGATTTTCGACTTTCCTGTGGAATGCTACGTGAACAGTGTGAAGTTGGTTCGACTGAGCGATCGCAGAACGTCTCAGTCGAACGATTTTAGGAACTCAACAATTACGAATTCTGCTTGGACAAATCCATCAAATTTGCCAGCTTGTAAACTACCCGCGCTCCAACATTACCATCCCACTCGGCATCACCGACTTCACAAATATCAAAGCCAATAATTTTTCTACCACTATTAACTAATTCCCGGAACAGAAAAAATGTTTGCTCTAATTCCAATCCACCTGGAACAGGAGTACCTGTACTTGGGCAAAGTTTTGGATCTAGACCATCGACATCAAAGCTAATGTAAACAAACTCAGGTAAATGACTGATAATTTCTCGGCATAAATCAAGCCAAGTTGTTCCAGAGTAAAGTTTTTGTTTAATGGCTGGGTCGTAATATGCAATAATGCGACGATCAGATTGGTCAATCATTTGCACTTCATCATGACTAATATCACGCAAACCTACTTGCACTAGTTTAGAAATTTGCGGTATTTTCATCGCATTAAACATAATCGACGCATGGGAAAACTCAAATCCCTCATAAGCATCGCGTAAATCTGCATGGGCATCAATGTGCAAAATGCCATAGTTAGCGTAGTTAGCTGCCAATGCTTGGAAATAACCTAACGGCGAACTGTGATCTCCACCAATAACTGCAACTCCCTTACCCTTATTAATTGCTTCTTGGCAATTTTCAAACAGCCATTGATTTACCTGTTCCCCAGCCTGATTAATTTCTGTGAGGACAGGTGTTAAATCTGGTGTATCTGAGAGTTCTTTACCTTGGGCTAATCGCTCAATAATTTTTGCTGCCAAGGCACGGTAGTATGTATTCTTCTCTAAAATATCTTGGGGAATTTCCACCATGAAAATTCCTTGCTTCCAACCATTAGGGTTATCAAAATCGAACAAATCTAATTGAGTTGAAGCATCAAGAATTCGCTGGGGGCCATTGGCTGTGCCTGCGCCATAAGAAACAGTGACTTCCCACGGCACACCAAAGACAATCAGGTTTGCAGACTCATAATCGCAGGGCAAACCTAAGAGGTTGCCATTTATTTCACCTACGCCGCTAGGATTGTAGTCTTGTAGTTGATTACTCATCGATTATCTTCTGGATTTACGTGGATTACAGCACGTCGCCTAGTGCGTTAAGGTGCATAGTCATTGGAGATCCCCCTTAGTCCCCCTTAAAAAGGGGGAAAATAAGACATTCTTAGCCTCCCCCTTTTTAAGGCTACCGTGTACACACAAATCGGAGTTACTTTGAGATCCGGGTTTTACCCCCCTTAATCCCCCCTTGTAAAGGGGGGAAATATCCGGTTCTCCCCCTTTACAAGGGGGAGTTAGAGGGGGTGAGAAGGACTTGTGTGTACACCGTAGCCCTAAAAAAGGGGTTGGGGGGATCGACTCAAAACTTACGCAGTATTGCCGCCTAGTGGACATCTGCATTGTAATCAAAATTTTTCACAGGCGGTAAACTACAGTGCCTCTATTACTTGGTCGAAATTGCGGCAATATATCTGTTGGGTGTAGTCCTGCCACTCTTTATCTGACGAGTGGGGCGATCGCTTTAATGTTGCTTCTTGGACGTATGCCATCAATGGGCGACGAAGACACTCGTATTTCTCGAAGGCTTTGGCTATAGCTTGCAGATCGTTCCAGTTATTCTCCTCAGCAATTTTAGCGATGAGTGTTGTAACTATTAGCGCATCTTCCAATCCTTGATTAGCTCCTTGAGCCATGAAGGGAGGCATTCCATGTGCGGCATCGCCAACTAAGACGATTCGCCCTACACTCCAGGCTGGTGGAATTTTAGCAGGATTAGCTTCAGGATTGAGGTCAGTTGGGTTAGAAACTTGTAGAGAATCCGAAATGGTAGCAGGGTGAATGTAGTATGGACGCTGCTGCATATTGGCAGGAGGAGATAGACGCACTAATTGCTTGAGCGCATCAGGAAAGCTTGCTTTTTCCAACTCCTGCAAAGCTAAGTCAATTAAAGAACTTTCAGATTTTCCTTGCAACGAGTCTAAAGGCAAAGCAAGATGTATTATGTACCCAAGTTCACCATTTGGTCTGCGAAATAATATTATCCTGATGTTATTTATACAAACAGAATTTCCAGTTATTTCATCATTAGTGATTGTTACAAGTGGTGAGTCTTGAAAAAAATCTTCTTCTAGTTTTGTCCATAGTTCCTTTGGTACTTCAGCTATTTCCCTACACAATATAGCTGTAAATCCAGAGTATTCAGGTCGAGCAAAATCATCATATTGAGTATCTGTGTAAAGCAACCTACGAACTGTAGAATTAATCCCATCTGCTGCAACAATTAGTTTAGCTCTAATGGATTTTGTTGCTAATTCTTGGGGGGTAATATCTGAGTTTTGGGGTTGCGGATCGTTATCTTTTTGTCCATCTGTCCAATAGGCATAAGGGTTTGCTTCTATTCGTGTATCACCTACACAATCTATGCGGACACAACCTTTTTCCGGCTCATTCACAACATTAATGCAACGGTGATTAGCTTTAACTAGGTCTGGTGGAAGTAACTGTCTAAGGGTTGTCTGCAAATTGTACCAAGAAATTGATACTCGACCCTCGCCATAATCTTGAAACCAGTCATCAAAACTAAGCGAAATTGAATTAATTATCTCACCCTGCAAATTTTTGTAAACCCATTGGGGTGAAGCCTTTGGAGGTTGTTGCTTTTGAGTAGATTCGATAGTTTCTTGACCATTAGACTGCTTGGGATTCAATAAACCAAGTCCAGTATTTTTGACTTCTTCGTAAGCGTTAGGATCTAAATGTTTGAGAGCTTTTAATCCATTGGGGAGAAGATCCAATGTTTGTCCAACTTGACGAAAGGCGCGAGTTTGATCGATGACAAGGACATTTTTAATACCACGTTTACGTAAGCCAATGGCAGTTGCTAACCCAATAGGCCCAGCGCCAACCACTACAACATCGTAGATTTCTTGAGGATTAGAAGAGGAGATAACAAATGCAGGTAAGGTATCAGTTTTGGTTGATGTGTTTGTATGTATATGAGGACTTGATTGAGTTTCTGGCATATTTATATATTGGATAGAAGCTGGGCAATGTGGAAAGCTATAGCCATCAATTTACATAGGGTCACACAATAATCTTAAAATCAAATACAAAAAGCAAATATACCAGGCGATTAGAAATCGCGGCTATACAAACAAAGTCCACCTCTGTGGACTAATCAAAATCAAGGGTTCCTTAACCCACGTTCGCGTAGCGTCCCGTAGGGAAAGAAAGGTGGGTTTTGTATTTCGACTCCGGTTCCATCGAGCGAAGTCGAGATGCTCAACACAAGTCTGTGTAGACGCGGTTGCTAACTGCCCTTTTAACTTGCGATGTCTACGACGAGTACGCTAATGCACATTGCGCTGATACAATCCTTAATACACGGTACATTATTAATTAGCTTAATTTCTCTGCTGCGCGTCCAAGCAGCAACTCGTCGTCAGGCATAGCCTTTGTAAAACCCAAAATGACTAACGAAGAACTGCTGCAAATTATTGAACAAGCTGTCAAAGACGAGGTAACAGAATTAGACCTTTCTTACAAAGGGTTAACAATACTGCCACCGGAAATTGGCCAACTCACCAACCTGCAATCGCTCGACCTCAGCAGTAATCAACTGAGTAGTCTGCCACCGGAAATTGTCCAACTCACCAACCTGCAATCCCTCGACATCGGCAGTAATCAACTGAGTAGTCTGCCACCGGAAATTGTCCAACTCAGCAACCTGCAATCCCTCTACCTCAACAGTAATCAACTGAGCAGTCTGCCACCGGAAATTGTCCAACTCACCAACCTGCAAACCCTCAACCTCTTCAGTAATCAACTGAGCAGTCTGCCACCGGAAATTGTCCAACTCACCAACCTGCAAACCCTCAACCTCAGCAGTAATCAACTGAGCAGTCTGCCACCGGAATTTGGAAAACTCATCAACCTGCAAACGCTCTACCTCTTCGACAATCAACTGAGCAGTCTGCCACCGGAATTTGGAAAACTCATCAACCTGCAAACGCTCTACCTCTTCGACAATCAACTGAGCAATCTGCCACCGGAATTTGGAAAACTCACCAACCTGCAAACCCTCTACCTCTTAAGTAATCAACTGAGCAGTCTGCCACCAAAAATTGTCCAACTCACCAACCTGCAAACCCTCGACCTCAGCAGCAATCAACTGAGCAGTCTGCCACCGGAAATTGTCCAACTCACCAACCTGCAAACCCTCTACCTCCACAACAATCAACTGAGCAGTCTACCACCGGAAATTGGCCAACTCACCAACCTGCAAACCCTCTACCTCCACAACAATCAACTGAGCAGTCTGCCAAGGGAAATCAGGCAACTGTCAAACCTGAAAGAGCTGGATCTTCGTGGAAATCCAGTCCCCATTCCACCAGAGATTTTGGGGCCGAAGGCTTACTACAAAGATCCGGGTGATGTGAATGAAATTCTTGATTTCTATTTTCGGGTACAAGACCCAGCGGAAACGGAACCTTTCTACGAAGCAAAATTCTTGATTGTTGGCGAAGGAGGAGCCGGTAAAACCTCTTTAGCCCAGAAAATCAAAGATGAAACCTATAAACTCCAGCCAGAAGAGAAATCAACCCAAGGCATTGAGGTGATCCGGTGGGACTTTACACAGTCCAATGGCAAAGATTTTCGCGTCAACATCTGGGATTTTGGCGGTCAGGAAATCTACCACCAAACTCATCAGTTTTTCCTCAGCAAGCGTTCTCTATATGCCTTAGTTGCTGACACTCGCAAAGAAAACACTGATTTTTACTGGTGGCTGAAAGTTGTCGAACTCTTGAGCGACAAGAGTCCAGTTATCATCATCAAAAACGAAAAACAAGACCGTGATTGCCAAGTCAATGAGCGCCAGTTACGAGGAGAATTCAGCAATCTGGAGAAAATACTAGCAACCAATTTAGATACTAATCGCGATTTAGCAAAGATTAAAGAGGCGATTCAGCTATACATCAGCAGACTTGACCATGTTGGTATACCTCTACCAAAACTTTGGGTAAGAGTCAGAGCCGCCCTAGAGAACAATTCCCAAAATTACATTAGCCGTGAAAAATACCGTGACCTTTGCCAAATAAATAATTTAACAGACCTTGAAGACATGGAGCGCTTGAGCCGCTATCTCCACGACCTCGGCGTTTGCCTCCACTTTCAAGACGATTCTACACTCAAACACTACGTCATCCTCAAACCGGAATGGGCGACAACTGCTGTTTACAAAGTTTTGGATAATCAAACTGTCAAGGAAAAGCTAGGTTGTTTTACCAAAAATGACCTCAAAAATATTTGGAAAAGCGGCGAATATGCAGATATGCAAGATGAACTCCTGCAATTAATGATGCAGTTCAAGCTTTGCTACGAAATTCCAGGTAATCGGGAAAATTATATTGCACCTCACCTACTTTCGACCAATCAGCCTGATTTCAATTGGGATGAATCTAACAATTTGATCCTGCGCTACACCTATGACTTCATGCCCAAAGGTATTATTACTCGCTTTATTGTCGAAATGCATTCTTTAATTGAAGAACAAACCCTCGTTTGGAAAACAGGCGTTGTTCTCAGTGAAGGTCAAACCCGTGCGGAAGTGATTGAAAACTACAATCAACGAGAAATTAAAGTCCGTGTAGCAGGAAACCGCAAGAAAGACCTACTAATACGTATTACTCATGAACTGGACAAAATCCATAAGTCTTACGAACACCTAAAATATCAAACGCTTGTTCCTTGTAACTGTAAAAGCTGTAATCATAGTCAAAGTCCTCATTTTTATAACCGAGACGTGTTGTACAAATCCCTGGAGGCGCTTAATTACCAAATTCAGTGCCAGAACAGTTTTCGTATGGTAGATGTCCAAAGACTAATTGATGATGTTTTATTGACTTCACAAAAATCACAAACTCCCATGTCTGAACCCGTAACCAGGAATCAAGTTTTTATTAGCTATAGTCACAAAGATAAAAAGTGGTTCAATGACCTCAAAACTCATCTAGAACCATTAATTAGAGAACAAAATCTCAAACTGTGGGATGATACCCAAATCAAGCCTGGTGCTGTGTGGCGAGATGAAATCGAGGCGGCTTTGGCAACTGCAAAAGTAGCGGTGTTGTTGGTAAGTCCAAACTTTCTTGCATCAAAGTTTATTAGTCAAAATGAGTTACCACCTCTGTTAGAAGCAGCGAAAGCCGAGGGAGTTAAAATTCTCTGGATACCTTTGCGTGCTAGCAACTACAAAGCAACAGCAATTGAGAAATATCAAGCAGCACACCCTACCGATAGTCCATTAAACACCATTGCGGGAGGAAGACGGGATCAAGCTTGGGTAGATATTTGCAACGAAATCAATACAGCAGCCTTTGGGTAAAAGAAGCTCTTCTTGCTTTGAATAAAATTTCAAGTTTATCTATAAAAATCTGGGTAATGCTCCAATACGCTTGGGTTAAGGGCTACTGGCAAAAATTTTGGGTTTTCAAGACGCGATAAATCGCCGTCTCTACAAGTGTTTTGGTGTTATGTGAACTGTATTGAGTAATGCTCGCTCTTTTTAAAGGGGGTTAGGAGAGATTAATAAATGTCTAAAATTACAGCTAGGCACTTTTCAAAGAACCTCTCAGCTAGGCTGAAAATGTTAATTCGATGAAATTCACATTGCAGGTAAAATCACAGGTTAAAGTTTTGTTCTTTTGCCAAAAGTGGTATATTGGCACTTGATCCGACCGAGTACAAACTATGTATAAGCCCGCAGACCAGAGAAGTCGAGGTGTTGTACTCACTACTATAGGACAGGAAGGGAGAGTGGGCTTATGAACAAAAATATTGGTCAAAATGGTGTTTTTTTCCTATTTAAAGGTATACCTCTACGTCGCATTCTCGTAGTGTTGTTTCTGCTGCAAATCTTGCTAGCTGTGGGATTGACTGCATACTTATCAATCCGCAATGGGCAAAAGGCAGTGAATGAGGTAGCTAGCGAATTGCGTTATGAAGTCGCTAATCGAGTAGAGCAAAATTTACAGGTTTATCTCTCAACCTCGCGTCAAGTACTGCGCGGTAATCAAAATGTCATTGACATCGGGTTGCTGAAGATGGAAAATCTGGCAACTTGGGAGTCATACTTAATAAAGCAGTTAGAGATTTTTCCTGATGCCGTTGCTTTAACGGCAAGCAATGAACAGCAAGAACATTTAGCGGTGGAAAAGCTCAACGATCGCCAATATTTACTCAGAAAAGCTGATAAGTCAACTGGTTACGACCTCTACACCTACAAAATTGACTCTCAAAGTCAACGTACCCAGCTACCAGAGGTAATCAAAAACTATGATGCGCGATCGCGTCCTAATTATCAAGCAGCAGTTACCGCTAAAAAATTCAGCTTTAGTCAGATTTTTACACCCATCACCGAACCAACGCTGCTGATTAGTGCATCTCAACCTATATATAACTCCCAAGGTGAGTTACTCGGTGTCAACAGCACTCTAACTCATGTATCACAAATTGGGGATTTGCTGCAAAATATTAAAGTTGGCAAATCTGGGCAAGTTTTTATTATCGAGCGATCGGGGCTATTAGTCGCAAGTTCCACAACGGAAGAACCATTCCGCCTGCAAAATGGTAAACCGATTAGGTTGACAGCTTCTCAAAGTGGGAATGCTTTGACTCAAGCAAGCGCTAAGTATTTAGAAACTAAATTTAGTAATTTTGACCAAATTAAGAGTTTACAGCAACTAGATTTCTCCTTTGACGGCAAACGACAATTTTTAGAAATTAGACCGTTGCAAGGCGAACCAAATCTCAACTGGTTAATTGTAGTAGCTGTCCCAGAAGCAGATTTTATGGGGCAAATCGATCGCAATACTCAAACTACAATTTTTCTCTGTCTGGGAGCATTGGGATTAGCTACTTTACTAGGAATTGTTACCGCTCGTTGGATAACTCAGCCAATTTTGTACTTCAGCACGGCGACAAAAGATTTAGCCGATTTCACTAAAGGGGAAGACTCGGTGGTGATTGTGCAAGGCATTAAAGAAGTAGAGGTGCTGGGTGAATCTTTCAATGAGATGATGCAGCATTTACGTAAAACCTTTACTGCACAGATTACTCAAAATGAAGAGTTAGAATTGCAAGTTAAGCAGCGAACTCAAGAATTACAGCAAGAGATTCAAAAAAGTATTAGCAGTGAGCAAAAGCTAGAAAAGCATAATCGAGCATTGGCAGAACTGGCAAATCACAGGGCAATTTCAGAAGGAAATCTAGAAGCAGCATTCAAAGTTATTACCGAGAAAGCCGCGAATGCTTTAGAGGTAGAACGAGTAAGTGTGTGGTTATTCAATAGCGATGATGACGACAGGCTGCGTCAACGCACTAAACTACAATGTATAAGTCTCTACGAACGTAGCAATCAAAAACATTCGGCAGGTTTAGAACGCGATCGCGCAGATTATCCCATTTACTTTAAATCCCTGACATCTGCCCGCATTATCGCTGTCACCGATACTCGCACCGATTTAAGGATACAAGAATTATATGATGAACTGCTAGAAACAAAGAATATTGTATCCCTAATTAATACCTCCATTTGGATTGGGGGCGAAGTGGTGGGAACAGTATTGTATGAACAGATTGATATTCCTCGAATATGGGAAGTGAGTGAGCAAAACTTCGTTAGCTCAATAGCTGAATTTGTTGCTCTAACTTTAGAAGTCTGCGATCGCAAAAGTGCAGAATCCGCTTTGCATGAGGCGAAAGAAGCTGCTGAGGTTGCAAATCGCGCCAAAAAAACCTTTTTGGTAAATATGAGCCATGAATTGAGGACTCCCTTAAGCTCCATTCTTGAAATTGCAGAAGCACTCCAAAATGAAGTGTACGGTACTGTAACCGAAGAACAGCGCCAGTTTATAAATAGCCTCGAATCGAGCGGTAAGAACTTATTAGAATTGATTACCCAAATCCTTGAGCTTACAGATATTGAATCCAGCAAGATAGAACTGCAACTAGCGGCTACTTCCATTCCAGAATTATGTGACTCTAGTCTCAGTTTCGTCAAAAATTTAGCGTTACAGAAAAATATCCAACTGAGTGTACAAATCCCTGAAGAACTCGAACCCATCCAAGTTGATGAGCGCCGCATCCGCCAGGTATTTATCAACCTGTTGAGCAACGCTATCAAGTTTACTCACGACGGAGGCAAAGTTTGGATTGAAGTTCAGCCAAATTCCACAAATGAATATATCTTTTTTAGCGTGGTAGATACGGGTATTGGTATGCTTTCCGATGACCTTTTCCGATTATTTCAACCTTTTATCCAAGTTGAAAATGCCTCTACCCGTCGTTCCGCAGGTACGGGTTTAGGATTGGTGATGGTGCAAAAAATCGTCGAGTTGCATGGTGGTACTGTCCACGCCGAAAGTCAGTTAGGGAAAGGTAGTCGATTTACAATTAAACTACCGTGGAAAAAGGTTGGAGTGTAGGGGGTGGAGAGTTAAAATTAACCATTTACTCGTTTCCATACTTTGTACGAAAATGGATTTATTCTGCAATCGCTCCATTCAGTCCATTAAGATATGCAGTTTTAGCATTTTCACTGGCTAATTCTTTTGGAGTCGCCCTTAAGCGTGTTGCTCTGCTTTTACGGATGCGATCGCTTTTACGAACAGCACCCGCCATTTCATATTCACGGCTATCTTTGCCGTATTTAAAAGCAACTCCAATCAGCATTTTCTCAGTTATGTCACTTAAAGCTTTGTCCAATTCTTCCATCTCAGTTCTAGAAGAGTTAATCACAGCTAGAGCAGTATTATAAGCATCTATTTTGCTACGGTACTGCTCAATTAGTTGTGTCATGTTTTGCAAGTTGCGAGCATCCCCAAAATCCATGCTGGGATCAATTGCTTTAAGTCCAGCCACTCTTAATTCAGCTTTTTCTAAAACGCGGTATGTACGTTTTTGAGCAGGCATAAATGTATCCTTTTTATTGCTTTAGAGCTAGTTTGCCTTACTAAAGCTGTGTTTTAGTTCAGTAAAATCCTCACAGGTTGGTGTCTAATATGATATGAATATCAGTATTTCTCACAAAAATTATGGTTTTGTTGATGAACAGAACGATTTTGTTGATGAAACGCATGAGTTTGTTGATGAACAGAACAATTTTGTTGATGAAACGCATGGGTTTGTTGATGAACAGAACGATTTTGTTGATGAAACGCATAAGTTTGTTGATGAACAGAATGATTTTGTTGATGAAACGCATGAGTTTGTTGATAAAACGCATAATTTAATATTTAAAGCTGTATAGCTGTTACCGACTCAGTGAGATACGATTTTTACCTCTCTCCTAAAAGGCTACGGTGTACACACAAGTTAAATTACCCCCTTTAATCCCCCCGATGCATTGGGCTACGGTGTACACACAAGTCTTTAAGAGTTGCGCCACAGGCTTTTGATCCCCCCAACCCCCCTTAAAAAGGGGGGCAAAAAGCTCTCAAAGTCCCCCTTCTTAAGGGGGATTTAGGGGGATCTACGACGATTTTGGTTTTCTAGAAAGATGTGTGTACACCGTAGCTCTCAAAAATGAGCCAATGTTGAGTAACTTGTTAAAATTTTGATTGCGCCAACTTTTTCACATCTGAATATTGGGTGATGTTTTTTAAGAAGGCTGCAACGCTTTTAGCTGTGCCCGTAACTGGGCAATTTCTTGAGCCATATCCATCACCATTGCTGCGCCTACGAGATTTAGCCCCAAATCCTGACGCAAACGTTGGATTTGAGCAATTCGCGCAATTTCTCGTGAGTGCAGCATTGAGCCTTTCGGTTCGATCAATCCGAGTTGCACAAATCGTTCAATTACAATCGTTGAAGTTTGGGTAACAGAGGCTGCATACTCAAACGTATAAAGGCGATCGCCTTCATGAGAAACAACTGTATTGGAGAGGCTAAACTCGCTCATAACGTTAATCCTTCTAATGCAGTACGTGGGTTAAAGCTGCTATTCGCCTGAATCTTTTCATAGCAATCCTGCTCAATTTCGCTTAACTCTTTCGGAGACACAATTTGAAGTTTCACAATTAGGTCAGTTCGCCCGCCTTTTGGTTGCATCCAGCCTTTTCCTCGTAGCCGCAGCGATTGACCGGAACGCACGCCTTTCGGAACGCTCAATGTGACGCTACCCTCTGGTGTTGGTACTTGAATTTGAGCGCCTAAGACCGCTTCATCTGGACGAATAGGAACTTCGCAGGTTAAGTTGTCACCCAAAAACTGGAAAAATGGATGGGAAAGCACCTCGATTGTGAGATACAAATCGCCTCGCTGTTGAGAAAAAGGACTGGAGCGACCTTTACCTTTAATGCGAATTCGACTACCCGGTTTAGCACCTGCGGGAATACGAACGTTAATGGTTTCATCATCCAACTGCAACCGCTTTTGAACGCCATGAAACGCTTCCGAAAAGGAGAGTGCGATCGCAGCTTCGGTATCGGGTGCTGGTGCTTGGCTGCGAAATGGGCCAAAGTCATCAGGCTGCCTAGTCGAGGTGCGGTAATAAGTTTGTCTTGTTCTTGTCCTATCGCCTAAACCACCCAGCAAATCATTGATAAAGTCATCAAAGTTGCTATATTGGTCAAAATTATCTGCATACCTGCTACTTCCTCTAGGAGGAGTACCGCTAACCTCCGCTTGCTTCCAGTACTGCCCAAAAGAGTCATACTTTTCGCGCTTTTCTGGGTTTGATAAAACTTCGTTGGCTTCATTGATGTCTTTGAATTTTTCCTCGGCTTCTGGATTGCCGGGATTCACATCAGGATGATATTTGCGGGCAAGTTTGCGGTAAGCTCGCTTAATTTCGTCGGAAGTTGCAGTTTTGCTAACTCCCAAAATGTTGTAATAATCTTTGAAATCAGTTGCAGTTGGCATGATTCAATACTCATAATCCGACTATTCTGCACTCGGAACGTCTTTTGTAAGTAAGTGATAAGCCTCCTCCGTCGTTAACATTAATTCAAAAATTACGGTTTAGCTTGCGCGTTTTAGCCAACAAAATCGGCATCAATCACATCGTCGTTTTGTCCAGTTGGCTGATTTGTGGGATTAGGATTGCTAGTTGCGGCGTTAGCTTGGGCGTAAACGGCGCTACCAATTTGCATGAGCGCTTGTTGAAGATTGGTAGTGAGCGATCGCATTTGATTGTAGTCTTCTCGCTCAATTGCCGATCGCAACTCGTCAATCAATTGTTGCGCCCGACTTTTATCTGCTTGAGAAACTCGACCATTCAAGTCTTGCAGTTGTTTTTCTGCCTGATAAACCAGCGAGTCCGCATTATTTTTGGTGTCGATTTGCTCGCGGCGTTGGCGATCTTCTTGGGCATGAGTTTCTGCATCTCGTACCATGCGTTCCACATCGTGTTTATCCAGCGTCGAAGCGCCTGAGATTGTAATCGATTGTTCTTTACTAGTGGCGCGATCTTTAGCAGTTACCGATAGTAACCCATTTGCATCAAGGTCGAATGTCACTTCAATTTGAGGTACTCCACGCGGAGCCGGAGGAATGCCATCGAGCCGAAATGTACCTAAACTCTTATTGTCTGCCACAAGTTCCCGTTCTCCTTGCAGAACATGAATTTCGACATTCGGTTGGCCATCGGCGGCGGTTGAAAACGTCTCGGATTTCTTCACCGGAATCGTCGTGTTGCGGGGAATAATTTTTGTCATTACCCCGCCCATCGTTTCCACCCCTAAAGAAAGCGGTGTTACATCTAGCAGCAGCACATCTTTCACTTCTCCCGCTAGTACTCCGCCCTGAATTGCTGCACCCACAGCAACTACTTCATCGGGGTTCACTCCCTGATTCGGATCTTTGCCTGTGATGCGTCTGACGAGTTGTTGCACGGCAGGAATTCGGGTGGAACCGCCTACTAGGACAACTTCATCGAGATTGGCATTGTTCAGATTGGCATCGTTGAGAGCTTGTTCTACTGGGATGCGACAGCGATCGAGCAAGTCAGCGCAGAGTTTCTCAAACTCCGCCCTAGTTAAGGTTATATCCAGGTGCTTTGGCCCCTCTTGAGTTGCCGTGATGAAGGGGAGATTAATCGTTGTTTGAGTAGCGCTGGAGAGTTCAATTTTGGCTTTTTCTGCGGCTTCAGTTAACCGTTGCAGGGCTTGCTTATCTTTGCGTAAATCGATACCTTCGTGGCGCTGAAAATCATTTGCAACATAATCGACAATCTTTTTATCAAAATCGTCACCACCTAAATGGGTATCTCCACTCGTGGCTTTGACTTCAAACACCCCTTCTCCAACTTCTAGAATTGAAACGTCAAACGTTCCACCGCCTAAGTCAAAGACTAAGATTGTTTCGTTGCCCTTTTTGTCTAAACCATAAGCAAGTGCCGCAGCCGTAGGTTCGTTAATGATGCGGAGTACTTCTAGCCCGGCAATTTTGCCTGCATCTTTGGTCGCTTGTCGTTGCGAATCGTTAAAGTAAGCAGGCACAGTAATGACTGCTTGTGTAATGGGTTCTCCTAGATATTTGCTGGCATCATCTGTAAGTTTTCGCAAAACTTGAGCAGAAATTTCTTCAGGCGCGAATTGTTTTTTTAGCGCCGGACAATCGAGTTTGACATTACCGTTGCGATCGCGGACAACTTTGTAAGAAACTTCACTCGCTTCGTGGGTGATTTCATCGTGTTTGCGTCCGATAAAGCGTTTGACTGAATAAAACGTGTTCTCTGGATTCATTACCGCTTGTCGTCGAGCAATTTGACCAACCAGACGTTCGCCTGTTTTTGTATATGCAACTACAGAGGGAGTGATGCGTTGTCCTTCTGCATTCGCAATCACGAGCGGTTGTCCACCTTCAATGACTGCAATACAAGAGTTAGTTGTCCCTAAATCAATTCCAACAACTTTTGCCATAACTTTCGATTCCTTTCATCAGATTTTGATGCGCTGATTCTAGTTATAAGAAACTTCAGTAGTATTAAAAGCTCAACTTGTAACTAACAGTTCTCCGACAGATTATCTTGTTCTTCTTTAAGGAAACTATTCAGAAATTTTCTGTGCATCAACCGATAGAAAGACAAAAAAGTATCCAGTATATATATTTTTGGCTTTAATGTTGTGAGTTATACATTCAACGATTTAAAAAAAGAATTCAGAATTGAATTGGGTGCGATCGCTTAAAGTTTCTCAGTACCTTTCTCCCTGCTTTGGGTAATCTAGCTTCACCTGCACCGTCTGAACTCCCTCTTCCACTTACACCTATGGTTCCCCAAAATGATGCCGAGCCATTAATTGCACGGCTCAACAGTGAGCCGAAGGTAGTACTAATACCCAGTTGATATTGTCCCACAACAGTTGATTCATCAAATTCCATGATGCGATCGCTGTTGCTAGCTTGTGCCAGAATTTCATTGCTAGCTGATGCGAGAATAAAAGATCCTATAAGTGGACAGTTGTTCTACAACCAAAATGGCAACACGCCTAGTTTTGGCAGTAGTAGTCTATTTGCAACTCTAACTGGTGCGCCAACTCTCACGACATTTGATTTTGTGTTGCAAGCATAGTTTGTTCAAAACACGGAATGTCGAGTTTACGTACTTGACTAGTACAACACGGCGGAAATAAACCACCCATTCTAAATCAATGAAATGCTTACGCTGTATTCATTTTTAATTTTTAATTTTTAATTCCACCTTGCGGTACTAGGCTTATTTATTTGATGTTTCTTCAATCTCGATTTCCCAAGGTTCTCCTTTATTATCTGGTGGAAAAAGCTGAATTTTGGACTTGTTAGAAAACTGCTTCAACTGTTTGATAAACTGTGGAATAGCATCAACAATATGCAGATAAATTTCTATGTCATAGCAGATAATGATTAACATCAGAGGACTAGCATTTATTTTGAAATACCAGTGACAATTTGATAGTAAAACTCGCATAAGTGGGACGCAGACTTGATAAAATCGCCTACACGTAGCTTCTTCTAGCTGCCTGTAAAATAACTCGTTAAGTAGAGTTGCTCCAGTTGGAGGCAGATCATCTGCGGGAAGAAAGGATTTATTCATAATACGAAATTAGGCATTGTGAATTGGAATTAGTTTTTCTATTAATCACTGATAACTCGGGATTTACCAGCCTTAGCACGAATATTTTTTGGAGTATTGTGTAGTAAAAAAAGGTCGGCAAGCAATTTTTTACTAATGCTACTTCTGTTTTTTAAACACTATCAAGTACAATACTTGCTCTAGGAAACGCCGATTGTCAAAAATTCCCTGAATCAGTACCTCTAGTTCAGTTGCGCCCTTGGAAGGAAAATCCTCACGATTGATTGTGTGCCAGGGTAAAAACTCCTACCAGTCCAAGGTTAATATACGGGCTTATGCCTGATTTTGGTAAACAATAATTAGGGCTGTAGTGTAAAAAAGCTTCAGTCTCTGTTGAGAGTAATACTGGATTCGCCGATAACCTACTTGGAATATGGCTAGTTCGTTGCTTGGATGAATCGAGACAATAACTGCTAATCTCTTTAATGCTTAATCTTTGCTTCAGCCTCTAAAAACAGATTGCCAATGTCAAACAAAAACTGCATAGTACCTCGATAGCCAACTTTGGTAAATTGACTGTGATCTAAGCGGTCAAAAATGGGAATCCCTTGACGGTAGAGAGGAATTTTTAAGCGTTGAGCGATCGCGACTCCATGAGAGTTGGTAATCAGCAAATCAGATCCAACCGCCAATTGTTCAAAGTCTTCCAAATCGCCGATAGTGACGCTAGGAATCGGCAGTTTTTCTAACAGAGGAAAGCGTGTTGTTGTTACTGCTGCATGAATCTGAACCCCTAGCGATCGCAAAAAATAAACCGTTAACCAAAGTAAATCGGGTTCCAGCGCCAAAGAAACTCGCTTGCAACCAAAGTAAAAGTGATTCTCCAACATCACATGTTTTAGCTGACGGCGTTGACGGCGGTATTTCTCCGGTACGCTGACACCACTGATATCTGCCAACGCTTGCAAGAATTTATCTACTGCTAGTAGTCCCGTCAGTTCACTAAATACTTCATAGGGTATATTGAATCTCCGATCCAAAATTTGCGCTGCACCTCGCATACTCTCACCTAGTGCCAAAGTGAATACAGAAGTACCAATTGAACGCAATTGTGCCAATGTAGTGCCATTAGCTGTAATGGCACTAGAAGAATCTTCTATATGACTATCTAGTACGCCAGAAAGGTCAGGTACAACAATAGGTTCAAGTCCAAAAGAGGTGACAATCTCTTTGATTTCCTGTACATCCCCTGGTGTGAAGGCAGAACTCGCCAAAATAGTGATTTGTGTAGGACAAGTGTCTTGTTTGGAGCTTTTTTGGGGAATTTCCCTGACTATACTCTCAACCGCGCCAGCAAAGCCATCCTGTAATGTACCTTTGAAATCCGGTGTAGAGACAAGCACAATTGGTAAATAATCCAGTTCTGGGTGACGGTGGCGAATTTCTTTAACAAAGCGCCCCATATCATCGCCTCTGGTTTCCACGAGTCCAGTGCTACAAAGACCGATAATTTCTGGCTTGGATCTCTGCACCAAAGTCAGGATTGCTTGTTCAACCCTTTCCTCGCCACCCAAAATGGTTGCAACTTCTGTCATCGCTGTACTGGAAAGGGGAATTGTCTGACGGAAATGCTGTACTAATACTGTCTTCGTCAAAGCAGTACAGCCTTGTGAACCATGTAACAAAGGCATTATTCCCTTCAACCCCAAAAAGGCTAAAACTGCACCCACAGTTTGGCTTTGCTTCAGGGGATTAACTGCAACAGATGTACTCGTAATGCTAATAATCGCCATTAGATTTCCTCTTCTGACCAAGGGGCTGGCTGGTATACTTGTTCCCACACAGGATTGTAAAAAGCGGCATACAATTCTCGTACTACCTCTAAGATTCCTATATAGCCTGCATAGGGATGGTTGCGTTCTTGATTAATATCTAAAAATGGAATCCTAGCTGTGAGAGAAGTGTCTTGATAGCGCTTATCAGCAATTAACATATCAGCTTTATTTTCGTTAATTATCTGTAAAATTTCTTCAGAACTATTTTGTTCTAGAATTATGCCATCTTGACCCAGCAAACTTTTGACTCTAATTTTATCCTCCTCAGTATTATTCTTAGTAAGAATAGCAAGAACTTCCATCCCCAATTTATTAGCAGCAAAGATAATTAACCAACTCTTGAAACTTCCAATAGAAAGGATAATACGCTTACCTTGCAATCGGGTAATATACAGAGCAAGTTTTTCATTTATTGCAGCAGTTTCTTCTACAATTAACTTTTCTGTACGTTCCTGCAAATCAGAACCACCTAACTTTGCAGCAATATTTCTTAGACATTGATTGATTGACTCTATATCATAGATAGACTCTTCAATATAGAGAATACCATATTTTTTTTCCATCCCTTTCGCCACGTTGATTAGTGCTTTGGAAGAGAGCAGCACGTTAAGTTTGGCACGATGGGCATAACAAACTTCTTTGTAGATAGCATCGCCTGTAATTTTTGCCAAAACTCTGATACCTAATTTCTCCAACAACGGTAGAACATTCCATATTGCACCTGCAATATTGTATTCACCAATTAGATTGATATCATAAGGTGTAGTTGTATCTGGTTCAGATGTTCCAATAACGTGTGAAAGCATTGCTTCACCAGCGACACGGTTGCCCAAATTTTGGTTCCCAATGAATCCAGGGCAATGTACAGGGATAGTGGGTATTCCTGTTTTCTCGGTGGCATCTTTGCAAACTCCCTCAATGTCATCCCCAATCAAAGCGGTGATGCAAGTGGAATAAACAAATACCGCCGCAGGTTTGTAGCGTCTTTGTAATTCTAAAATGCCTTTATACAGCTTTTTGGCTCCACCAAAGATGATATTGTTCTCATCAATATCGCTGCTAAAGCGTATCTTGTACAGCATTGAACCAGAAGAAAGACTGCTGTGACTACCCCAAATACTGGCAGCACAGCCACTTGGCCCGTGGACTACATGAGCAGCATCAGTGATTGGTACAAGAGTAATCATTGCACTATCAAAAGCGCAACTCCCTTGAGTAGTTCCAGGTTGGGGTAATTGTGTGGAAGACTTTTTTTTCTTTTGTATCTGCTGACGAGCATCTTCAGAATTAGAGTCACTGAGTGAATCGTTGGTTTTTCCTGGCGTGGGATTCATTTGTTTGGTGACAATAGGTAGAAATTTTTAGATATTAGCTGAATTCCCAAAGGCTGAGGAGAATTTTCATTTATTCACCGTGGTATCTAAAGATGGATAAAAGGGAATGATCAAGAGAATTTATCATCCCCTAAAACATAAACATCATCTAGGTTAGAGAAGGAGAAAACAAAAACATGAACTAGACTATTAAATTATTAATGTTGTCCTGTACACGTTAGTTGATTAGTGTTAACACGGTGAAGAGAAAAAGCACAGAGTTAAGATTAGCTATTCGATTACCTCCATTTTAAATGATTGGTGAGAAGGTGGGCTATTCTCGCCCACCTAATATCTACTTTGTATTTAGCACCTGATTCTGAAGAATAAGCTTACTTCTTCTCGCTACCAGAAACTATTTCTACGTTTCCTTTTTTGAGTGCTTCTAGTGCTTCACCTTCAGCATCTTCTTGTTTTTTAGCTGCGTCTGCTTGGCTAATTAGTTTCGCAGCATTTTCTTCACTTTCAAGGATACCGAATTCAATCAACAAATCTTCTAGCTCATCCATCTCGATGGGTGTGGGAACAGCGAGATTTGTATTGTTGATAATCTTGTCTGCTAGTGTACGGTATTCATGAGCTTGCTTGCTGTCGGGTGCGTACTCGTTCACCGTCATCCGCCGCAATTCGGCGTGTTGCACGATATTGTCACGGGGGACAAAGTGAATCATCTGGGTACTTAATCTGGCTGCAAGGGTACTAATCAGTTCGTCTTCTCGGTCAGTTTTGCGGCTGTTACAAATTAGCCCACCCAAACGTACCCCACCAGTGTGAGCATATTTGAGAACGCCACGAGCAATGTTGTTAGCTGCAAACATCGCCATCATTTCACCGGAGGTAACGATGTAGATTTCTTGGGCTTTACCTTCACGAATTGGCATAGCAAAACCACCACACACAACGTCGCCCAACACGTCGTAGGATACGAAATCTACATCTGAGTAAGCGCCGTTTTCTTCGAGGAAGTTGATAGCGGTGATGATACCCCGACCGGCGCAACCAACACCAGGTTCTGGCCCACCTGATTCTACACATCTGATATTTCGGAAGCCAGTTATTACCACTTCTTCAAGTTCAATATCTTCCACAGCGCCCCGTTCAGCAGCTAAGTGCAATACTGTGGTTTGGGCTTTACAGTGCAAAATCAATCGGGTAGAGTCAGCTTTGGGGTCACATCCGACAATCAAGATGCGTTTACCCACTTCTGCCATCGCAGCAAGGGTGTTTTGAGAAGTGGTAGATTTACCAATACCACCTTTACCGTAAAAAGCAATCTGTCTAATTTTTTCGTCGGACATGATAATTTATCCTGCAATTGTTTAGTGGGTCTGTCGATTCATGAAGCGATGCCTACGGCGGTAAACTACGCACTTTGTGCCGGAGGTACTCGCATTGTAAAATTACAGCACTGGCCTTATGTAGAACGTCGTTGGAGGCGCTCGTTCTACAGCAAAAAGAGCCCGAATCCACAACATATTCAAGTTTTGGTAAGTTTTCATTGGCCATTAGTCATTGTTTTTTCTGACTAATGGCTAGAGCAATGAGACATCACTCAAGGAATATTGCAAGTATTAACATCCGCTCACTCAAATGATTTCTCTAGCGGTAGTAATACCAATTGGAAAAAAGAAAGCTACATATTCCAAACTGGAAACTCAAATTCAATCCGAATTACGAATTACGAATTACGAATTCAGCATTATCAGTTGTTGTAATTCTCTGAAGGTTTCTCAAACCTCAAGAGTGGTTGCAGCAGGAATTTCAATTTACGCCAAGTATTCCTTTAAGCACACAACCAACCATTGCAATCCACTCTAAACAGTCGCTACAACTTCCCCGATTTTGCTGATATCGTAACCGCCGAGAATTTCGAATTGTGAGTGAACCATCCGATGTCCCAAAGTACTGAGCAATTGCTGTACAGGTGCTTCTTCTAAATATTCCTTGAGAATCACCAAATCATATCGTGACTGATGTAAAGGGATAAATCCCAGCCCAAAAGCGGTAGCTACAGATGCCGTACTCATACCAGCATCAGCAATTCCTAATCCTACAACTTGGGCAACGTCCTGGTGACTTTTGAATACATTGTCAAAGCCCTGAACAGCATCGAATGGTATCTGTTCTTTGTGGAGTGTTTGTTCCAAAAGCATCCGACTACCAGAACCGATTTCACGGTTAACAATAGTCGCTCCCCCAGCAACTAAGTCAGTAACTGTTCTAATTCCCATCGGGTTGCCAGGCTTCAACAAAAGTCCCTCTTCCCAAACACCAAGGGTAATCAGAACTGCTTCCCTCCCAGCCAGAACATCTCGAACAAAGGGAGTATTATACTCACCAGTTTCAGGATCGTACAAATGCATCCCAGCGATGTGCGCCTCACCTCTGCATAGACTGTGCAATGCAGCCATGCTATTGGCGAAGTTATATTGGACTCGCAGTTGGGGATGCCAGCGTTCGGTGGCTCTTGCCCATAGTGAAATCACAGGGGCACAACCAGCAATCACAACGGTGTTGTGAAGTGTGTCGAGATTATCGTCTAGTAGCCTGACTCGAACTTTATTTGTACCTATTTGGCTAGTACCTTCTCCATCAGCCGGAATCATATCTTGACGAAAAGCATCTTTACCAATCAAGGGATAAGCTATCCATTGTCCTCCTACACGAGCCATGCTAACTCGCAGTTGCTGACCATTAGGAACAGGTTTGGCAAGGACGGCTTCGATTTCAGGTAAATCCCGCTCTAACCAGAATAGATCCTCAACTTGACAGCCAAGCGCTTTGGCCAAGCGAAGTGTTATAGCAACTGAGGGAGCATATAATCCCGACTCTACACCACTAATAGTTTGACGAGTCACACTAGCGATGTTAGCCAAATCTTGTTGGCTCATGCCTAAGCGAGTTCTAATGGACTTCAAGTTATTACGGAGGTCACTATCCTGCTTCATTGGCTTTATCTCTTAGTTTCAAAAAGCCGTAGCGGATTTAACTTGTATCTGCCAAGGCGAAAGTATGGTCTTTGAGTTTATATCATTTCTCTCTGACGACTTTTTGTGCTTTCGCTGTCTTGATTCCCCATATAAAAAGACTATCACAGAAATTGCAAGTTTGCTTGCGAAGCGCAAATTATTTTTGCAAGTGGTTGTTTTTTAGCTGCTATTATCGCTCAAAAGCCCCAAATTCCAAGAAACAGAGTATTTGTCTAGTAAGAAAAGTTTACCAATTTTATTGGTAGAAGTAGCGTTTGATACAGTTTTAGAGATTATTTTCAGCTTTGATGCTTGCTTGATAGACGAGTAATAAAAGCCGTAGAAAACATACCAATCAATTTCGTACTTGGGTTTTAACTATTAATCCTCCTCATTGTCCTTAAAAAAATGATTCAATTTTCCACTATCTTTTCTTTATAAACTACTAATTTATTATGATTAAACCCCTTGAACCCTCATTCTTTCGTTTTTGCTCGTCCAGCGATCGCCTTCTAACAATTCTCTCACTGCAAGCGTTTCCCATTTCTGGATAAGTCTATTTTAATAAAACAATGGCCAAACCTTTTAAGTGGACATATAAAGGTAAAGTCTTGGCCATCTAATACTTGGCTTATTTCCGCCGTCCTGTACTAGTGCGTTGTGTGGGTTAAGAGCGTTGTCGCAACTGACGTAGGGCAAAAGCTTTTTCGATTGCTGAGAATAGGTAGACGATTCACCATTGGGTGCAGTTGTAAACTTGGCTTGTACCCTACAATATAAAACTGTCCTAGACGAAAGCTGGAGCAGTTTTTGTTAGAAGTAAATTGTATAGGGGACAATTAATGTTGTCCCCACTTTATCCATAGTAAATACCGTTGTACAATACTATTCACCTCAAGTTGCCTACTTTATGCAAAAAAGGAATAATCTTGAAGTTTTGGCATTACAATCTTTGTGCCCGTATATGCCACTACCAAATCTAGCGTAGCGTTCCTCAGTTGGTCAATTCTCCTAGCCCTAGTTTTCCGTTGACGAGCGCTTGACTTTTAACACAGTCGCTATATGTGCCGCAAACATTTTTCAACTTAGTATAACGATGGTATTAGTAAAGAATTAACACCCATTTATAGCGTTTTTAGCAAGCATAATTTTCCCTGTGATGTAGGCTTGAGCGATCGCTATTCGCCGTAACTTGCCACTGCTAGTTTTTTCTAGTTGTCCTGGGCGAATGAAGAGTATATTGTCCACAAGGATTTTAATACCCAGCTGCTTGAGAACAATCTCGCTGACTTGGCGTTGATGGTCAATTACTTGTTGAAGAATACTGGTCTGTTTGGTTTCTATCAAGACAATAATGCGGTCATCAGCCTGAATTGTCGCAACTTTGCTCGGTTGTACAAACGGTAGCGACTCTATGGCATGTTCAAAATCGCTTGCAAAATAACTTTGACCATTAATTTTGAAGCGATCATTCAGCCGACCTATGACGAACAACTCACCCTCGCTAATTACACCCAAATCACCAGTAGGAAAAAAACCATCACAATTGTAAAAAGGGCGTTCGCTTTCAAAATAATTATCGACCAAAGTCCCGCCTCTAAGTTCAACTTCACCAATTTCACCTCCATGGCATAAAAGACCATCTTCAGTTCTTAAACGGATATCAAATGTACTCAACGCTTGACCTACAGAAATAGCTTTGCAGCCATTTGCCAAAGTCACAATCCGGGGAACATCTTCTAACTTACAGCAGGAAATCATCAGGACTGCCTCCGCCATACCATAACAAGGCTTAATTGCTGTAGGTTGCAATCCATAGGGTGCAAGCACTTCCAAGAACTGATGTAGTTTGTCTATATTAATTGGCTCACTGCCATTAAAAACCATTCGTAGCTGGGTCAAGTTTAAGTTGGCAATTTCTTCTGGATCGGTAATTGCCAAGCGACGGAGACAGTAGCTAATGGCAAAATCTGGAATAACTGCGATCGCAATCTTTTTTTCTGACAGTTCGCTCAACCACTCCACAGGATTCATCAAAAAATGCATTGGGGTACTCAGGTGCAAGTTATGCCTCACGTATAGGGTTGTGAGCAAACCACCTACTAATCCCATATCGTGATAAAGTGGCAGCCAACTTGCAGTTGCATCACTGGGTCTATTTTGAGCATGGTTAGCGATCGCCTGCATTTGTGTCACAATTTTCCCATGAGTGACTGGAATTCCTTTGGGGAAAGAAGTCGAGCCAGAAGAAAACTGCACAAAAGCAATATCAGTATCTGTAATTGTTGCAAAATTTGCTGATTCTTGGGGCTGAATATCTGTGTCTGGTAACTGTAAACGCTGGAGGCTCAATTCTAAACTTCTAATACTAGGTGCTTCCAACACAAATTCAGCTTGATATTGGGTTGTAACCTTCGTCAAAAATTCCAGGTAGCTCTCTTTAACAACACCCATGCTGTAGGGTTTGACTGACAGTGGAATTGCTCCCAGTCCAACTAGAGCAAAGAATGCAATAATCACACTTTCGGTTGTTTCAAAAGGAAACAGAATCCTTGAGCCAGCTGTCACACCCGCAGTCCGAAAGTACTCCATATAGGCTGCAATCTTCTGGTACATCTCACAATAGGCGAGAAACTTAGACTCAGCAGCGCGATCCTGCCTTAAAAACAAGCCCAAGTGTGAGTCAGTATTCTTGAGGGCCTGAATCATTGCGATCACGGTCATCGACAGCTTAGTTCTAGGTTGTAAGTCTTGCATTGTTTTGACCTCAACCATCTTGTTGCTTATTTTCATCAAGAAAATCCTGGAGAGTTCTAAGTGATCGTTCAATTGAATCAATGAATGCTACTTTCACAAGAGCATCGGCAGCAACCTTTACAGTTCCGTTTTTGAAAATCTCAATAAATTGGTGAAAGATTACTTGATAATAGTAATTTTCCTCCGCGTCTTTGAGTTTCGTAATAATCTTGACCTCTCCAGGTAATATTTCACGGCTATAGTTGACTTCAATACGAGCAACTACAGGAATAATCCGCTGTCCGTGAAATAAGTTGTGATGCTCAAGCCATGACCATCGGCCTGCTTCTAGGTATTCGAGAACAGTGGCATTATTGACGTGACCCAAACTGTCAAGATCATTTGGGCGTACCTGAAGTTTTAGGTTAACAGCTTCAAAGTTCATAAGTGGGTTGGCGTGAATATTTATTATCAAGGCAAGGCAGAAGGTGAGTCACTTTCCGTCTTGGCGCTTTGCGTCGTTAGCGCAGCGTTAGCGAGTCTTCTCCCAAGGGGAGACGCTACGCGAACGAGCGTCTGGCAAAGTAACGAACCCGAAGGGAAAGAGGGTTTTAGTTAACTTTACTTTTTATTACACACTTCTGTTTATTTGCACCTTTCTACTGCCAAGTCGCTGCAATCATGACTGGGGAGAGATAGCCACAACAGTAGACACATAATCCCCAGTGTGAGATATGGAAAGGTGAACAGTCCAACCTTGAACCTGAAAATGCTCTGCCAGTGAGCCGTAAAATTCAAAGTAAGGTGCGTAACGGGAATTATGTCGCACTTCTACATCTGTCCAGTAGAAATTAGGGGCCATTGCTAAAGCCTTAAACAAGGCTTCTTTAGCTGAAAAAGTACCTGCCATACTTTGGAGAGGGTTTTTACTTTGGCTGAAGTAAAGGCACTCAGTGTTTGTAAAGAAAATGCCTGGAAGTTTCAAAGCTTCAACTTTTGTTAGTTCTGCAATCAGTTGAATATCGTGCCCCAGTCCAATTAACATCCCACCAGATCCAGCCATGTCTGCTCAACTTCAGCAGCAGAGTTTACCTGAATTCCTGTAATTTGTCTGAGAGCAGAAAATATCAGATTTTGTTTGCGCTCAATATTGTCTGGCAGAACCATCTCATACTTGATCGAATCCCACCAGTTGACGTGAGAATCCCGCTGCTCAAGATGTTGGCGGTTACTACCATAAAGTTCGCCCCCTTCTCGCACAAACAAGTGTGCAACAGCAAATGCGCCTTTGGGTGAGTACTCTTCACTATCAACTAAAGCTTTGGCAAAACTTATGAAGTATGTCAGATGCTGCGATTCATCAGCAGCAATTTGCTTAAATAGCTTTTTTAATCCAGGGTCTTGAGCAATACTTGCACACCAAGAGTAGTTAACCGTGGCTGTAATCTCTGAAATCGCTAATAATACTAGTGTTCTGAGCATGTCATCGTCGGGAAAAATCTTCCGAAACTCAATGACAGTCTCGTCACTGACAGGTTCTAGACTGAGTAGAGTCGATAAGCGATTAAGTGTGGTTTCGTGAAAGCTTTCTTCCTCATTCCAGTAACGGCTCCAAGTACTACAAGCTTGCATAATGCTTGCTAAAACTGGATTGCCATCTTGCCAACGACGACACTCAGCATCAGCCAATCTAGCCAAGCGATCGGCTCCTGGCTTAGTAGTCAATTCTGCACGTCCAGCATTCCAGAGATTAGCTTTGTCAAATTTACTCACAGCCTCCAGGTTAATCGCACCAATCATTTCCACTGCACTCCATCGTCGCTTTTCATGGAAATGGTGTTGTTCCCATATTAAATCAACTAAAGAGCTTCGTTGCTCGGCAACAATTGCATATAAGCTGCTGACAATATCAGATCGAGAAATTGTATTTACCATAGTGAAGATATTTGAATTTAATTTTTAAGTTTTAGAGGTTATTTGAAAAGCCTTGGTGACTAACTGGAAGTCGCAGCTACATAAACAAAACCCATCTACCCTTCTCTTCAAGACGCTGACGCGTAGCTTACTTCTCCGTTCGTGTTAGCGTCTCCGTTAGGAGAAGGAGTACGGTAACGCTAAGGGCGAACGTGGGTTAAAAAGCTAGTTGTAAAACTAAAAATGAAAATTTTTGCCACTACCCTTTATTGTCTAGACTCTATTCTCCAAAAAGTTTTAAGATTTAAAATTTATTATTTTTAGGTCAAAGTATTAACTTTATCAGCTTCATTTAGAAATGCTTCTAATACATCTGAAATAGGGGTATCAAGAGAGAAAGCTGGCAAACGTATTTGGACTCCATACTGCTTTTTCAGCATATTCGCAGTTTTGGCGAAAATCTCCATCAGATCGATGCTGTTATGTAGGTGATCGGAACGAGCAATAATCGCCGATAGCGTCAAGTCATTTTCAAAAATTTCTGCAATAGATAAACCAACATTTTGGGCAAAAATCTCACAGATATAGTCTTTCAAGATTTGAAACTCCTTTGTTGCGGTATTACAGTAAGTTAGATGCTGTTAGTTACAAGTTTTACTTAACATTAACAGAGAATTTGACGTTTATATGCTACTGATTACATACAGTAAGCTCAAATTAGCACAATTAATAAAGTTTTAGCTGCGTATTTATACTAAAGATGAGTTGCTATGTGTCCTGATGAAGTTTTTTAGCGGTAAACAAGGAGAACATACGTTAAAAACGCAAGTAGTAGTCCGTCAAAAAGTGGTCAGGTTATCTGTTTAGAGCATGGTCACAAAGAAGGGTGTAGAGAAGACAGCATTGAAACGGGGCTTGAAACTCAGACCGATGCAGTCGTTTTGAAAAGCGGGGTTTGTATCTCACCAGCTGTTGGGACTATTTCTTTCACTACGTAAGGATTCAGGTGGCAGAGTATTTACTCAAACAGTTATAACGATTGGGTCAATAGTTACAGCAGAAACTTTTCCCCAACTTGCCGCCACAATCAAAGCACCAGCCGCCAACTCATATCTTGCACTTGATAAAAACAATCAGTATTACGTTGCAGCACTTCTAGAACTTACTCTTGGTACGCACTCAAGGTTTTTTCTCCAAAAGATATTAGTATCATTTTTATAACCATCACTACGGTTATTACTGCCTTACTTCAGTGCTGATGAGCAATTAAAAAATTTAAATTATACAATTAACATCCGGAAAACAATGTTGAAGTTAGGAAAAATAGTGAAGATATGATTGTAACTTTCTTTGATTGAGTTCATCTAAAAGGCTTTCACAATGGTTACTACTCCTGTATACTATTTGCAATTTCTAGACAATCCGAATATTGAAATTTCTCAAGATCAGTTGCGATCGCTTTTAGGAGAAATAGAAGTAAAACTGCATCGTAGCGGAGTTTATCGACGTGCTTTAGCGATTGTACAGAAGTTAATAGGTGAACAAACAGATCAGGCTCAAGATTTATTAAAAGCCGTAGGTAGAGAAGCAATCGGGTTAGCATTTCAACAATTTGCCCAACAATCTCAAAAAGTTGAAACAGTTACAGATAACAAGCAAGCCACAGAAACAGTCAATTCTTCACCAGAGATACAGCAGGAGCATTGCACTCTCCGAGAGGAAACCTCTAAAAATACAGCAGAAAATTCGCTGTGGAAAAAACCACTACAATTGCTGAATCATCAGAGAATTTCTCAAGCAGAACTTGCTGAACAAGCTGAACTTGCAGCTCAACAACGCATGGTGTGCCTACGTCAAATCGGGCAACAACTCCAAAAGACCCGTCAATCCAAAGGCCTTTCTTTGCACCACATCCAGCTTTCCACTCATATCCGAACGGAGCTGATAGAGGCATTAGAAAACGGCAACTGGAAAGAATTATCAGATGACATTTTTGTACGTGGATTTATACGACGTTATGGAGATGCTTTAGGACTTAATGGTGTTGCTTTAGCTGCCTCTTTGCCATTCCTAGCAGCTATACCAGTAACTCAGCCCTTTTCGGATCAATCTAAAAAAGGAATGGGATTGGAAATTCGTCCGACGCATTTATATGTAGGTTATACAGCTCTTCTTGCTGGTGCAATGGGAGGATTAGCTTTCATGTCCCAGCAACAAGCAAATACCAATATGTCAATTGAGCAAGATAACTCTTCTTCTGTTTTACAATCGTTAAAACAACAATCCCCTACTGTTAAACCAGGGATTAAATCTACTAACACTGGTGTGGCTGTCGGATCTGATATTTCCCCACCAGAAGGATTATATTAACGAACTGCACTTGCCTGATAACGGCTCTCGTGTGGGTTACGCCGCCAATTTTAACTTTTAAACGGTATCTTCTGAATGTCTACAATGCCGTACAAAGAACTGATATAAGCGTTTTCAGCCGCCTATACGGTTATGGTATTTCCCCACTGTTGCGTTCGCGCAGCGTCTCGTAGAGAAGGACGTTGCTCTACAGCGTGTTCCAAATCCTGAATGCGCTGCCTAAGCTGTTGATTCTCAGTTTCCAACTGCCGTAGTGATTCCATTTCATCCAGCCGTTGCTGTAACTGGATGTTTTGCTCTTTCTGTTGCTTGTACAGGTTTTGCAAGGATTGGATTTGCTCTTGTACCTGGGTTTCAGCTTTAGCACCTGCTTCTGCTTGCAAACCAATTCTCAATTCCGGAGAAAGTCGCTCTAGTTCCTGTTTATGCTGTTTTTTGAGTGCTGCGATCGCTTCGGTGTACTCTTTTGGGTAAGTCCGTTCACTTGATTCAGACACAATTGCGGCATTTAAATCAGCCAAATCACTATTGTTTACCAGCAGTCTCTCTCGGTAGCAGTAGGGAAGGATTTTTCTTGGGACGCGACGTAACAGCTTCGTGTAGCTTGTCGGGAATCTTGACCAGCCTGAGTAAGGGGCGAGTTTGAGAGGGTTTAAAGGAGACGAAAATCTGAGAGGAGATGACCTGACTTTTCACGGTAAGCCCTCAAACCTCGAAAAAGCATGGCTTTTTCCACAGGCTAATTCTCAATAGCTTTGAGTTAATGAAAAGAGCTAACAGAAAAATCAGTGGTTAGGAAATCTTTAAAATGAGCTTTTTTATATGCCGTGAAAAGTCAGATATCTTCTTCTTTTGACAAAGGTATTGCGCTAAATAAACTAGCCCTTATTTAATGCCTACGTGAATTTGTTGAAAATTATTGGCATTTTGAGTATCAAAAAACTACATTGCTGTGGAGAGTCTCGAATGTTAAATGTTTATCGGAGAAATAAGATCGGGATTAATTGCTTTATTCAGTACTGCGTTGCTGTTCGCAACATTAGCAGGATTATTTTTACCCTACTTCACTATAGGCAAGAGGTGTTTGCTCCGGGTAAATTTGGCGATTTCATCAAACCGATTTTTGACACCCTTGACCTTTATCATAATCTAAGGTGTTGACCCCAGAGCGAGCGCTATTTCCTTTAAGCAGCTAGCCGAAAATCACCCAGAAGGGCAGACTTAACCTACTAATACTCCACTAGAAAAACAGATAGCGGTGACAGAAGCGCTCAAGCAAATCGATAGTAATCCCACTTTGAAAGCGCGGGTAATTGGGGCGTTGAAAGCCGGTGGAACAGAGGCATTAAAGGAACTAATGGATCATCCTCTTGTCAATATACTTTTGGCAACTTTAAAAGGATGGCAGGATGTTGAATAGTTCCGTTGCTACAGATGAAGCAGAGGATTTAGCTGGTGATGGCAAATGAGGAGCATTTGGCAATACTAAAGAAAGGTGTAAAAACTTGGAATAAATGGAGAGAAAAATATAATAAGTTGTAAGAATGGATCAACAGGAAGCTCCATACCTCTAAACTGTATGATACTGAAGTGGAGTGTAATTAGTTAATTATTGTGCTATTGTCAAATCCATGCATTTCAAACCTCACCAAAGTACTTTTGACGATAAATTAAGTGCAATTATAGGACTGGTAATTGGATTGGTGTTCATTGCTAGTGGTTTTTGGGTAAGCAATAAAGTCGCACACGAGCGTGCAACACTGATAGAAACACAGGGGATGGTAGTGGACAGCATCAGTCGTCGTGAGCGCGATAGTAAGGATAAGCTCATAGAAACCTATGCACCAGTTATTGAGTTTGTAGCTAAAAATGAGCGGATTCGTTTTACAGGTAATTATGAATCCTACCGCTCCAGTAATGGCAACAAAGTGGTTGTTCGTTATCACCCCAAACAACCAGAAACTACTGCGCTTGTAGTGAATCCGCTTGAAGGCTTGGTTTCTGTGGGAATGTTTGGGATGGGTGGCTTGGTTATAGTCTCTAGTCTTGGTAAGGTGTTGCCTATACAATGGTCTTCAGGTGGGCAAGCTGACCATAGTTGATGTTGCACAACACGGTAATCACAATCTAGCTAACTGACAGCTTTCAGATTGCATATTAGATACCAACCTTGTCAAGACGAACTAGATAGGTGGTAATATTTATAACAACAACACTTAAATCTGCCTAAACAGACCAATGCCGGACTCAGAAGACCCAAAGCAAGTCTCCAAGAACGACTTACGCAATTCACAGTTTGGCAGCGGGTTGATTAACGCTGGCACATTGAATGCTGGGCAAATTGGCGGCGACATCTACAACATTCACCTTGGGCAGCAGATGGCGGTATCAGGTAATTCAGTCCAATCACAGAATCAACGCCAGCGATCGCTCTCCGAAAGAGACTCACTCGAAAAAGCCTACACACTGCAAAGGCAGAGAGTTGACAGGATAAGAAATGCATGGGTGATAGAGACAGACCTATCCCACAAGTTTCAATACAAACAGCAACTTCAGGCAGAGGAACTTACGTTGAGGGAACTTGGCGAATGAAGGGTTCTGGTGGAGAATTGTTACTAAACGTTTTAGCGGATCATAAAGATAAAGAAGTTACCTTATTATAAGTTATCTTAGCTTTTTCAACCGTATAAAAGTATCCCAACTTATCCCTGTTTCTATATTCAAATTGGGTAATTCCAATTCTTCCTATTAGTGGTTCTACATTTCTATAAAAATCAAACCCAACTTTTTCAATTGCCATAGCTAATTCATGACATTCCTCAAATGAAGCAAATTGAGAAATACGAATTGATGGAATTTCATTTTTCAGCAATGCTTGAAAGTTTTTATAATGCATTTCGCGGTCATTTAAGGCTTCCTACTGGGTTGTTTTTAGCATGAGAAATTTATCATTCATATTTTGTAAATTAGGTTTTTCTCAAAATAGAAAGCGATACAGATTTTTAATGTATTTTTTATTAAAAAGTTATTTATCCTGATAATATTTTTTTGTTTAACATTTATCATGTCAAAATTTTTGACGTTAATAATTGCAAAGAAGAGGGAGAATGGTCTCTTCCCTTCCCTTCGCATGATTATTTAATTAACTGTTTGAAAAAGCTGCTTTCTTGACTTATCAAGGATAGCAGCCATTAAACTCTCGCCCATTTCAATACTTTGGGATCTTTATCATATCCATAGCTAACGCCTTCCTTAGTAGTTATAGGCTCTCCCTTGCTTGCCTTGCTTCTAATAGTGCTAAGAGAATAGTACGTTAGTTCATTCATTTCTTTATGGGTAAGCTTTTCGCTTGTGCTTATTTTTGACTTATTTTGAGCTTTATATTGAGATGAATCATCTATTTTGATTTGAGGATTTTTTGGGGGTTTAGTAAGACTTACTTTTTGATTTCGATAGTCCTGAACAGTCACAAGTTGCCAACTAGAATCTTGTGACAATTCCAAAACCCATTGGTGATAATCAAATAGGCTTTCCCTATGTCCAACACTGATAAATGTTGTTTTTGTTGATTGTAACTGTTGATATAAACTTTCTTCATTTTTCAAATCCAAAGCACTCGTTGCTTCATCTAATATAGTAAAGCTAGGATGAGTCACTAACAGTCGTGCAAAAGCCAAGCGTTGTTGTTCTCCTATCGATAATATATTCTCCCAAGGAACTTCAGTATCAAAGCCATCGACTCGACTAAGTAAGTTTTGCAGGTTGACTTGTTGTAACACTGCTTTGAGTTCTACGTCAGTCATCTGACGATTAGTATTAGGATAAAGTAACTGTTCGCGCAAAGTTCCCAAAATTATGTAAGGACGTTGGGGTAAAAACAAGACTTCTTCTAAAGGAGGTCGCACTAGGCGGCCAGTCCCAGCGTTCCACAAACCAGCTATTGCTCTCAATAGAGAACTTTTACCTCGACCACTTGGCCCAACAATCAATAAACCTTCACCTGGCTGAATCGACAACGACAAATCTTCAAAGACTACCTGTTCATAGTTAGGCGTTTGTAAAGTGACATTCTCAAAAGCGAGATGGTTTTCTTCTATTGTTTTAATAGTACTGACATTTTCTGGTTCTCTAGTTACTTCTTCTAAAGCATTTGAAAATTCAGATAACCGTTCAACATAGCTAGAAAATCTCCCAGAATTTCCAAATTCATTAATTAAATCACCCAAAGCATTAGCAAAAAAATAGCAACATACAGATGCTTGGATAATTTCTCCAAATTCCATTTCACCTTTAATCTGTAAAGGCCCAAATACTATATATGGAAATATTTGAATTACAGATTGATAACCTCTATTAAAAATCTCACTATTCCTCTCCCAATCAATTTTGCGTTTAGCATTTTTTATCAAATTACTAAATCGACGGGTAATAATATTTGATTCCTGCTTCTCTCCTCGAAAGAAAGCTACTGATTCAGCATGAGTTCGTAAATGAGTCAAGCAATAGGTGTAGTCAGCTTTCGCTTCGAGTTCTTCTCGATTAATTTTATTTAATTCTTGGGTCAAGTAGACAGCAATAAAATTGCCTATAACCGTATAAGTAACTAAAATCAGTGCAACGGACTCAGAGATTGACCAAAGAACTAATAAAAAAGCTGTCATCTCCAGTATTTTTTCCAAGAGAGTAGCTGAAAAACTTAAAGCATTGCTTGCAATAGGTTCGATCTCTTGAGATAAACGTTGATCTGGATTATCAATATCAGATTTAAAGTTGATTTTGTAATAAGCTCGACTGTTTAAATATTTTGATAAAATATTATTATTCAGCCATTGATACCAATCTAGAGCAATTTTTTTTCTTACTAGTCTAGAGAACCCCGCTAAGAGAGTTCCCAATAGCAGGGCTGAACCATAAAGCAGTAAACCATCATAAAACTGAGAGATTTCTTTCTCTTTAATTATGATATCGGCTAAATAGCGATTAATAAAGCTATTAAAAACATTTGCAGCAACAAGCACAATTATTAATAATATCAGAAGAATAAGCATTCCCCATGAACGAATCACCTCTGAAAATGCTCTGTCCCCTGGCTCGTGTGGATACCAGTAAGGTTGTGCGACTGCTTTTACGTCTTTCCAAAATTGAAGGAAACTTAATAAAGTATTTGTTGAAGGTTGAGCTTGAACAACTTTGGTTGGCATATTCTGAAACTAAACTAAGACTTTATCTAATAATTAAGCTAGTTATATGGAAATAGTGTTAAGGCTAAATTCTTACTAAATAGGCATCATAGTTATAAATAAGTTAGCAAACTGTCCTAGTGTAATTTTTGGGCTTTTTGGAGAGTTATAGGCTTTTTATCACAAATCGGTAAACATGCTTGTGAAGGTATTATTTAGCCCAATATTTATACTAACTGACACATTCATTAAATCTCCTGCAAGCTCCTTGGTGTCGAGAGTTGACAGCAGTTAATAATTTTTCAGTAAATAATTTTTGCGCTATGTTTCATATTCTATAACCATGTTTCATATTCTATAACGCAGTATAAACCAATTTATATTTTATTTTTTGTTTTTACCCCAATTTACCGAGTTGATACTTCTTAACTGTCTTAACTGTCTTAACTGTCTTAACTGTCTGTTTAACTGTCCGCTTAACTGTCTTAATGGGTATTGTATTTTGTTGACTAAGGTGAGATAATTCATAAGCTAAATTAAAAAGTACAGTTTGAAATAAACAAACTCCACTTATCGAAAAGTAAACTTTTATTGAAACCTAGTAAAATATATCATTCATTGGAAAAGCAAATTTCTGATACTTGATTACTATCAGAAAGTCTAGTTAATATTAACTTTCTTCTTAGCTAAGACTGTGACAATTTCAGGTAGCTTTAGAGGGAAATATTAATTTATTAAAATTAGCATCGATTAGAGTAAAATCATGAATTTAATAAAGTTTCTAGAAAATCTTTCAGCAAAGAATGTTGAACTTTGGGTTGATGGAGACAAACTGTACTATCGATCGCCTGAACAATCACTCCCCCTTGAGTTATTGCGAAAAATTAAGCAATCTGAACCAGAAATTATCCGAATTTTATCCCAGAGTACCGATCGCTCTGCAACTTATCCCCTATCTCACGGTCAAAAGGCACTCTGGTTTTTATATCAATTAGCACCCAGCAGTACTGCCTACAACGCCACGTATGCAGCAAAATTAGTTACAAATTTAGATATTCCCGCCCTAAAGCAAGCAGCACAATCTCTAGTTGAAAGACATCCAGTTTTGAGGAATACCTTTACAACCATTGACGGCGAACCTGTGCAAACAGTTCACGAAAATCAGCAAGTTAACTTTAGCATCCAAGAAGCTTTCGATCTTGGACAAGATGATGTAAACAACTGGCTCTCAGAAAAGAGCGATCGCCCCTTCGACTTAGAGCAAGGCCCGATATTGCGCTTTGATTTATTAATTAACCATATTAAAACTGATAAATTAGCAACAAAAGAACATATTCTCTTAATCACGCTACATCAGATAGTGGGAGATTTCTGTTCTTTAGAAATCATGATCGGTGAACTGAGAGCTTCGTATAAAGCGATGTCTACGACTGGCTACGCCTACGCCACAGATGTGGCAGCCCAACTATCAGTACAAAACTATCAGTATCAAGATTACGTGAAGTGGTCAGAGCAAATGCTCGCTAGTTCAGCTGGAGAAAGTTTGTGGACTTACTGGCAGCAACAACTATCTGGTGAGTTGCCATTGCTCAATTTGCCAACAGATCGACCAAGACCTGAGAGCCAAACCTATAATGGTGCTTCCCGCTTGTTTACTATTGACGAAGAACTGCGGCAAAAGCTTACAAAATTGGTGAAGAGAGAAGGTGCGTCTCTTTATATGGTTTTATTGACAGCACTAAAAATACTATTACTACGTTATACCAATCAAGAAGATATTTTAATTGGCTCTCCAATGGTGAATCGGGGCCGTTCAGAGTTTGAAAATATTGTGGGTTATTTTACTAATCCTGTAGTCTTGCGAGGAGACCTTTCAGGAAAACCGACTTTTAAAAAGTTGCTGGAGCGATCGCGCTCTTGTGTGTTAAATGCCCAAGACCATCAGGATTACCCCTTTCCTCTGCTGGTGGAGCAACTGCAACCTGTCCGCAACCTGAGTTTTTCGCCACTCTATCAGGTAGCCTTCGTCTGCGATCGCTCCCAACAGATGGATACCGATGGTTTGATTTTGGAATCAATGATTCCAGGGTCTAAAGGAGGCGCCTTTGATTTAACCTTAACCATTCTTGAGGGAACAGACTCACTCAAAGGTACATGGAATTACAACACTGACTTATTTGATGACAGCACAATCGCGCGGATGATGGGGCATTTTGTAACTTTACTCGAAGCCATTGTGGCAAATCCCCAGCAACGAATTGACCAATTACCAATGCTCACACAATCTGAGAAACAGCAGTTATTAGTTGAGTGGAATGATACTCAAGTAGACTACGCCTTCGATAAATGTATTCATCGGTTATTTGAGGAGCAGGTGGAGCGTACACCTGATGCTGTGGCAGTGGTGTTTGAGAATCAACAATTGACGTACCACGAATTGAATTGTCGTGCTAACCAGTTAGCGCATTACTTACGTTCTTTGGGAGTAGGAGCCGAGGTGCTGGTGGGGATATGTGTGGAGCGTTCTTTGGAGATGGTGGTGGGATTAATTGGTATTCTCAAGGCGGGTGGGGCTTACGTACCACTTGACCCAGAATATCCCAAAGACCGTCTGAGCTTCATGCTTGCAGATGCTCAAGTTTCAGTATTACTGACTCAACAGAGGCTCCTCGATCAACTACCTGACTATCAGGGAAAACTGATTTGTTTAGATAAAGTCTGGTCAGAAATTCTGCAAAACAAACAGAATAACCCGATTGAGGTAATAACGCCTACTCATCTAGCGAATGTGATTTACACATCCGGCTCCACAGGCAAACCCAAAGGGGTAATGGTTGAGCATAGTGGATTGTGCAATCTAGCTCAAGCTCAAATTCAGGCTTTCGGCTTGGATTGTGATAGTCGAGTTCTCCAGTTTGCCTCCTTCAGTTTTGATGCTTGCATATCAGAAATCTTGATGGCTTTGGGATCGGGAGCAAGACTTTACTTAGGAACAAAAGACTCGATAATGCCGGGTATGCCTTTAATTGAGCGATTAAAGAATGATGGCATTACCCATGTCACCCTACCACCATCAGCGCTAGCAGTCCTGCCAGTAGAAGAACTGTCAACATTGCAAGTGATCGTTGTCGCCGGAGAAGCCTGTCCTCTGGAACTGATGCGACAATGGTCTACAGGAAGAAACTTCTTTAACGCCTACGGCCCGACAGAAGCGAGTGTTTGTGCAACGATCGCTAAATGCACTCCCAAAGACCAAAAAATTTCCATAGGTCGTCCAATTTCCAATACCCAGATATACATACTTGATCAAAACTTACAACCAGTACCTGTAGGTGTACCAGGAGAACTGCACATTGGTGGTGCAGGGTTAGCGCGAGGCTATTTCAATCGCCCAGAATTAACACAAGAAAAATTCATCCCCAATCCCTTCAAAAATTCAAAATTCAAAATTCAAAATTCAAAATTATATAAAACTGGGGATCTAGCACGTTATCTGCCAGATGGCAGTATCGAATACTTGGGACGTATTGACCATCAGGTGAAAATCCGTGGTTTCCGCATCGAATTGGGAGAAATTGAAGCAGCACTAAGCCAACATCCCCACGTGCAAGCATCATGTGTTATGGCCCGTGAAGATAACAGGGGTGACAAACGCCTAGTAGCCTACATCGTACTGCAACCAGAGCAGATACCCACAGTTCAAGAACTGCGTAGCTTCCTCAAAGAAAAGCTACCAGAATACATGGTACCAAGTGCGATCGTCATATTAGAATCTTTACCCCTAACCCCCAACGGTAAAATAGATCGTCGCGCTCTACCAGAGCCAAGTAGTGAATTAAGAGACAAATATGTAGCTCCGCGCACCCCCATCGAAGAAATCCTGGCACTGATTTGGCAACAAGTCCTGAAAGTAGAACTTGTAGGCAGACATGAAAACTTCTTTGAACTAGGAGGACACTCCCTACTTGCAACGCAATTCATCTCTCGTGTGCGTAGCAGATTGAAAGTAGAAATATCATTGCGTGAGTTATTTGCTGCACCAACAATTGCCGAGTTAGCACCATCAATTCAGCAGTTACAGCAGCAAAATATAGAACTGTCAGCACCACCCATCTTAAGGCGGGTAGAGAATACAGAAATACCACTATCATTTGCTCAACAGCGTTTATGGTTTTTAAACCAGTTAGAGTCGAACAGTGCCTTATACAACATCCCCATTGGTTTGCGTCTGGTAGGAACTCTTAATTTTGCAGCCTTAGAACAAAGTTTAAAAGAACTTATAGATCGCCATGAAGTCTTGCGCACCAATTTTGTTACTGTTGATGGAAAGCCAACACAAATAATTCAAACTCAAACGAATTGGACAGTAACAGTTGTTGACTTGCAGCATTTACCCGCACTTGTACTGAGCGAAGCTGTTGGCGTTGGCGTAGCGTCTCCGTTAGGAGAAGCCTCAGCAGAAGTAACAGAACAAAAAACGGCTGCACAGAAATTACTAGAACAAAAAGCAATTGAGTCTTTTGACTTAGCTCATGATCCATTAATCAGAGCGACATTAATTGTGCTGTCTCCTACAGAGCAGTGGTTATTAGTGTGTATGCACCACGTTGTCTTTGATGGCTGGTCAATAGGTCTGTTTATCCAAGAGTTACAAGCACTGTACAATGCTTATTCTCAAGGTCAACCGTCACCCTTGTTGCCACTACCAATTCAGTATGCAGATTATGCAATTTGGCAAAGACAATGGTTAGTCGGGGAAGTACTACAAAACCATTTGAGTTACTGGGAAAAACAGTTGGCAAATGCACCCACATTCTTGCCACTACCCACAGATAGACCCAGACCTGCTGTGCAGACTTTCAATGGCTCATATCATGTGTTTGCCCTATCTGGTGAACTAACTCAACGATTGTTGCAGCTAAGTCAACAGCAAGGGGTGACTTTGTTTATGACTTTATTAGCGGCTTATAATACCCTGCTTTACCGCTACACGGGACAAGAAGATATTTTAGTGGGGACACCAATTGCCGGCCGCGATCGCACAGAGCTAGAAGGTCTAATTGGCTTTTTTGTCAATACCTTAGTGATGCGGACTGATTTAGTAGGGAACCCCAGTTTTAACGAATTACTTTCGCGCCTGAGAGAAACGGCTTTCGGAGCCTACGCACATCAAGATTTGCCCTTTGAGATGTTGGTGGAAGCATTGCAGCCAGAACGGGATCTCAGCCATACACCACTATTTCAGGTGATGTTCGTTCTTCTGAACGCTCCCATGTCTGAAATAGAGTTGACTGAGTTAAGTGTCAGTGGCTTGCCAATAGCAATCACCACGGCAAAGTTTGATTTAACTTTATCAATGGAAAACACTCCCAATGGACTCTTTGGATGGTGGGAGTACAACACTGACTTGTTTGATAGCAGCACTATCGAACGGATGACTGGTCATTTTCTGACACTGCTTGAGGCAATTGTGGCAAATCCTAGCGAGCGGATTTCCCAATTGCCAATTTTGACCCCATCTGAGCAGCAACAGTTATTAGTGGAGTGGAATGATACTCAAGTAGATTATCCCCAAGATAAATGTATCCATCAGTTATTTGAGGAGCAAGTAGAGCGTACACCCGATGCCGTAGCAGTGGTGTTTGACAATCAACAATTGACATACCACGAGTTGAATTGTCGTGCTAACCAGTTGGCGCACTACTTACGTTCTTTGGGAGTGTCCGCCGACGTACTGGTGGGAATTTGTGTGGAGCGCTCTTTAGAAATGGTGGTTGGGCTGTTGGGTATTCTCAAGGCGGGCGGGGCTTACGTACCACTCGATCCAGAATATCCTCAAGAGCGTTTGCGCTTTATCTTGGAAGATGCTCAAGTTTCAGTGCTGCTTACCCAACAGCATTTAGTTGAAAAATTACCTCAATGTCAGGCGCAGCTTGTAAGCTTGGATACTAACTGGCAGCTTATTTCTCAGTTGCCTCAAGGAAATCCCATCACTAATGTCCAAGCTAGTAACTTAGCTTATGTGATTTATACTTCCGGTTCTACAGGACAGCCCAAAGGTGTGCAAATTTCACATACGGCTGTGAGCAATTTCCTATCTGCCATGCAGCAGCGCCCAGGAATAACAAAACAAGATACACTGCTTGCAATCACTACTATTTCCTTTGATATTGCTGCCTTAGAAATTTTTCTGCCTATAAGTGTAGGTGCATGTCTGGTCATAGCCCGTCGTGACGTGACTCTTGATGGAAGAGAGTTATTTGATTTGCTAGTTAAGTCTAAGGCAACAATTATGCAAGCAACTCCAGCTACTTGGAGATTGCTTTTAGACTCCAACTACCAATTTAGCGATCTAAAAATACTTTGTGGGGGTGAAGCTTTACCTTGGGATCTAGTTAATGAACTGCTTGCCAGAAGCACTTCTTTCTGGAACCTTTATGGGCCAACAGAAACTACTATTTGGTCATCGGTATGTCAACTCGAATCTAGTGAGAGCTTGATTTCTATTGGTCGCCCAATTTCCAATACGCAAATCTACATACTTGACCAAAACTTACAACCAGTACCCGTAGGTGTACCAGGAGAGTTACATATCGGTGGTGCAGGATTAGCAAGAGGCTACTTGAACCGACCAGAGTTAACACAAGAAAAATTCATTCCCAATCCCTTTAAAAGAGGCAGGGGGCAGGGGGCAGGTGAGCCAGCCCGATCTTGTTGTTTCAACAAAGAGGGACTGGCGAATCCGAAGGAGAGCAGGGGGGAAACAAAAGACCAATCCTCTAATTCCGAGCGTCTGTATAAAACTGGGGACTTAGCTCGTTATCTGCCAGATGGAAACATCGAATACCTGGGACGTATCGATAACCAAGTAAAAATCCGGGGATTCCGTATTGAGTTAGGAGAAATCGAAGCAGCACTAAGCCAACATCCTCATGTGCAAGCATCATGTGTTATTGCCCGTGAAGATAACAGGGGTGATAAGCGCCTAGTCGCCTACATTGTACCGCAGCTACAAGTAACACTCATAACTAGTGAACTACGTAGTAACCTCAAGGAAAAGTTACCAGACTACATGGTACCAAGTGCAATAGTCATCCTGGAGTCTTTACCCCTAACCCCCAATGGCAAAATAGACCGTCGCGCTCTACCAGCACCAGAGCCAAGTAGCGAATTATTAGAGAAATATGTCGCCCCACGCAACCCCATTGAAGAAATACTGTCACTGATTTGGCAACAAGTCCTAAAAGTAGACCTTGTAGGCAGACATGACAACTTCTTTGAGTTAGGGGGACACTCACTATTAGCAACGCAACTTATTTCCCGTGTGCGTAGCAGCTTGAAAGTAGAACTGCCATTGCGATCGCTATTTGCTGCACCAACAATTGCTGAACTATCACATAACATTCAGCAGTTGCAGCAACAAGACTTAGAACTTGCCGCACTACCCATATTACCAAGGGCAGAGAATGCAGAAACACCACTGTCTTATGCTCAACAGCGTTTATGGTTTTTAGACCAATTCGAGCCGAACAGTGCCTCATACAACATCCCTTTTGGGTTGCGTTTAGTCGGAACTCTTAATGTTGCTGCCTTAGAAGAAAGCTTAATTGAAATTATTCATCGCCACGAAGCATTACGCACTAACTTCATCACAGTTGATGGACAAGCTACTCAAATCATTCAAACACAACCGAATTGGTCAATTGCAGTTGTTGACTTAAAGCATTTACCCTTAACAGAACAAGAAATCGCTGCACAGAAATTAGTTAAACAACAAGCATTTGAACCTTTTGACTTAGAGTCAGAGGCATTAATCAAAGCAACATTAATAGTGTTGTCCCAGACAGAACAGTGGTTATTAGTGTGTATGCATCACATTGTCAGTGATGGCTGGTCAATAGGTGTGTTTGTCCAGGAGTTACAAGCAATATACAATGCTTATTCTCAAAGTGAACCGTCACCTTTGTTGCCACTACCGATTCAGTACGCAGATTTTGCCTTATGGCAAAGACAATGGTTGCAAGGGGAAGTACTTAACAGTCAATTAAGTTACTGGCAAGAACAATTGGCAAATGCACCCACGTTCTTGCCATTACCCACAGACAGACCTAGACCTCCTGTACAGACTTTCAATGGCGCATATCTTGAGTTTGCCCTGTCTGTTGAGTTAACTAAAAAGTTGATAAAACTGAGTCAACAGCAAGGGGTGACTTTGTTTATGACTTTGTTGGCGGCTTATAATACCCTGCTTTACCGCTATACAGGACAAACAGATATTTTGGTGGGGACACCAATTGCTAACCGCGATCGCACCGAGATTGAAGGGTTAATTGGCTTTTTTGTCAATACTTTAGTGATGCGGACTGATTTATCTGAAAATCCCACCTTTAGCAAATTACTCCCGCGCCTGAGAGAAGTGGCATTATCCGCCTACGCACATCAAGATTTGCCCTTTGAAATGTTGGTGGAAGCATTGCAGCCAGAACGGGATCTCAGCTATACACCACTGTTCCAAGTGATGTTCGTTCTTAATAATGCGCCTATAACTGAAATAGAGTTGACTGGGTTAAGAGTCAGTTCCTTGCCAATAGAAAGTGCGATCGCTAAGTTTGATTTAACTTTATCAATGGAAAGCACTACCACTGGACTAGTGGGAGGGTGGGAATACAACACAGACTTGTTTGATAGCAGCACTATCGAACGGATGACTGGCCATTTTGTGACACTGCTGGAAAGTATTGTTGCTAATCCCCAAGAGCGCATTTCGCAATTACCAATGCTCACAGCATTTGAGCAACAGCAATTATTAATTGAGTGGAATGATACTCAAGTAGATTATCCCCAAGATAAATGTATCCATCAGTTGTTTGAGGAGCAGGTGGAGCGCACACCCGATGCTGTGGCGGTGGTGTTTGAGAATCAACAATTGACGTATCACGAATTGAATTGTCGTGCTAACCAGTTGGCGCATTATTTGCGGTCTTTGGGTGTGGAAGCTGATTTGCTAGTGGGGATATGTGTGGAGCGTTCTTTAGAGATGGTCGTGGGATTACTTGGTATTCTCAAGGCGGGTGGGGCTTATGTACCACTTGACCCTGAGTATCCCCAAGACCGTCTAACTTTCATGCTTGCAGACGCTCAAGTTTCAGTCTTGCTTACCCAACAGCATCTAGTTGAGTCTCTTCCTCAATATCAAGCGCGTGTAGTCCACTTAGATAAAGACTGGTTTGCGATCGCTAAGTCTAGCCAGGAGAATCCCATTGCCCAGGTGCAAGCTAATAACGTAGCTTATCTGATCTATACTTCTGGCTCTACTGGTCAACCGAAGGGGGTAATGCTATCTCACAGTAACCTTTGCAACCACATGTTCTGGATGCAAGCAACATTCCCCTTGACTAAAAAAGACAAAGTACTGCAAAAAACTCCCTTTGGCTTTGATGCCTCAGTTTGGGAATTCTACGCTCCATTGTTAGTAGGTGGACAGTTGTTAATAGCTGAACCTGGAGGTCATACTGACAGTGCTTATCTCTTAAGGTTAATTGCCCAGCAGCAGGTAACTACTGTTCAACTTGTTCCATCTCTACTACAAATGCTTTTAGAACAGGGAGGAATCGAAACTTGTCACTCCCTCAAACACGTGTTTTGTGGCGGTGAAGTCTTACCCGTTACTCTGCAAGAAGGCTTGTTAAGTAAACTAGATGTAAATTTGCACAATCTCTACGGGCCAACAGAGGCTTGTATTGATGCAACTTTCTGGAATTGTCAGCGTGAGATTTATCCACAACTTGTCCCAATTGGTCGTCCAATTGACAACACGCAAATCTACATACTCGACCAAAACTTACAACTAGTACCTGTGGGTGTACCAGGAGAGTTACACATCGGTGGTGCAGGATTAGCAAAAGGCTACCTCAATCGTCCAGAGTTAACGCAAGAAAAATTTATACCCAACCCGTTTGAGGATAGCGCAGCGTTAGCGAGTCCGCGAGCGTCGTTAGGAGGGAGTAGATTATATAAAACTGGGGACTTGGCTCGTTATCTACCAGATGGCAATATCGAATACCTGGGTCGCATCGACAACCAAGTAAAAATCCGGGGTTTCCGCATCGAGTTGGGAGAAATCGAAGCAGCACTAAGCCAACATAGTGATGTGCAAACATCTGTAGTCATCGTCCGCGAAGACATTCCCGGAAATAAACGCATAGTCGCCTACATAGTACCGCAGCCACAGATAACACCCATAGTAAGCGTTCTGCGTAGCTTTCTCAAAGAAAAGCTACCAGACTACATGGTACCAAGTGCGATCGTCACTCTAGAATCCCTACCCCTAACCCCCAACGGCAAAATAGACCGTCGCGCCCTACCACAACCAGAAGCACGCACAGGAATAGAAAGCAACCTAGTAGCACCGCACACCCCGATTGAAGAAAAATTAGCCCAAATTTGGACGCAAGTATTAAGAGTAGAGCAAATAGGCATACACGATAACTTTTTTGAACTAGGAGGAGATTCTATCCTCAGCATTCAAATCATCAGCAGAGCAAAAGTTGCCGGCATAAAACTGACAGTCAAACAACTATTTGCCAATCAAACCATCGCCCAATTAGCCACAGTTGTAGGTACAACAAAAGCACTCTCAATTGAACAAGGATTAGTCAGTGGGACATTACCCCTAACACCAATTCAACACTGGTTTTTCCAGCAGAAATTACCAGAAAATCACCACTTTAATCAATCATTTCTTCTCACAGTACCATCAAACCTCGACCTAGAAATATTAGAGCAAGTATGGCAACAATTATTAAAACATCATGATGCTCTAAGGCTAAGATTCACCCAAACAGATACAATATGGCAGCAGATTCATGCTGCCCCAACAGATAATATTACTATCCCCCGTTTTGACTTATCGACAGTTCCAGAAACTCAGATAGAAACTGTCATTGAAACCACAGCCAATGAATTACAGGCGAGTTTAAATCTTTCAGAAAATCTCGTGCAAGTAGCATTTTTCTGGCTGGGTATTGACAAAAAAGCGCGATTGCTAATAGTAATTCACCACCTAGTAGTAGACGGTGTTTCCTGGCGGATATTGTTAGAAGATTTGCAGACAGCTTACCAGCAACTCAGTCAAGGCAAAACCATTCAGCTACCTGCCAAAACCACATCCTTCAAAGATTGGGCGCGACAACTGACAGAATATGCTCAATCAGAAGTCTTGAAATCAGAACTAGATTATTGGTTGAGTGCATCTTACGATGCAGTTGACTCTATCCCCGTAGACTATGCACAAGGAGTAAACACAACTGCATCGGCTAGGACAATATCAATATCATTAGATGAAGCTGAAACTCTTTCCCTCCTGCAAGATGTTCCGAAAGCTTACAAAACACAAATAAATGATATCTTGCTAACTGCCTTAGTGCTGGTGTTGAGCGAATGGACTAACTCTGAGTCAGTGTTATTCAACTTAGAAGGTCATGGGCGTGAAGAGATTATTGATGGCGTAGACTTATCACGCACCGTTGGTTGGTTTACAACAATTTTCCCAGTGGTTGTGGAACTGGGAATCATAGATGATCTGGGTACTGTTTTAAAATCCGTCAAGGAACAATTACGTGTAATTCCTAATAAAGGTATTGGCTATGGCTTATTGCGTTATCTGAATGTTGATGCAGAAATTAACGCCCAACTGGAAAAAATTCCCCAAGCAGAAATTAGCTTTAATTATTTGGGACAATTTTCTCAAGTTGTGAATACATCTTCTCTAATGCAAATAGCTAATGAGTCTAGCGGAAACAGCGAGAGTTTACAAGGTCATCGCCATTATTTGCTAGACATTAATGCCATTATTATTAACGAACATCTGCAAATAGATTGGACATACAGCAGCAATATCCATCAGCACGCAACAATTGAAAATATTGCCCAAGAATTTGTCGAAACTTTGCAGCAGATCATTGCTCATTGTTTATCACCAGAAAATACAGGTTATACACCTACAGATTTTCCATTAATTCAAATTAACCAACTAGAACTAGATCGGATATTACAAAATTTATGAAGTTAGAACTTAGCAAAACTAATCGCCAAAATATTGAAGATATTTATCCCTTATCTCCCATGCAAGGGGGGATGCTGTTTGAAAGTTTATATACTCCAGACTCAGGTGTATATTTTGAGCAGATAACTTGCATTTTTACGGGAAATCTAGATGTAAAAATCTTCGAGCAAGCTTGGCAGCAAGTGGTAGCTCGGCATCCCGTCTTTCGCACAGCTTTCCTTTGGGAGTCTTTGAGTCAGCCAGTTCAAGTAGTGTATCGACAGGTTCAGGTGACGGTCGAAACTTATGACTGGCGCGAGTTATCTACACAAGAGCAGCAACAGCAATTAGAGACTTTTCTGGATTCTGAGCGACAACAGGGTTTTCAACTATCGCAAGCGCCATTAATGCGCCTACATCTAATCCAGTTGGATGGGAATACTTATCAGTTTGTTTGGTGTCATCATCATTTATTACTTGATGGCTGGTCGTCACCTTTGGTTTTCCAAGACCTGTTGGACTTTTATCAAGCTATTTCTCAGGGTAAAAGTTTATCTAACATCGGAACTGTCAGCTACCGCAACTATATTGCTTGGTTACAGCAACAGGATCGAGATTTAGCTAAAGAATTTTGGCGAGAAAAGCTGCAAGGTTTTACTACACCAACACCTTTGACTGTGGATAAACCATTGTCAATGCGCGAGCAGCATTCGATCTACAGTGAACAACAAATTGACTTAACTGTACCAGCGACAGCAGCAGTAGTGTCTTTTGTCAGACAGCATCAATTGACGATGAGTAATTTGGTGCAGGCGACTTGGGGATTGTTGCTGTCTCGCTACAGCCAAGAAACAGATGTGGTTTTTGGTGCAACAGTGTCTGGTCGTCCGCCTGAACTTGTTGGTGTAGAGTCGATAGTGGGTTTGTTTATCAATACTCTGCCAGTGCGGGTGCAAATCTCCGAGCAGACTGAATTGCTGGGTTTATTGAAGGATTTACAGGCAAAACAGGTTGAGTCTGAGCAGTTTTCCTATAGCTCATTGGTAGAGATTCAGGGGCTGAGTGATGTTCCCAGGGGTACATCTTTGTTTGAGAGTATTGTTGTTTTTGAGAATTATCCTGTTGATACTACTGTTCTACAAGGCAATAGCGATTTTTCCCTCTCGAATTTTAGGTGGATTGAACAAACAAATTATCCTTTGGCAGTTTCAGTTTCTCCTGGTGAGCAATTGTCACTGAGGGTGATGTACGATACTAGTCGGTTTGAAGATGGAACGATTAGCCGAATGCTGGGTCATTTTAGAACAATGCTTGAGGCGATGTCTGACGACAAGCCGCTTTGCGTCTACGCTACTAATCCTCAGCAACGAATTTCCCAGTTGCCAATACTAACAGAATCTGAGCAGCAACAGCTATTCGTTGAATGGAACGATACCCAATCTAACTATCCCCAGGATAAATCTATTGATCAGTTGTTTGAGGAGCAGGTAGAGCTTACACCCGATGCTGTCGCAGTGGTGTACGAGAATCAACATCTCACATACCGCGAATTGAACAGCCGTGCTAACCAGTTGGCGCATTATTTGCAATCTTTGGGTGTGAAAGCTGATGTGCTGGTGGGGATATGTGTGGAGCGTTCCTTAGAAATGGTCGTGGGACTATTGGGGATTCTCAAGGCGGGTGGTGCTTATGTGCCACTTAACCCAGAATATCCTCAAGAGCGATTGACCTTCATGCTTGAAGATACTCAGTTATCAGTCATATTGACTCAAGAAAAACTAGTTAATAAATTAGGCGAACACAAAGCTAGTGTAATTTGCTTAGACTCAAACTGGGATATCATCAATCAACACACACAACAGAACCCAACTACCAGCGTCACAGCTGATAACTTAGCTTATGTAATGTACACCTCCGGTTCTACCGGTCAACCCAAAGGTGTGAGCATTGTCCATCGAAGTGTAGTTCGACTCGTCAAAGAAACCAACTATATCAGCATTTCTGCTGGTGATGTAATTGCCCAAGCCTCAAATCACGCCTTCGATGCTGCTACTTTTGAAATTTGGGGAGCCTTACTGAACGGAGCGCGGTTGGTAGGAGTGAGCAAAGATTTGGCACTTTCGCCCAAAGATTTCGAAGTCTTTATGCGATCGCAAAGTATCAGTGTGTTATTCTTGACAACTGCTTTGTTCAATCAAATTGCTCAAGAAGTCCCCTCTGCTTTCAATTCACTACGGCATCTTCTATTTGGCGGCGAGGCTGTCGATCCTAAATGGGTTAAAGAAGTACTCAACAATGGTGCGCCGCAGCGACTACTCCATGTTTATGGGCCAACAGAGAATACAACATTTAGTTCCTGGTACTTGGTGCAGGATGTGCCAGAAGGCGCAACAACTATTCCCATCGGGCAACCAATTTCTAACACACAAATCTATTTGTTAGATTCCCAACTACAACCAGTGGGTATTGGTGTACCGGGAGAATTATACATTGGTGGAGATGGTCTAGCTAGGGAATACCTTAACCGCACCGAGTTAACACAAGAAAAATTCATCCAAAACCCCTTCGGTGGAAGCAGGGGAGCAGGGGAGCAGGGGAGCAGGGGAGCAGAGGAGCAGTCTTTCCCCTCTGCCTCTTCTGAGCGCCTCTACAAAACTGGGGATAAAGCACGTTATTTAAGCGATGGAAATATTGAATACTTAGGACGCATCGACGACCAAGTAAAAATACGTGGTTTACGGATTGAGTTGGGCGAAATTGAAGCAGTCCTGAGCCAACACAGCGATGTGCAGGTATCTTGTGTCATTGTCCGCGAAGATACCCCTGGAGATAAACGTTTAGTCGCCTACATCGTAACGCATCAGGACTGTCAACCTACGATGGGCGAAATACGTCAATTCCTCAAAGCAAAGCTGCCAGATTACATGATACCTTCGGCAATAGTAATCTTGGAATCTTTCCCCTTGACTCCCAACGGCAAAGTAGACCGCCGCGCTCTGCCAAAACCAGAATTAGACACCGCACTCCTAGAAAAATATGTCGCTCCTCGTACACCTGTTGAGGAAATGCTTGCACTCCTGTGGGCGCAAGTTTTGAAAGTAGAGCAAGTGGGTATTTACGATAATTTCTTTGAACTTGGGGGACACTCACTCCTAGCAACGCAACTGGTTTCACGCATCCGCACTAGCTTCAAAGTAGAACTACCATTACGTGAGTTATTTGCTGCATCAACAATTACGGAATTAATGCCATTGATTCAGCAGTTACAGCAACAAGACTTAGAACTTGTTGCACCACCCATCTTAAGGCGAGCAGAGAATGCAAACTTACCACTGTCTTATGCTCAACAGCGTTTGTGGTTTTTAGACCAGTTCGAGCCGAACAGTGCTTCATACAACATCCCCTTCGGGTTGCGCTTAGTCGGAACTCTTAATGTTGCCGCGCTACAACAAAGCTTAATTGAAATTATTCATCGCCACGAAGCATTACGTACTAACTTTGTTGTTGTTGATGGACAAGCTGCTCAAATCATTCAAACTAAGACGAATTGGACAGTTACAGTTGTTGACTTGCAGCATTTAGCCTTAACAGAACAAGAAATCGCTGCACAGCAATTAGTCCAACAACAAGCACTTCTTCCTTTTGACTTAGAGTCAGAAGCATTAATCAGAGCAACATTACTGGTGCTGTCTCATACAGAACAGTGGTTAGTAGTATGTATGCACCACGTTGTATCTGATGGCTGGTCAATAGGTGTGTTTGTTGAGGAGTTACAAGCACTGTACAATGCTTATTCTCAAGGTCAACCATCACCCTTATTACCACTGCCAATTCAGTACGCAGATTTCGCCTTATGGCAAAGACAATGGTTAGTCGGGGAAGTACTTAACAGCCAATTGAGTTATTGGAAAGAACAATTGGCTAATGCACCCACGTTCTTGCCACTACCCACAGACAGACCCAGACCTGCTGTGCAGACTTTCAATGGTGCATATCTTGAGTTTACTCTGTCTAGTGAACTAACTCAACGGTTGGTGCAGCTGAGTCAAAAGCAAGGGGTGACTTTGTTTATGACTTTGTTAGCGGCATATAATACCCTGCTTTATCGCTACACAGGACAAGAAGATATCCTGGTAGGTTCGCCAATTGCTAACCGCGATCGCACTGAGATAGAAGGGTTAATTGGCTTTTTTGTCAATACCTTAGTCATGCGGACTGAGATATCAGGCGATCGCAGTTTTAACGAATTACTCCCACATATCCGGGAAATGGCATTATCCGCCTACGCTCATCAAGATTTGCCCTTTGAAATGTTGGTGGAAGCATTGCAGCCAGAACGGGACTTGAGCCATACACCACTGTTCCAAGTGATGTTCGTTCTTAATAATGCACCCACATCTGAAATAGAGTTGACTGGGTTAAGTGTCAGTTCATTGCCAATAGAAAGTGCGATCGCCAAGTTTGACCTTACTTTAGGAATGCAAAACACTAACAATGGACTCGTGGGGTGGTGGGAGTACAACACTGACTTATTTGATAGCAGCACTATCGAACGGATGACTGGTCATTTTGTGACTCTACTTGAAGCAATTGTGGCGAATCCCCAAGAGCGGATTTCGCAATTACCAATGCTCACAGCATTTGAGCAACAGCAATTATTAATTGAGTGGAATGATACTCAAGTAGATTATCCCCAAGATAAATGTATCCATCAGTTGTTTGAGGAGCAGGTGGAGCGCACGCCCGATGCTGTGGCGGTGGTGTTTGAAAATCAACAATTGACGTATCACGAGTTAAATTGTCGTGCTAACCAGTTGGCACATTACTTACGTTCTTTGGGTGTGGGAGCCGATGTGCTGGTGGGGATATGTGCCGAGCGTTCTTTGGAGATGGTGGTAGGACTGTTGGGCATTCTCAAGGCGGGTGGGGCTTACTTACCGCTTGACCCTGAGTATCCCCAAGACCGTTTAAGCTTTATGCTTGCAGATGCTCAAGTTTCAGTATTACTGAGTCAGCAGCAATTAGTTGAGAAATTACCAGAACATCAAGCGCGTGTTGTTTGCTTAGATACCGACTGGCAAATCATTCCCCAGTTGAATCAGCAAAATCCAATTGCTGCTGTGCAAGCTAGTAACTTGGCTTATGTAATTTACACTTCGGGTTCCACCGGAAAGCCTAAAGGAGCGATAAATACGCATCTAGGGATTTGCAATCGCCTCCTGTGGATGCAGCAAGCATATCAATTAACAGAAATAGACTGCGTTTTACAGAAAACTCCTTTCAGCTTCGATGTCTCCGTTTGGGAGTTTTTCTGGCCATTATTGACTGGAGCGCGTTTAGTTGTAGCTAAACCAGGTGGACATAAAGATAGTGGTTACTTGGTCAACCTAATACTAGAGCAGCAAGTTACCACACTGCATTTTGTTCCTTCAATGCTCCAGATTTTCATAGAAGAACAAGGTTTAAAAGATTGCAGTAGCTTGAAGCGAGTTATTTGTAGTGGCGAAGCACTGCCAAAAGAACTTCAGGAACGCTTTTTTGCTTGTTTAGGGTGTCAATTGCATAATCTCTACGGGCCTACAGAAGCCGCAATTGATGTCACCTTCTGGGAATGTCAACCAGAGAGCAATTTGAAGACTGTGCCTATTGGTCGCCCAATTTCCAATACCCAGATATACATACTCGATCAAAACTTACAACCGGTACCTGTGGGTGTACCAGGAGAGTTACACATCGGTGGTGCAGGATTAGCGAGAGGCTACCTCAACCGAAGCGAGTTAACACAAGAGAAATTCATCCCCAACCCCTTCAGTGGAAGCAGGGGAGCAGGGGAGCAGAGGAGCAGAGGGGTAAGGGAGCGGAGGAGAAAAATAGCCCAATCTCCAGTCCCCAGCCCCCGCCTCTATAAAACCGGAGATTTGGCTCGTTATCTACCAGATGGCAATATCGAATATCTGGGACGTATCGACAACCAAGTAAAAATCCGTGGATTTCGTATCGAATTGGGAGAAATCGAAGCAGCACTAAGTCAACATAAAGATGTGCAAACATCTGTAGTCATCGTCCGCGAAGACATTCCCGGAAATAAGCACCTAGTCGCCTATATAGTACCGCAGCCACAGATAACACCCACAGTAAGCGTTCTGCGTAGCTTTCTCAAAGAAAAGCTACCAGAATACATGATACCAAGTGCGATCGTCATCTTAGAATCTTTACCCCTAACCTCCAATGGCAAAATAGACCGTCGCGCCCTACCAGCACCAGAGCCAAGTAATAAATTATCAGATAAATATGTAGCCCCAAGCACGCCCCTAGAAGAAATCCTGGCACTGATTTGGCAAGAAGTCCTAAAAATAGAGCTTGTAGGCAGACATGATAACTTTTTTACCTTGGGAGGACACTCTCTATTAGCAACGCAACTCGTCTCTCGTGTGCGTAGCAGCTTGAAATTAGAACTGCCATTGCGTTCGTTATTTGCTGCACCAACAATTGCAGAGTTAGCGCCATTAATTCAGCAATTACAGCAACAAGATATAGAACTTGCTGCATCACCCATTTTAAGGCGGGCAGAGAATACAGAACTACCATTGTCTTATGCTCAACAGCGTTTGTGGTTTTTAGACCAGTTCGAGCCGGACAGTCCTTTCTACAACATCCCAATAGGGTTGCGCTTTGTCGGGAATGTGAATGTTGTCGCTTTGGAACAAAGCTTCAGGGAAATTATTTATCGCCACGAAGTATTACGCACTAATTTTGTTTCCCTTGATGGAAAACCAACTCAAATCATTAAAATAGAACCAAATTGGTCACTGACAGTTGTTGACTTGCAGCATTTAACCTTAACAGAACAAGAAATCGCTGCACAGAAATTAGTCCAACAAGAAGCAATTGAGCCTTTTGACTTAGCTCATGATGCATTAATCAGAGCGACATTAGTGGTGTTGTCTCCTACAGAACAGTGGTTAGTAGTATGTATACACCACGTTGTATCTGATGGCTGGTCAATAGGTGTGTTTGTTGAGGAGTTACAAGCACTGTACAATGCTTATTCTCAAGGTCAACCCTCACCCCTGTTGCCACTGCCAATTCAGTACGCAGATTTCGCCTTATGGCAAAGACAATGGTTAGTCGGGGAAGTACTCAACAGCCAATTGAGTTACTGGAAAGAACAATTGGCAAATGCACCCACATTCTTGTCATTACCCACAGACAGACCCAGACCTGCTGTGCAGACTTTCAATGGTGCATATCTTGAGTTTGCCCTGTCTGTTGAGTTAACTCAACAACTAACCAAACTGAGTCAACAGCAAGGGGTGACTTTGTTTATGACTTTGTTAGCGGCATATAATACCCTGCTTTATCGCTACACAGGACAAGAAGATATATTAGTGGGTTCGCCAATTGCTAACCGCGATCGCACTGAGATTGAAGGGTTAATTGGCTTTTTTGTCAATACCTTAGTCATGCGGACTAACTTGACAGAAAATCCCACCTTTAGCAAATTACTTACCCATGTTCGGGATATGGCAATGGAGGCATACTCTCATCAGTATTTGCCCTTTGAAATGCTGGTGGAAGCATTGCAGCCAGAACGGGATCTCAGCCACACACCACTGTTCCAGGTAATGTTTGTCCTCCAGAATGCGCCCACATCTGGATTAGAAATGAGTAAGCTCAATGTCAGTTCATTGCCAGTAAAACTGACAACTTCCAGGTTTGATTTAACCTTAATCATGCAGAACAGTCCTACTGGGCTGATAGGATTGTGGGAGTACAGCACTGACTTGTTTGATGCTAGTACTATCGAGCGCATGACAAGCCATTTTGTCACCTTGCTTGAAGGCATTGTTGCTAACCCTCAACAGCAAATCTCACAATTGCCCCTGCTGAGTGAAGTTGAGCAACAAAAATTACTTTTTGAGTGGAACGATACTCAAGTTGATTATCCCCTTCATAAGTGCATTCATCATTTGTTTGAGGAGCAGGTGGAACTGACACCCGATGCAGTGGCAGTTGTGTATGAAAATCAACAACTTACTTACAACCAATTAAACTGTTGCGCTAACCAATTAGCTCATCACTTGCGTTCTTTGGGTGTAGGTGCAGATATTCTAGTCGGGTTGTGTGTCGAGCGTTCTTTGGAGATGGTCATTGGACTGTTGGGAATTCTCAAAGCAGGGGGAGCGTATGTACCACTCGATCCAGAGTATCCAACTGAGCGTTTGAGATATATTTTAGAAGATACTCAAGCTAAAGTGTTGCTAACCCAGCGATCGCTTCTTGACCGACTGCCCCCAAATCAAACACAGCTTGTTTGCCTAGATACTGACGCTGAATTAATTTCTCAGTACAGCCAGGATAATTTCATCACTGGCGTACAAGCCAATAACTTGGGTTACATAATTTACACTTCTGGTTCTACAGGTCAACCAAAGGGTATAGCCATGAATCAGCTTGCCCTTTGCAATCTGATTTTGTGGCATCCGGACAATCTGAAAATTGCTCGTGGCGCAAAAACCCTACAATTTGCTTCAATTAACTTTGATGTCTCCTTCCAAGAAATCTTCACTACTTGGTGTTCTGGCGGTACATTGTTCTTAATAACTGAGGAATTACGCCACGATACCTCAAATTTGTTAAGAGTAATCCAAGAAAAAGCAATTCAAAGAATGTTTCTCCCCGTTGTGGGATTACAACAACTAGCAGAATTCGCTGTTGGTAGTGAGTTAGTAAATACTCATTTGCGGGAAATCATTACTGCTGGGGAACAGTTGCAGATTACTCCTGCCATTTCCAAGTGGCTGAGTCAGCTAAGTAACTGTACTCTGCACAATCATTACGGGCCATCCGAGAGCCATGTAGCCACCAGTTTTACTTTGCCTAGTTTAGTAGACACTTGGCCGCCACTACCTCCAATTGGGCGACCCATTTCTAATACTCAAATCTACATCCTAGATAAATATTTACAGCCTGTACCCATTGGTGTACAAGGGGAAGTGTACATTGCTGGTGTGCTTTTAGCCAGAGGCTACTTGAACCGCCCAGAGTTAACACAAGAAAAATTCATCCCCAACCCCTTCGGTGGAAGCAGGGGAGCAGAGGAGCAGTCTTTCTTCCCCTCTGCCCCCCATCCCCTCTGCCCCTCTGCTTCTTCTGAGCGCCTCTACAAAACAGGGGATTTAGCACGTTATTTACCTGATGGGAACATTGAATCTTTAGGACGCATTGACAATCAGGTGAAAATTCGCGGTTTCCGCATCGAGTTGGGCGAAATTGAAGCAGTACTGAACCAACATACTAATGTACAGGCTTCTTGTGCGGTTGTGCGAGAAGATACCCCAGGTGATAAACGCTTAGTCGCTTACATTGTGTCGCAGCCAGAGCAGAGAGTCTCTGTAAGCGCTGTGTGTAGCTTCCTGAAGGAGAAATTACCAGAGTATATGCTGCCAAGTGCAATAGTTATCTTGGAAGCTTTACCAATTACCTCCAACGGAAAATTAGACCGTCGCGCATTGAGAGCACCTGATTTACACAGTCAATTATCAGATCAGTATGTTGCTCCACGTAACCCAATTGAAGAAATTTTGTCACTAATTTGGGCGCAAGTGCTGAAAGTAGATATTGTGGGCATACATGATAACTTCTTTGAACTTGGAGGACATTCGCTACTAGCAACGCAACTGGTTTCCCGCGTCCGTACCAACTTGAAAGTAGAACTACCATTGCGTAGCTTATTTGCTGCACCAACAATCGCTCAATTATCCCAAAACATTCAACAGTTGCAGCAACAAGACTTAGAAATTGTTGCACCACCCATCTTAAAGCGGGCAGAGAATACAGAAATACCACTGTCTTATGCTCAACAGCGTTTGTGGTTTTTAGACAAGTTAAACCCGAACAGTGCCTCATACAACATCCCCTTCGGGTTGCGCTTAGTCGGAACTATTAATGTTGTTGCCTTAGAACAAAGCTTTAGGGAAATTATTCATCGCCACGAAGCATTACGCACCAACTTTGTTGTCATTGATGGAAAGCCTTTACAAATAATTCAAACCCAGACGAATTGGACAATTACTGTTGTTGACTTGCAGCATTTACCCGTAACAGAACAACAAACTACTGCACAGAAATTACTTCAACAACAAGCAATTCAACCTTTTAACTTAGAGTCAGAAGCATTAATCAGAGCCACATTACTGATACTGTCTGCAAAAGAACAGTGGTTATTAGTGTGTATGCACCATGTTGTCAGTGATGGTTGGTCAATGAGTGTGTTTGTCGAGGAGTTACAAGCACTGTACAATGCTTATTCAATCGGTCAACCGTCACCCCTGTTGCCACTGCCAATTCAGTACGCAGATTTTGCAATTTGGCAAAGACAATGGTTGCAAGGAGAGGTACTCAATAGCCAATTGAGTTACTGGAAACAACAATTGGCAAATGCACCTACATTTTTGCCATTACCCACAGATAGACCTAGACCTGCTGTGCAGACTTTCAATGGCGCACATCTGAAGTTTACACTCTCTGCGGAACTAACCCAAAAGTTGGAAAAGCTGAGTCAACAGCAAGGGGTAACTTTGTTTATGACTTTGTTGGCGGCATATAATACTCTGCTTTATCGCTACACAGGCCAAACAGATATTTTAGTGGGGACACCAATTGCTAACCGCGATCGCGCCGAGATAGAAGGGCTAATTGGCTTTTTTGTCAACACTTTAGTAATGCGGACGAACTTGGCAGAAAACCCCAGCTTTAGCGAATTACTCCCGCGCCTGAGAGAAATGGCATTATCCGCCTATGCTCATCAAGATTTGCCCTTTGAAATGTTGGTGGAAGCATTGCAACCAGAACGAGACATGAGCCATACACCACTGTTCCAAGTGATGTTCGTTCTCCAGAATACTCCTGTGTCTCAATTGGAGTTGACCGGGTTAAGTGTCAGTGAGTTGCCAATAGAGACTTCCACGGTAAAGTTCGATCTGAGTTTAGTCATGGAGAACACTGGCACTGGACTAGTGGGGTGGTGGCAGTACAACATTGACTTCTTTTCTTGCAGCACTATCGAACGGATGATGGGTCATTTTGTGACATTGCTAGAAGGTATTGTTGCTAATCCTCAAGAGCGGATTTCGCAATTACCAATGCTCACAGCGTCTGAGCAACAGCAATTATTAGTTGAGTGGAATAATACTCAGGTAGATTATCCCCAAAATAAATGTATCCATCAGTTATTTGAGGAGCAGTCTTTGAGTACACCCGATGCTGTGGCAGTGGTGTTTGGCAATCAACAATTGACGTACCGCCAATTAAATTGTCGTGCTAACCAGTTGGCCCATTATTTGCAGTCCTTGGGTGTAAAACCAGATGTATTAGTGGGGATATTTGTAGAACGCTCCTTAGAAATGGTAGTAGGAATACTAGGAATTCTCAAGGCGGGTGGTGCTTATGTACCACTTGACCCAGAATATCCCCAAGAGCGATTGAGCTTCATGCTCGAAGATACTCAAGTTGGAGTACTGCTGACCCAAAAGCGACTCTTAGATACACTACCTGCAACTCCAGCAAAAGTTGTCTTTTTAGATGATATCTGGTTACACATTAGCCAAAACAATCAGGACAACCCCGTTAGTGAAGTCACAGCGTCTCATCTAGCAAATGTGATTTACACGAGTGGTTCCACAGGTAAACCCAAAGGTGTGATGGTTGAGCATCGGGGATTAGTTAACCTAGCTCAAGCACAGATTCAAACTTTTGGCTTGGATTCTGATAGTCGCATTCTCCAGTTTGCCTCCCTCAATTTTGATGCTTCCATCTGGGAAATCATCATGGCTTGGGAATCTGGGGCAATTCTCTACCTGGGAACAAAAGACTCAATAATGCCGGGTATGCCGTTAATGGAGCGATTACACGACTATGGTATTACTCATGTCACCCTACCACCATCAGCCCTAGCAGTCCTACCAACAGAAGAACTTCCCAAGCTGCAAACAATCGTCGTTGGTGGTGAGGCTTGTCCTGCTGAATTGATAAAACTTTGGTCTGCTGACAGAAACTTCTTTAACGCTTATGGCCCAACAGAAGCCAGTGTCTGTGCCACAGTAGCAAAATGTACTCCGGAGGACGAGAAAATTACCATTGGTCGTCCAATCGCCAATGCAGAAATCTACATTTTAGATTCGCAATTACAACCAGTACCAATTGGTGTACCAGGAGAACTCCACATTGGTGGTGCAGGAGTGGCACGAGGTTATCTCAACCGAAACGAGTTAGCACAACAGAAATTCATCCCCAATCCCTTTAACGATGAACCAGATTCCCGGCTTTACAAAACAGGAGACTTAGCACGTTATCTACCAGACGGCAACATCGAATACCTGGGACGCATCGACAATCAACTAAAAATCCGAGGTTTCCGAATTGAGTTAGGGGAAATTGAGGCAATGCTGAGTCAGCATCCAGGAGTTAGGGAAAATGTGGTAGTGGCGAGAGAAGATATTCCAGGAGAGAAACGCTTAGTAGCTTATTTTGTGCCACAGTTGGAGCAAACACCAACTACCAATGAGTTACGCATTTTCTTGACAGAGAAATTACCACAGTACATGATGCCTTCTGCTTTTGTCAGGTTAGAGTTTTTACCGTTAACTCCCAATGGCAAAGTAGACCGCAAAGCCTTACCCATTCCTGATTTCCAGAATACACAGTTGGCAGTCACTTTTGTGGCTCCACGTACCCCTGTAGAGAAGATATTGGCAGATATTTGGGCTGATGCACTGCATCTAGAGAAAGTGGGTGTTCTGGATAATTTCTTTGATTTAGGAGGCCATTCGCTGACAACGATTCGGGTGATGTCCCAGGTAAATGAGACTTTCCAGATGAAGCTACCGTTGCGCCACTTATTTACTGCACCAACGATCGCTGAACTTGCTCAAACTATTGAATCTACCTCTGGGACAGATTCTACTGTCAGTGCCAATGAAATTACTCCCTTAAACTTACAGGCAGAAGTTGTCCTTGATGAGACAATTAAGCCTGGGAATTTGGTTTATCAACCTGTGAGTCAACCAAAGGCGATTCTGCTCACAGGAGCAACAGGCTTTGTCGGTGCTTTCTTGCTGGCGGAATTATTACAACAAACTCAAGCAGATATCTACTGTCTAGTGCGTAGTGCTAATTTGACAGTAGGGAAACAACGGCTCCAAGAAACCCTGAAAGCTTATTTACTTTGGGAGGAATCTTTCAACGAGCGGATTATTCCCGTATTAGGAGATTTATCTCAACCGCTTCTTGGTCTCGGTGATGAGCAGTTTCACCTCATGGCGGGGCAAATTGACTCAATTTACCATAATGGGGCTTTGGTGAATAATATTTATCCATACGCTTTATTCAAAGCCGCAAATGTGCTTGGCACTGAGGAAGTCTTGCGATTAGCTAGTCAAATCAAAATCAAGCCTGTACATTTCATTTCTACTCTTAGCGTTTTCGCCTCAGATGAGTATTTCAAATTAGAGGTTGTTCTAGAAAATGATCCTCTAGAACACTCTCAAGGACTTGTTGGAGGCTATCCCCAAAGTAAATGGGTGGCAGAAAAGATTGTCATGATGGCACGCGATCGCGGTTTGCCTTGCAGTATCTACAGGCTTGGTAGAATAACATGGCACAGTCAAACCGGCGTTTGGAATTCAAATGACATATTTTATAGATTCATCAAAAGCTGCATTCAATTAAAAAGTGCGCCAGAGATGAACAGCATGGAAAAAATTACACCTGTAGACTATCTCGTTAAAGCTTTAATCAACCTGTCGCAGCAGCCAGAATCTTTGGGCAAAGCTTTTCATCTAATTAGTTCTCATTCTGCTCCTTGGGGTCAATTTGTTAACTACATCCGCTCTTTGGGCTACCCTCTGCAAGAGCTTTCTGATGAGGATTGGCAAGCTGAACTAGTTCGCAGTAACCAAATTTCTACTGATAACGCTTTGTATTCATTTGTATCGCTGGTTGGAGAAAATACATCTTCAGAGTCAACACCAAATGAAACACCTAGCTTAAAATTTGATTGCCAAAATACCCTCAATGGACTTGCAGATACCACCATTCGCTGGCCGGAAGTAGACGATAAATTACTCCAAGCTTTCTTTACCAACTTTAGCAATTCGACTTTGGACAAAAAAAAGTAATTGAGGTTTTTTGCATAAATGTGGCTTTGAACAGAAGCCTGGTAGAGTCGATAGCGTTATTGGGATAAGGTTTGAGTGTAACTGCTCTTTCCTTCCTTAAGAACCCTGCATAAGACTTTTGTACTTACACAGATCAAGCTTTACTTCAAGCGAGTTGACTTGGTTTTAGAATATTCCTGTTTGTGAACCTTTTTACGACCATGGGCAGGAATTTATTAAGTTTCGAAATGGGAAAGAAATTCTAGTTGACACTGCTTATAAGTAGTGATAGAAGTAAGGGAAACGCACCTTATTTACTAATAAAAACTAAGAGAGATTTAAAAATGACATAGATAATTGTAAAAATTCCTAAAATGATAAATAAAACAGCGACTTTTTGCTGATCTACATAGCTCCATATCATTTTAATGTATAGTCAAGGGAATCCCGTTATCTTTGGGTTTTAAATTGAGAATAAACGGAACAGCTTTCAATACCCAATCGGACACGGGTGTATAATTAGCAGCTTCTTCTCCAAAGCTAATAGAAAGCATATCTGTATGAATAATACCTGGATTGAGGGGTATAGCAGCCATACCAGTTGGCAATTCTTGTGCCAAAGAACGAGTTAATCCTTCGATTGCCCACTTGGAAGCACAGTATGGTGCAACTTGGGCTGAAGTCGAACGTCCCCAGCCGGAACTAAAGTTAACAATAATACCCCGTTTCTTTTTCACCATTGCTGGTACGAAATGGCGAATTATATTCGCTACTCCTTTGATATTGATATCTATTAGATCAGAAAATTCTTCAGATGGTATTTCCCACAAAGGTGCTGGATAATTAGTAATTGCCGCATTATTAATTAATATATCTGGCGGTTCATATTTTTGAAGTACGTCTAGTGCCCATTTTTTTACAAGGTGTTCATTTGCTACATCTACAGAAGTGAAATCGTTGGGCGCACTAAAATTCTGGCGTATTTTATCAATAGCATCTGATGAACGAGCGCAACCAATAACAGTATGCCCTTGTTGAATAAAACCCTCGGTCATCGCATAACCTAGACCTTTACTTATGCCTGTAATTAAGATGAGCTTACTCATATTTATCTGCTATTCCTGTTCTGAATCAATAATTCGTGGAAAAAAATAACCACTACCTCTTACTGTAATAATGAATTCTGGGTCGTTGGGGTCTGATTCTACCTTTGTCCGCAATCGTGAAATATGCACATCTACCACACGGGTATCTGTATTCATCTCTGGTACAAAGCCCCACAATTACTGTAATATTTTAACCATTGAAAAAATCTTTCCTGAATGATTCACGTAACTTCTCTAATAAGCTAAATTCTATACATGTTAACCGAATGCGTTGCTCATTTTTGTGGATCACTTTTTTTGCGATGGCGTGACCGCCTGCTGGAAGCGATCGCCAGATACTTGGTTGCAATAGTTGCAGATTACTTTAAGTGAGATTAACCTGAAGGCTCGAAACTAAGCCAATCACAACTACAACAGGAGAACATCGTGCCAATCCAAATCCATACCCGCCATAACATCGAAGTAAGCTTCACCTACTAAAATATCCCGATACAAGTTCATTTGCCGGACAAGACTCGCCTGAGTTTCTTCGACTTTCCAGCTTTTTTTGCGGTAAGTCAATTCCACATAAATCGCTGGTGTAGCAGAGGTAAATAAAATTAACGGTATCCACCAAGCAATTGAGCCAGAGAGCAAAATAGCAGGAATTAAAAGAAAAAAACCATGCAAAGTTGTAATTACAAGCAAGGATAGTTCCTTAAGCCGTTCTATTCCTGTTTCTGCCAGTTGCACCAAGTTCAATAATTCGGGTGTTTCAAATAACGCGATATCCGTAAAATTAGCAATTTTATTCAGCACAATACTTTGAGCGAAACCTTGAACGCGATCGCACAGGGAAGAAAAAACAAAGTTGGTAATCCCGTTCATTGGTCGGTTAATAAATTAAGTAATATTAATCCGCCAATGCTCCCAAGTAATAGTGGTTTGTGTAGGATAAGAGCGAGCGAGCTTACCGTACTCAGTAGGTGCTGATTGAATTACTAACAGCAGGCTACGCCGAAAAGTTTGAAACAGACTGGGTTAGCTCGGTTGCACTCAAGGTTAAATAACGTCTTTTATTGTGATATTCTAATTGACAATAAATATTCTTGAATTTGTTGTTCATTTTATTTCAAATAATACACAATAGAGTTGTAGAGACTTTCGAGTTTATTACTATGTTTAAGCAAAATTTAGAGTCTTCAACAGAGCTACTAAGACAGCTAACCAAGACCGATAAACGACTTCCCTATCGTCAACCTGAGATTTACTCTCTTGGTACCCTAGAACAAATTCAGGCTGGGTATCAGGGATCTGCAAATGATGGTCCTAATACATCTTACTGGTGGACTCCTCCTAACTGACTCAATCAAATTTTTGCTGCCAGCGCTTCTCACAATCTCGTTTGGATATATATCCATTAGGCATCGTGGTATTGCAAAGATAGGTATTAGGAAAATCCTGTTCGGCTAGTTCGGGTCTGGCATACTGGGATTTAAGGCTTGGAGGTGTGGCATTGGTGAGATCGGCATTGGTAAGATTAGCATTGGTGAGGTTAGCTCCTCCCAAATTAGCTCTTTTCAAATCGGACTTTGTGAGATTAGCTTCTCTCAAATTGGTGTTAATCATAGAAGCTTGACTGAGGTTGGAACCGCTGAGGTTGGAACCTCTGAGGTCAGCTTGTGAAAGGAAAGCTTGAGATAAATTGGCATTACCAAAATCAGCTTTTTTGAGGATAAAGAGGTCTAGGTTGATTTTGGGAAGTTGGAGGCTGTTAAGGTTAATACCAATTAGGAGATTTGCTTCTTGCTCTTGCTTTTTACATCTTTCAGATTTATCGTCTCGTTCAACACAAGTTCGATCTTTAGTAGCTAATGTTGTTTCCCTCAAGAAATTAATGAGCAAGTCGCGGCGTTTTGTACCTAAACGTAGCAAGTTCAAAGTGGTTAAAGTTTGCGCCCTCGCAATAGCCTCCAATTCTTTTAACTGACTGTCTTTTATTTCCTTTAAGATTTCCACTATCCTGTCTCGTTGTTCTTTATTGAGCCTATCATTTGGTTCTAATTCTTCTAATATATCAATGGATTGAGAAATGGAGTCTTGATGATTAAACGGCTGGTTGTCTGTATGAATGTGATGGAGGGTACCTAGTTTTTTCTCAACTAATATGTCTGTCATTTCTTTGAAATAGTTTTCTAAGGCTGTTTGTTGGTATCTTTCCTGGTCACGATTTTTTTCATATTCGTATCTTTCCTGGTCACGATTTTTTTCATATCTTTGATGACACTGAGTTAGCACAATACTTATTACAGTCACGACGACAGATAATCCTACCAATTGCAGAATATCCCATAACGTTTTATTCTCAAAGCCAGTCCATTTCAAAAAACGAGCAAATCTGTTTTTTGGAGGTATGTAGCACTCTTGTCTTTTAAGGTGTTGTTCTGTCTCCGAGTAATCAGTAGCTTGCTGATTTTCTTGCTTATTCAACATTTTTATCGCCTTCTTCTTCTAGTACAAAAAAGATTATTCTACCAATCATAAATTGTTGTATTGGTTGTAATTCTTCAGAAAAATGACAAATAAATATTTAATTTAAACTATCAATCAAAAGATAGAAAGTATTTCGATTGGTGCTTATTTAATTTTTATGATTTAGGAATACAGAAGCTAAAAAGGTGTGAGTTGATAAGTATGGCGGTGTAAATATTTGTGGTTGGTATAAAGCAGGATGAAAAAGAATTTTAATCTATTTTTCTTTTTAATTTATTTTTCTTTCTTAAGATAGATGTTTTTCCGCCGAATTACTTAGATATTTCTGGCTAATTAGCAGATGATGAAAAGGTTGCATTTATTCTAGAAATAGGTGAGACGATGTAGACAATTATTGTAATAAATTTTAGTATTATATTCGTTGAATATAAACATTGTATTTATGAAATATTTAAGTATAATTGATAAAAATCTTTCTATGAAATATGTAATTTTTCTCACTACTTAATACAGCATATAAGAAATGTTGAATAAAGGAAACGAAAACAGTTACAGCCTCAATCAGGACGTATTTCTATTTGTGCAAGATGGGATCGCTCAAATCTTGGACTTTGAGCGCGGACAATTTTATGGGCTGGATAAAGTTGCTACCTTAATGGTGTTACTTGTACTCGAAAAAGGAGTAGAAGAGACAGTTAACGAACTAACTAAAATCTATGAGGTAACTGAAGAAAATATTCGCTCTGACTTGAATAAACTCTTACAGGATTTAGAGCAAAAAAATCTATTTGTTACCGAAATAAAAACGCATAATTACATATTTAATTTGATACATTCTTGTTCAAGAGAAACCAGTAAAATTTTTAACAAAACATTACTTTTGCTCTTAAAAACAGTCAGCGCAATTTTCCACAATTTATTCAACCCTGAACCAACGCCAAATCGCCTGACAGTTGAGCTATTGTTAAGCTTAAGTTGGCTTAGTTTTCGTCTACTCGGATGGAGTCGTACTATCTCATTGTGGCAACACTGGCATCGTGCAATATCACCAACTGACACCACAGTAACAACAGATGTCATTCAAACAGTGGATCAAATCGTGCGGGAAACTGCTGCTAGTAAACTTTTCTTACCAATGGTTTGTAAAGAACGATCGCTGGTTGGTTATCATCTTCTCCGTACTTTTTACGGCTTACCTGCAACTTTAGTTATCGGCATTGACCGCTATCCGTTTCAAATCCACGCCTGGGTGGAGTGTAATGGCTTAGTTGTGACGGATGAATTAGCTCATTGTCAACCCTTTACCCCAGTTGTCAGATATTCCTAAACGCGATCGCGAGGACTGCTATGAGAACCGGATTTGAAGTCATCCTAGAAGCAACCGGAAAGGCTGAATTTCATCTCTTTTCCCCAGCAAATTCCCTAGTAACCTTTGCCCAAGACTCCGCAACAGAGATGGCAGTGGTGCTGATGGGACGAATTTATTACCAGGATGACTGGAAAACTCGCTTTCCTCAAGCATTTTCGCAGAAATTCGCCTCAGATGCAGCCTTGGCATTGGCTATTTTCCAACATTATGGCGCACAAGGTTTAGAGAAACTTGAGGGTGAATTTGCCCTAGTGGTTTTCGACCCGAAAGAATCGCGTCTTTTCGCCCTGCGAGATCCTCTAGGAAACTTTCCCTTGTACTGGACACGCCACAACCAAACTACCTGGGTTAGCACTAGTTTGCAATTATTAGCGCAACGACTTCCCCAAGCTGCCATTAATAAAGACTTTCTCGCCTCATTCTTAATGTTTACCTATGCTTTTGTCGAATTAGCCACTGAAAAGACGGCATTTGAGGAAATTCAACGGATTCTACCAGGCACTCTCCTAGTATTGACTGCCTCTCGTCGGACAACAAAAATCTGGTCTTGGGACTGGATGAAGCAAATTCAACCGATAGAAAATATCACGCACCAGGAAGCTGGTTTACAGTTTAGCTACCTTTTTCGGCAAGCGGTTAAACAGCGCATTCAGGAGGAGAAAACCGCCTCTCACTTATCAGGAGGGATGGATAGCTCTTCTATAGTGTGTATTGCCCGTGACTTACTAGCCGCAGAAACCTCTCCCAGAAAGTTGACTACCCTTTCTTTGGTTTATCAAATGCGGAGTCTGTCAGGTGAAACAGATTACATTCAGATGGTGGTAGATCAGGGTGGAGCGATTGAACCACACTATGTGGATGGGGATGCGGCTCTAGACTTCCAGTGGTTTACCCAAGAAATCCCTAGCCACGACGAACCTTATCCTGGTTTATTCCACTTAGCAATGGAAAAGGTGCTGGTGGATGTAGCTGCTCAACTAGGGGTAACGGCGATTATGAGTGGAGGGGGTGCAGAACTGATTGTAGAAGGAAATCGGATGCACTTGGCAGATTTGATGCGTCAAGGTCACTGGAACAAAGCTTTACAGGAGGCGCGTCAATGGGCTAATGCCAAAAACCAGAGCCTCTGGTCAATTTTGTACCCCTTCGGAATTGAACCCTTAATTCCGCCACTGCTGCGCGAGGGCTTCTCAGCTTTAATCCGAGACGGCTATGGACGCTGGCCAAAGCTAGGTTCATTTAGTATTCCTCCTTGGGTTCTGCCTGACTTTGCCAAGCAGCATGATATGTGGGGCAAGGCACTAGCAACTATACGTGATATCAATAGATATCCGGTAGAAGAATCCTTAAATCTGCTAGGACTGCGGGCATCTGCCGGAAATTGGGCTGCTTGGAATCTTGCCGCACCTCTGGGAATCCGCATTTGCCAACCCTTCCTCGATCCGCGTCTGATTACTTACTGTCTCAGTCTCCCCAAAGAACTGAGAGAAATCCCTGGCGTTCCTAAGCCTCTGCTGCAAGTGGCCATGGGCGGGATTCTGCCCGAACCAATTCGGACTCGGCGGTTCAAGGGAAATTTCAATGAGGTTTATTGGCAAGGACTAGCCAAGAATTTACCCCATCTGGAGGAAATGGTCGCTCAGTCGCAAATTGATGAGTTAGGCATTTTCGACAAACAGCAATTGATTCAGGCTATGCGACAACACGCGCTTGGGATTGCCGATGTGAGAAGTGGCAGCCGGATCAGTAGTTCCTTGGCTGCGATCGCCTGGTTTGACCAAATGAAAGCTAATCGGTAATCGGTTGAGGGAATTTCTACTTCCAGCCCAGCCAAATAAGCAATGACTTTACTCACTGCATTATGACAACTTTTATCCGTATCTAAAACTTGAGATAAAAATGCCCAAAGCGTTACTATTGGGTCAAATAATCGCTGATAATATCTAATTTTTAGCTCCAAGAGTGCTTGCTCAATTACACTTGTTGGTAATAGCTCTTTAAAAGGCAATCCTAAACTTTGACTAAATTTATCAAGAGAGAATTTGTACTCGTAGTGTCACAATGATAGTAGTTATATTTGCTTTCTCATCTTCAATAAAGTATTTCATGAACGAGTAAGCTTTTCCTATCTAAAAATTTTTTGGACAATCCGCACAGTTACTGCCTCCATTTCACAGCACCTACAAAAAATAGTGATCGCACCTACTCCTTGACTGCTTAATAGCATAAACGTCTGTAATCTTTATGGAGCATAGCTTAGAGCTTTTCTTAGTGCCATTCGATTATATCCACTTTTTGGTTGCGAAAAAACTTAAGGGAAAATAGAAAATCCGACCAAGTATTCTGGATAAAACTTGAGTAAATGCGTGTTGTCAACCCAGTACGACAAATAATTTGTTATTCTACACTTTCCTTAATTATCTTTTAGTAGAGAAACTACTAAAGTAAAAACATAATCTGAAAGTTCTATTTTTTGATTACTCTTGGGATAAGGTTCAGCCTTAATAAACTCTATTAAATAATTATCAATTTTTTTGATAGCTAAATCCTTCCGGCTTGCATTGTAAATCAAATTTGATTTTCCCAAATCTTTCTTATCTACTAAAATTTTAACAATAATTTGTATTTGTCCTGCCCAGAAACAATTTAGATCGGAAGGACATCTTGAATCTTCTGTTACGTCTAGTAAAGTTAGTTCAACCTTTCCAGAGTTTATACTAGCAATTTCACTAATTTTCAATTGAAACTGCTCTCCAAAATCAGCACTAACCATGTTATGTCGTGTTTCATTATAAAATGTATGAGTTAAAAAAAGATTTGTATTTAATTTTTCTGGTACATATACTACTAAGGCATGATTATTAGCCAAAATCACACTAATAAAGAGAATAAAAATCAAACTCAAGACAATCAAAATTTTTGATTTGAATTTTGTCGATTTAAAGGTCATTTTTTACAATTGAAGGTAAGCTAAATTTTTCCAGAAAATCTCAAGACTCTGAACTCTATGAATCGCGGAACTCCAAAGTGTTGCGTCAAAAATAAATATGTTAGCCGCACGGGATGCACTTGGTGAAATCTAAGAACATTTTGTAATTGCATGAAGTCGAGGTTCATTATTGAGTAGGGGCAGGAAATACTCATTTACCCCTACGCTTTACCTATAAGCCTGGGGGCAGACTAGTATCCTCAACAATTCCATTGAGCGAAGCCCCAAAACAATCAGCATTAGCCCCCATGCCAAACTTAGCGAAGACTGTCCAAACAGCCCTTCTTACATTAGCGTGTTCGTCACTCGTTAAGCGTCCTGTTGTAAGCAAGTCATTGAGTGCGCGGAGTATTGCGTCACGTTCATCTAGGAAACTGGGATTAGCGGGAGACAGTTTTAATCCATCAACGACCATTTGCCAACCAATCTGATGACCGCGTTCTTGCGAGCCTAATGCCTGCCCAATCTGGCGATTCATCTCCATTAAGGTGGCGCACCAAATCTCACCGATATTATGTTCTTCGTTGTAGCGATCTTTCCCAAGTTTGCCAAAGTGATCAGGAAAGTTGCTATCGTATGGGTGAAGACGGATACCTTTTGGATTATCGATCACCCAATCACCTGTAACGACTTTCTCAACTGGCTTACCAAAATTTTGAATCGTAAGCGCAAAATAGTCACCCCAGCCTTCACCCATGCCCCGACTTTGGGGCTGTTGGAGTCCTCGTGGACTATTCATTCGACCACCGACTAAACGATTAGTCACGCCATGAGCAAATTCATGGAAGACTACATCTGCATCAAAAGTAGTATGTCGCTTAGTAGAATCTACCAACCCCATGTTCATAATGGCTTTTCGCCCATCTGGCAGAGTTAACATATTCGCTGTCCCAGGAACCGGATTACGAAAGGCGCGAGCATCCACCGGATCGCCAGAACTTCCTTGCTCTGTAAAATTTATCTGTTGAAAATTACCGACTGCTTCATTGAAGCCCAACAGGTAGAAGAAATCGTGCATATAGTTGCAGAAATAGAAGATGTTTAATATCTTCTGTTCATCTCCATTAGGGTCGTTAGGATTGAACACGACATTACCATTTTGCTCTTGCCCTTCAAGCTTCTGAATTTCACGTTCTTGTCGTCCTGGAAATATAACCTCCCAAAGAGCTGCGATCGTATTATTGCCAACGGACTGGTTGTGAATACACCAGTCACCAGGGAATTGAGGAGGCAGAGGTTGGGGGACTGGAACAGGATACTCATTCAAGTCTCTGGGAAAACGAATCATTCTTCGGGGGGTAGTCCTGGGATTTTCTGTATAAACGTTGCCCTCCACAACCGTTCTCATTAAGCTTTGACAGTAAAGAATGTCTGGGTTAGATTGATCGGCTGAGATAATAACTTCGTATTGATCTTGATAATCTGGCAGAGTAATCTGCACGTACCATCCGAGGCGTGTCTCAGGATTTTGATAAAAAAGAACCAGATGAGCCGAAATCAAGTCAGCAAAAGGCCCTTTATCCAAGACTGTCGGTTGACTCGGCATGGGAAAAGTAACTAGCACTCGCGGGTTGTAATCGGACAAGTCCACGCTGATAGGGGTTATTGGCTGTCCCCAACCGTCTGTTATTTCTTCAGTTTCATTGGGGTTAGCGATATACCCAGCAGCAGCTGTTACGGCTTGGGTAACATCAATTTGCGGCGCAATATTAATCCCGGTTGGGAGATTAACGTTATTTCCGACGACTTCATTAATCTCCTGGTTAGGAGAAAAGCGAACGGTACGAACCATCTGAAAGACAGGAATACCACGATAGGTTTGTTGTAAGTGAACGGCGCGACTATCAGCACTAGTTGTTTCAATGGTCGGGTCTGGGACAAATTCTACTGGTTCGCTGGGAGCAAATCCGAAAGCAGCACTTGTCTGGCTGACAAAGTTTAACGCTCGATCAATCAGCGATCCATCTGTGCTTGGGGCATTGTTTGAAACGAGAGTGTTGGGTGTACCTGTGAGCGAATTGAAGTAAGAAACACTAACAGTATGGTTTCCAGGCAATTCATTAGAAACAAATGACGCATTTCGGCTGAGTTCATCAATACGCGTTTGAGTCGCACGATTTGTGCTGAAGTTACGACGGTCAATAGAGTGTACCATTGTGCATACCTAACCTTTTTGTAATGAGAAAGCAGAAGTTAAAGAACAAGGGAAAAACTAGGTTTTAATAACCTTCTATGGGCTGATCCCAAATTAAGCATTTGCTGTCACCCATGCAGCAGCGCCAACTACGCGGGCAATATCAGCCGCATAGTCAAAATCCACAAACTTATCTTCCTTTCGGTGATAGTTGACGTTGGGTTCAGCTTCGGGTGATGTTAGATCGGGCCCAACGAAAAAGTCCTCAGAGGTAATGCAAGCTGCGTAGCCCCGTTGATGAAAACTTGCATGATCGCTCCTACCCTCGGCAGGGTCGGGTTGGGTATAGATTTGAGGATGTTCTAGCCTGGGAGAAAGAACAGAAACTAGCCGTTCAAGACGTTGGGCGAGAACGAGCGATCGCTGCTGCACGTCGTCGCATTTGGCATAACCAACGTGAACTTCAAAGGAACGAGGAGCTTCGATGTTGTAACCAATCATGTCCATCTGGTACACGCCAACAATGGGAGCAGCGATCGCCGCTTGCGTTCTGGCGTAAGCTTGGCTACCAACTAAGCCATGCTCCTCGGCATTAAAGAGGACAAAGCGAATTGTTCTCTTAGATGGGTTAAGGGAATTAAGCTCTTTGATGACCTCGGCAAGCCCTAAGACAGCAGCAACTCCACTTGCATCATCATCGGCACCGGGGGCAGGATCATTTTTGGCATCGTAAGGCCTATCGCTGGCAGCAGTAGAATCTAAATGGGCAGTGACCAGAACTATCTCCTGTGATTGACTGCCTTGAATTTCTGCCTCGACGTTGTATAACTCCCGTCCTTCGTGGACAAACTGATTCATGCTGACACTAAAAATATCTCCCCCAATGCTTTTTAGGTCTTGTGCTAATGCTTCTGTAACCAACGGCATATCTGGACTGTGAATATGTCGGCTTTTGATAATTCTCTGCTGCTCATTGAGAGGTTTGATCCCTGCATACCTTTCCACATGGCTGCGAATTTTGTCGGGTGTAATGGCTTTAAATTTGTCTAATTCAGCCTGAATTAAGGATGGCTCAGTGGTAGGGGAGGTTAAAAAGCCAGCAGTTCTTGCATTATTACCTTCTCCAAATGGTTCGAGCAAACTAATATCGGGCAGCAGTTTCAGATTATGTCCGTGTTGGGCGTTCTCAAAATGATAGTCCTCTACTGAGCGATCTGATGGTAAGGCAACGAAAAGACCTTCGGTTGAAGAAGCCAAAACCATTTTAGAGGATTCATCATTAGCAAAAAATTCCGTTGATCTTCCTTGTGGGTTGAGAAAGCCAGTGCTTTTTTGAAGATCGTCCCGTAGTAAATAAACTTCTGTAGTCAGGGGATCGTCTTCACTACCCAAGCGATCTACTGCAAATCCCAAATCATCAAGTCTCATCGCCGCTTGGCTTGTGGCGATCGCATAAACCTGATTTCCTTTGTCACCAGTCACATACAAAGGTACAACAGGTAAAGATTTAATGACTTGCTGCCATCCCTGTTCACTGCGATCGCTTGGGACAGTTATGCGAATATACCTTAAATGGCTACCATTAAGCACGTCCCAAACTAGACAAGGATGTGGAACTACACGCCAACCAGCTTGTATTGCATAACTTCGCTCATGACTATCCTCACCAACAAATAGACACTGGTTTGGAGTATCAGAATGGCCTGCTTGACGTGCTGTAAACTGAAAGATTTCTGAAGAGTTTTTTGCACCATAAATGATTAGATCAGAATCGAAAAGATCATAAATTTGGCACTTTTCCAGTACTCTCTTTACGTTTTCGGGTTTATCATCGCCGATATTTGATATGATTCCGATGCGACTGTTGCGCTCACGCAACTGCCGCAGTATATCAGGCACATAAGGATAAACATCTAAACCTTCAAGGCGATAGGGAAAGGGTGAAATTCTTGGAGATCCAAGAGTACCGCCTATGTCAAAAAAAATAACATTATGGGTGTTTTCACTCATAATTTAACTTCTCAAAATTATTTACAATGCTCTTTATTAAATGAGGCTTTCTGGTAGCAATCGTACAGAAACTTTAGCTAAAAAACTTTTTACTTGCTTTTGATACAAATCATCCACTATGACAAAGATTGTTGTGATTAACGTTCTAAAGTCTATGCTAGTCATGAGGAAGTCTGATTTGAAAAGCTGGTAAATTTCATCTTCTTACTTCTCCTGCCTTTTTTCCTAATTCACATTAGGTGTAAGTGGATACGCACAACTTTGGAGATAGTTAAGCAATGGTTGTATACCTTCAGGTAAGCTCAAGTCATCAAATGAGACATTGCACTGCTCGCCCTCAGCCGTTTCAACAGTAATGTTGTAGTTAAACAAGTCGCGGGCATGTGGCGCGTGATTACTTTTAGCTTTTTGTAGAATACCACTTTGTTCCACTAAAGACTTTAACTTAGCCGCTTCGTTGCTTGGAAGTAAGTTTGTATCCACTTCACAACCCCTTCTCAAGCCTGCGTATCCTCCTGACTGAACGAACTTAACTTTCATAGTTGAGTAAGCCTCACTTATTGGCTGATTGGCAAGAAAAAGAAGAAGGATGAAAGACAAAAGATATAAAAATAAATGCTTCATACAGGAGAGCGGTCATACACTTTATACTTCACACTTGCTTCTTCTCCTTGCCATCCTCTCAAAGAGAGGGGAAATTAAACTTGCTTGTCATTTTTCCATTGGAGTGAGGAGTGAATGGCACTAAGTTAAGTCTAAAAGCAAGTACTGTAATGAGTGTAAGGGTTACAGAGGGGAAGAAGAGAATTTATCCCTTTGGCTCAAATGCGAATGGCACGCTTAAAAAGCACAACCCTTAATATAGCTGGTTTTTGGGCGTAAGGGGTAGGGATGTAAGGGAAAAAACGAAGAACCAAATAATACTTACAAATCAACAACTTCCCTACACCTGCCCTGGCAAAGATTTCAGCTTTTGTTGATGACATTGGACTCAGATGCTCATGGAGCTTCTTCTTTCTCCCCTGCTTCTTTGCTCTCCTACACCTATGGTGTCTTGACCATTCCATCTGTGTGAGTGCCATTCAAGTGAGCAGCCTTTGGTCTATATTGTGGATGCTGCATTGTCCCACAAGCGCAACGACGACTAGGATACATACCAAAATTGGATAAATCAATGTGAGTCCCAAAAGCTTTTGATCCCAAAACTTCCCGAAATTCAAAGTTTTTCTGTACAAATTTAGCGCAATCGTGATTACCATCTGTTTGAGCAATTCTAATCATGGCATTAGCCACATCTGCAAAGCTGGCATTAGAGTTTGGGGACTCAATGATGGCACGCAGCACAACTTCACCCAAATATTTCCCAGTTTGGTAGAGAACTTCGGCACTATCTTGCACATAGGGATCTCTGCGTGATGTAAACAAATCTGCCAAAGTGTCGAACACTCCTCCTGTAAATACCTGAGACAAGTCATGTACCTCAGGAGTAACCTCACTGAGTTTTAAGTTATTATCTGCATTTCGTAACCCATTACGTAGGTTAAAAGCTAGTCCAAATTCCTCTGCTAGTTCAGCCAATATATTCTTGTGATGTAAATCTGCTTTCGTCTCCGCGACAATATACTCGACCAAATCCAACTGAGACAGAATCAAAAAGATGGATGTCAAATCACCAAATGACTCGTGTAAAGCTCCTGTTTGTGCTGGCGCATCCCATAAGATCCATTCAGGCTTTAGCGAGTCTAATATTGCATGTCCAGTTTCGTGGGCAACAATATCTAGTGAACGACAAGTAAAAACTTTCGAGGTTAAATTTGAATCTTTAAAGGGAGTGAAATAGAAAAACTTTAAAGCTTTTTCCTCACGGCTATAAAAGGCATTTGCCGTTTCTCCTGCATGAGGATAAACATTGATTGCTTGCTCACCATTATCTTGACTCCACTGCCAATTCAACTTTTTCTTCAATACTCTTTGGTAGAAAGTAAGAACTTGACGCACGACAGTATAAGTATGTACCGCGTCGAAAGCTTCCACATTTGCAGCAGGGTCTGGTAAAAAATCTCGATTAACATCCGCAGGAACAGGCACAACACCCTTTATTCTAATTTGGGAGTCACTAGGCCCATCGTTTACTTCGGTGTGAACATAAACAGTTCTTGGCAATTTTAGTTCTGTTACAGAAGGATCTTGCTTCCAAATACGCGTGCGAGAACCAAGTATAGGTGGATTTATTTGTGCAGGCAAGTCCAACATTTTCTCTGCTACAGCGCGAACAGCTCCCTTTTCAGTAGCAAGAGTCTGGAAGTTATCAAATTTGTGCGTGATTGGTTTAGCCGCCGATTCAGTGGTCATAATTATCCCTCTTTATATGGTAATTATGCTTTTTTAAGCATTATCAAGTATCGGTTATATAGTAGTTTGTGATTAGCTTCAGTTAAGATGTTTAATATCTGTAGAGGTACCTAAATCCTAGTTTTATCTATTAAAATTATGAGCTAAATAAGTAGTAGAACCCAAACTATTGTTAAGCCCGTAATTGAATTCTCACAGTTAGACAGAAAAACTTTAAGACTGAAAGCTAATCCCATTCATCGAGCAACATTCTGAATTTCCAATAGTTATTAAATAGACATCCCGAATAATTGATTTTGCGTTGCTCAAAATCCTTAGTAGGGGCGAACGTAATACGGTTCGGATAAGCATTTTTCACAATCGAGTGTGGTCTGGGAAATGGGCTTGCAGGTATTGCGTAAAGGATGTATTCAACACCAATACCTTTAACCGAAACGTATTGGGGGCGAAGGGTTGTTCGCCTTCATATCATTTCTGGAGATGTCTAGTCTTAAAAAATTGGGTATTTGATATCTGAATCATGTTTCGATACATAATTTCATTATGATAAGCTCAAATACTTAATCCTCTAACTTTAGTTAGAGTATAAGTAAGCCAAAGGTATAGTATTGCTGAAAATGATACTAATTAAGACAAACCTCTAAGACAAACCTCGTCTCTTTATTGGGTAGATTTAGGTAATTTTAATTAGCAAGTTGTCAATATAACAAAATACGGCAACGATAAACTCTTCAATAGAAAACATCTTTCCCTCATTCTAATCACTGGTGACGATTTTCTCTCTCCAGATGAGGATTGTGGGATTTTTCTTTTCAATCATTTGTACACCAGCTTTTTGTAACGAAACATAGTCGTATTTCTCACCAGAATTCTCAAAGCCTTATAAAATCTAGATTCTGGTTTTTCACACTGCATCAACAAATAAACTGCCAAAAATGCCCGAAACATATTCTGGGTAAGGATTATGAAAAGTGCGATGCCTGCGGCGGGCGTAGCCATCGCAGAGCTTGTGAGAAATGCGGGAATAAGTCACACATCGCGTTTTGTAAAGAAATTTATACTATTACATTCACTTTTATAGCATTCATATAGTCTTGAAAATACTAGTAACTATGTATTGAGCTTGTTCTTTTGTCGAATAACAAATTATTTGTCGTTGTTAACACATTAGTGTCGCTCTACAATGCACCCTGCCTAGTTACGCTATATCAAGCATTAGCCCATTATACGCAGTATAAGTCTTTTTTACCTGCCGTTGTTCTAAGGAATCCAAAGTGCTACAACATAGCTGGGATGAAAATTACATCAATTTAAAAGTTTAACGACATTAATTTCATAACACGACAAATAGATTTTTATCCGACATTTGCTATGGGGAGATACTTCCTAGCAAATTTTGTTAAAAAAATACTACAAGTAATTATAAGTATGGATTTACCACAACCCCTGGAATCCCCCTATGGATTCTGGAAGTCTGCTATTACTGCTGACGCTATCGTTGCTGAAACGGTTAATATTCAAGAAGTAGCCTTAGATAGCGAAGATGTTTATTGGATCGAGTCACGACCGTCAGAAAAAGGTCGATATGTAATTGTCAGACGAACTACCAATGGCGAAATTGTCGATATTACTCCAAAGGGTTTCAGTGCTAGAACACTAGTCCACGAATATGGAGGTGGTGCTTTTGTTGTGAAGGACGGAGTTACATATTTCTCAAACTTCAACGATCAACGGATTTATCGACAAACTAATATAGACACCCCCCAGCCATTGACACCTGATGAGAAAAAGCGATACGCAGATGGTGATTACGACGTGGCTCGAAATCGAATTATCTGCATCCAAGAAGATCACACAAATGAACTCAGTGAGCCTGTCAATTCTATTGTTGCGGTTGCGGTTGCTGACAGTAAGAAATTGGAGTCTCTAGTTCAAGGTAATGATTTCTATTCATCTCCTCGACTGACTCATGACGGTAAGCAAATTGCCTGGCTAACCTGGAACCATCCAAATATGCCTTGGGTAGCCACAGAATTGTGGATTGCTAATTGCACAGATGAAGGTAAACTGGAGAACTCACAAAAAGTTGCAGGTAGTTCAGCAGAATCCATATTACAACCAAAGTGGTCGCCGGATGGTGTACTCTACTTCATTTCTGACCGGAGCGGTTACTGGAACCTCTATAAATTTGTGAATGGCAAAGTTGAACCAGTTCTTTTGGATGAGGCTGAGTTCGGTCAGCCTCCTTGGCAGTTTGGAACTTCTACCTATGCATTTGTATCTGCCAACCATATCGTCTGCACTTATGCAAAACGAGGAAGGTGGATACTAGGAATCATTGACCTCTTGACGGGTTTGCTGAAGCCTATCGATACACCGTTTACTTATTTCACAGCTGTTCATGCCACACCCGGAAAGGTTGTGGCTATTGCAGGTTCACCCACTATGACCTCGGCGCTAGTTCAGATTGACTTAAAGACTTACGAAGTTGAAATCTTACGTCGGTCTACTCAAGAAAACCAGCAATGGCAACCTTATTTTTCTACTTCTGAAGCTATTGAGTTCCCCACCGAGAAAGAGTTGACAGCACACGCCTTTTTTTACCCTCCCAAAAATCCTGATTATATTGCACCTGCTGGGAGTTTACCTCCTCTATTAGTGATGTGTCATGGTGGCCCTACAGCAGCATCTGACGATACTTTAAATTTGTCAAAACAATTTTGGACAAGTCGAGGGATCGCAATTCTTGACGTTAACTATGGTGGTAGCACTGGATTCGGTAGAGAGTACCGCGATCGCCTGAAAGGAAAATGGGGAATTATTGATATTGATGACTGTATCAATGCAGCGAAGTATCTCATTCAAAAAAATTTAGTTGATAGCCAACGGATAGCTATAACAGGAGGAAGTGCTGGTGGATATACAACATTAAGCGCCTTAACGTTTCGCAATTTCTTTAAAACAGGAGCCAGTTTTTATGGCGTTAGTGATTTAGAGCTTTTGGTTCGGGATACGCACAAATTTGAGTCGCACTATCTCGAATGGTTAATTGGCCCTTATCCAGATCGACGTGACCTCTATGAAGAACGCTCTCCTGTGCATCATGCTGACAAACTCTCTTCGCCCCTGATATTTTTTCAAGGCAATGAAGATCGAATTGTTCCTCCCAACCAAACGGAGAAAATTGTCGAGGCGTTGCGGGGTAAAAATATTCCTGTAGGTTATTTTCTCTTTGACGGCGAACAGCACGGCTTTCGGCAGGCAGAAAACATCAAGCACGCTCTAGAAGCGGAACTGTATTTCTTCGATCTATGGCTGACAAAATCAGGTTTGCGTTTTTGATTTATTACCGTTTTGGCATAATCCCCATAATAAAGTATGACAAATAAGACTATACAACACCCAGAACGCTGGACTCGCGACTACATCTTCGACATTCTGCGTGAGATAGGCATTCACTACATTTTTGGTGTACCAGGTACAAACGAAATTCCAATTATTGATGGCACATCATATCCAGAAAATGAAGTCCAATACATTGAATGTTTACATGAAAACATCGCCATCGGTGCAGCGATGGGTTCGGCACGGATGAGCGGCAAACCAGGTGTTGTTGTTGTCCACGTTACACCGGGTATCGCTCATAGCATCGGTAATCTTTTCAACGCCTGGCGATCGCATGTCCCCTTAGTAATACTTTGTTGCCAGCAGCAAAATGAGTTAGTAACACAAGAGCCACTCTTGGCCTCAAACCTCGTTGATCTGGCACGGCAGTATACGAAATGGGCACATGAGGTTCGGACACCCGAGGAAATTGGGCTGGTTTTACAGCGTGCGTTCAAAGAGGCGATCGCGCCGCCTAACGGTCCAGTGATGGTCGCCATCCCGTGGGAATTTACAATGCGCCACATTGATGCCGAAGATCGTATTCCAGGGATCACGCAGATATCGCCCCATTTTGCTGGTGACTCATCAACAATCCAGCAAGCGGCTTTGCTGCTGGCAGAAGCAAGGAACCCGATTATCATTGCTGGTGATGCGGTTGGCTATGCTAATGCTTGGCCAGAGTTACAGGAACTCGCGGAACTCCTGGGCGCACCAGTACTACTCCAGACCTTCAGTAGCGTGGCGAATTTCCCCAATGATGACTTCCATTGGCAGGGAGAACTCCCTGGTACCCAATTAGGAATGCAGCAAGTATTTCAGGATCATGATGTTGCCTTTTTCTGCGGCTTTGGTCTCCAAGCTCAGATTACAGTCTTCAAGTATTCCGACGGTCCTCTGATTCCCCCCAGTGTTCAGCAGATTTATTTGACGAATAACACCTGGGACATCGGCAAGAACTCTTATAGCCAGGTGGGAATTCTCGGCGATATCAAAACAACACTCCCACTGATCAACAACCTTGTTCGTCAGAACCCCCCAGCAGAGGCGGTAAAGCGCAACGAGAATCTGCGACAACTCAATGTCCAGCGACATCAACAGTGGCAACAATATTTGGAACTAGCACTAACAAAAGATGAGATTTGGGCTGTTGTCATTGCTGACGCGCTCCGCGAGGCGATTCAGGAGCGTGGTCTGGAGAAACAGTTTGTGTACGTCCATGAGGCAGTCTCCGATCCAGCACCGTTCCAGTATTTTCTTCCACTTGGCAATGATGGGGCCACACCCATTAGCTACTATTGCGTAGCTGGCGGCTCCCTCGGCTGGTCAATGCCTGCTTCTCTGGGAATTAAACTCGAAAGCTTTGGTTGGCAAGGCATCGAGACGCGCCTGGTCGTTAACGCCGTCGGTGATGGCTCATCGCTGTTTTATCCGCAAACTTGGTGGACTGCGGCACACCGCGAACTCGGCATACTCTATATCATTACGAACAATCAGGAATACCAAACACTGCAAAGCGGACTGCAACAGGTCGTCGCTGCATATAGCTCTGCACCTGGCTATGGCTGGAAACCGAAGACTAACGACCCTGAGTATCTGCGAATTGAGAGGCCAAAACTCGACTTTGTAGCTCTGGCGAAGGCCTTCGGTGGTCAAGATGGTGAGATTGTAGAGACTTCCCAGGACGTTAGTTCTGCTGTACGGCGCGGCATCGATTATGTATTGGAGAACCGGCGCTCGTATATCCTCGATGTACGAACTGCCAAAGACACGCTCTCAACGCCATTGACCCAGCAGATATCTGCACGCTATACCGCACAACCGCCACTCAACTTTTTTCATCGTCAGGTGGAAAAATCATTTTTGCGGACGCAGGCTCCTAGCGCAGCGGTGAATGTTCCGATTATTTTTTAAACCAAACACCAATAGAGGATGACAAATCATGGCAGAAATCGATATTGCGATCGTCGGTGGTGGTGTATCAGGCGTTTATAATGCGTGGCGGCTCAAACAAGCCTACCCAGATCAAAATATCGTTGTCTTCGAGGGGAGCGATTATATTGGGGGGCGTTTGCTCTCAGTGCGCCCGCCCGATATTTCAAACATGGTTGCGGAACTTGGGGGAATGCGTATTCTCCCAGCAGTGCAACCACTGATCGCAAAGCTCATCGGAGAGCTTAATAAAGTCCTCCCACTAGAGCAGCAGATTGAGTTGTATGATTTTCCGGTCGATCAACCACAAAACATCGCCTATCTCCGTGGCGTCTATCTTCGGCTTTCCGATTTCACTATCAAACCGGATAAAGTGCCGTATCATCTCTCCTTTCTGGAACGTGGTGGTACAGCAGGCAGCATCATCATCAATGCGATTGAGCAGATTGTACCGGGAATCACAAATCCAAAGCTTACTGAATCTCAACGCCGAGAGATGGCGCATAACGCGAGCTTTGCTGGAACACCGCTATGGAAACAAGGCTTTTGGAACGTGCTAATACGCATCATCAGCGGCGAAGCTTACGAGCTTGGCATCGATGCTGGCGGCTACAACTCAACACTCACTAACTGGAATGCCGCTGATGCAATTCCCTGGTATCTCTCCGATTTTGGCATTGACCCGCAATACAAGGGTTTTAAGAAAGGATTTCAGGAGGTGCCCAAATCATTAGCGCAGCTTTTCTCCAAAGCTGGTGGCGAAATTCGGCTCAATACTAGGCTCGACGGCTTCGATTGGAAAAACGCCACATTTGAACTGAGCATCCAAGGAGAAACGATCACTACAAAATCATTGATCCTCGCTATGCCGCGCCGCTCACTCGATCTGCTTGTGCCTACAAGTCCACCTATGCTGGAGATTCAGCACCTCATCACTAGCGTCACACCGCGCCCACTCTTCAAGCTCTTCACAACCTATACTAACCCGTGGTGGCGTGCAGCAGGCTACACGGACGATGGTAAGTTCATTCCAGTTGAGTCTGGACGAACAGTCACAGACCTGCCAGTGCGGCAAACCTATTACTGGCCCAAGGACGACGGCAAACCAGCCACCGAGGGGCCATCGATGCTGATGGCAAGTTATGATGATGGCACAGACATCGGCTTTTGGGACGGTCTCCGCCCACGACGACATCAGGCTTGGCAAGCGCGTCGGCAGGTTGCGGAATTAGTGAAAAATCCATACCTGGGGTCAAGCAAGCAACAGTTTAACAGCGAATGGGACAAATACGTGGCACCGGCACCGATGGTTGAGGAGGTGGCACGCCAGCTTGGGATCATCCACGGTCTCAACTATACACCGGATGTTCAGAACGCCGCATTCCGCGACTGGGGTGACGACCCATTTGGCGGTGGATGGAACAGTTGGAATATCGGTGTAAAAAGCTGGGAGGTGAAGCAACAAATTATCCAACCGCTCGGCACTGATTGCTCACTCTACATCTGTGGTGAAGCCTATTCAGACGCTCAGGGTTGGGTTGAAGGCGCACTGCAAACGTCCGACATGGTGCTGGAAAAGTTCGGTATTAGCCCCTTACTGTCTAGTACAGTACAGCGTAAAAAGCAGACCATTAAATAGCCAAAACTTTGCCCTTGTATGTCCACTTAAAAGGTCACGAGAAACGCATCTTATTTACTTACTAATAAAAACTAAATGGACATAGCCACAACAAGCAATACCCGTGTTCAGTTCTAAAAATACTAAGGAGTCATGATCATGAGTACTAAACCAGAACAAAGTCCATTAAGCTTTGTTGCCCCAATTAAGGCCCCAGTGCCAGAAAACTATAAAGCCCTAAAGGAAATTTTAGAAACTGGGACTTTTGGAACAGCACTAGATCAGATTGGTACAGTGCATTTTGGGCGTTTTATGTTCCTCGAAAAAGTTACGCCAGAATCAGGGGAAGAGTATTATGCTAAATTTGCACTCTTTACTGCCTATGACGGAGATTTTAAGAAATATGTTGATGACTTTGTTGCAGTAGTTAGTGACTTTTTCAATGCAGTGTTAGTGCATTTAGAAAATGCTGAAGGGTTAATTCCAGTCCAAAAAGACTCCGAAGCTTTTGCTGATTATATAAAAAAATATAATCAGCCAGTAAAAGTTTGGTATAGTGCTTACCCTACTTTAAGTGTGGTTAAAATTCGTCAGCTAGCGTCTAACGGTTAAGAGGTTATCTGGAAAGTGTTTCACTGTGACTTTATGCACTTTTAGATCCCCCCTAACCCTTCGATAAATCGGGGGAAACCGGAATCAAAGTCCCCCAATTAATCGGGTAATTTAGAAGGATCTAAACTTTTGATACCGACAAGAGGACTTTTCAAACATCCTTTAAACTAAAACTTACTTTAGTGGCAACCACACCCCTAGAGTAAGTTTTAGTTAATTAATCTGAAAACTTCTATTTGGCAACGCTTTTATTTAGAACTGGACTGAGCAAAAAGGCAGAAGATATAAGTTTTTGTCGCCAACTTTAAGGCAATAATTCTCCATTTGTCAAACATTCTACTTCTGAAATTGAGAAAATCTATGACAAATGAAAAAACTCTAACGCAGCTTAACTTTAGTGATATCCAGGGTTATATTATCCGTGGCTATAACATGAACAATGTGCGACATTTTGTTCTATATATTAAAGATGCGAAGGCCGCAAAGAAATTTATTGGTAGCTTGGTAAGCGGTATTGATGAATCAATTCCTCAGATCACCACTGCTGCATGGTGGGACATAAAACCGAGTTATTGCTTAAATATTGGATTTACTTTTGAAGGTTTAAACGCTCTCCAAATTGTTGCAGATATTGGTAAATCCTTTTCCGGTTCCAACTACAAATCATTTAGACAAGGTGCTATTGCTCAAGCAACTCAAGTAGGTGATATTGGAGAGAGTGCCCCTGACAAGTGGAAAGGTGGATTAGGAACATCTAATACTCATGTTTTGCTCTCGCTCTATGCTCAAGATAGTAAGGTGTTAGAGCAGCAATCGGATAAACTGCGATCGCTCTTTAAAGAAGGAGACGCACTTAAAGAGTTATCTTGCTTTGATGGAGCTAAACTTCCTGATGAGAAAGGCCAACCCAGCGATATAGTTCATTTTGGTTACAAAGATGGAATTTCACAGCCGAAAATAGAAGGTGTTCCTACAAAGCGTGGACTTTCAAAATTCCTCGACCCCCAACCTATTATTCCTGCTTATGAGTTTATCCTGCTGGATGATGAAAAAGCTCCTTACTACGTACCGACACCTCCGGAGTTGGGCTTGAATGGTAGTTTTGCTGCTTTTCGAGTCCTGGAACAAGATGTAGCTGGCTTTGAAAAGTTTCTCCAAGAGCAAAAAGATAAAATTGATTCAGACAAACTGGCAGCTAAAATGTGTGGCCGATGGCGCAATGGTGTCCCTCTAGACCTTTCTCCAGATGCTGATCAACTAACCCCTCCTAAAGAACCAATTATTTACGAACAATTTAATAATTTTGATTATTCTAATGATCCACAAGGATATAAATGTCCGATTGGTTCACATATACGACGCACAAATCCTCGTGCGGCAAAAATACAAGGGGTGACAAATATTCACAGACTCATCCGTAGGGGAATTCCCTATGGGTCTCTTTATAATCCTAACTCTCCTAATGATGGCATTGAAAGGGGATTGCTAGGTCTATTCATCTGTGTGAATCTCAAACGTCAATTTGAATTTGTCATGGAAGAGTGGGTGAATAAAGGAGATTTTGCTGGTTTACCTACAGATGCTAAAGCTCCCCTGATTGGTGCTAATGACAATAAAAGTGGTCAATTTGATATTCCTGTCTCCCCAGACAACCCTTCCATCAAGTTGACGGGTTTTGATCGATTCATTACAACCAAAGGAGGAGCTTACTGTTTTATACCTAGTATTACCGCGTTGCAACACATAGCTACTCATTCAACTAAGTAAGTCGGGAAGAAAATTTATAGTCTTCGTCGAAAGGAAAAGAGTTTCACTAAGTAAACTTATTTACCAATCTTGAGATAATTCCTATGACATTTACCGATCAGAATCTAGCTACACAGCGACCGGATAGTCTAAAAGACTTTTGTTTGCCTCGACGCGAGAATTACTTTCCCTCCCCTGCGGATTGGAGAAATGAAGTGCTTTATTTTCTCTTACCCGATCGCTTTAGCGATGGTAAAGAGGATACACGTCCTCTGCTGAATCGACAGCAACTGAATCTGGCCCGCCCTAATCTACCGAATGGGCAGTCTTGGCGATTTGATAAATGGGCAGAGTCGGGAGGCGATCGCTGGCAGGGTGGGACACTCAAAGGATTAGAGTCGAAACTGGATTATCTGAAGCAACTGGGCATGACGACGATCTGGGTAGGTCCAGTTTTTCAACAACGGGGTCACTTGGATAGCTACCACGGTTACGGCATTCAAGATTTTCTAGAGGTCGATCCTCGCTTTGGGACTCGCCAAGATTTGGTCAGTCTGGTCAATAAAGCCCACGAAAAGAGACTACGCATTATCCTAGATATCATTTTTAACCATTCAGGATCTAACTGGCTCTATGCTCCGAATACTCCTGGAGGAGAATTGGAACCACCTTATACGTCTGGTTGGTATCAGTTTGGCTCATGGCTAGGCGATCGTGGGCAACCCATTGCGGTAAAGCCTCAAACGAGCGCAGAAGGAGTGTGGCCGAAGGAACTTCAGGAAGCAGATTGCTACACTCGTGCTGGCAAGGGAGATTTGGGGCGAGGAGACTTGGATGATCCCAATGCGGAATTCCGGCGTTCGGATTTCATCACACTACGAGATTTTCAGTTGGAGTATCCCCATCTATTAGATAACTTAGCCCGATGTTATAAATACTGGATTGCGCTGACAGACTGTGATGGCTTTCGGATTGATACACTCAAGCATGTGACCTATGAACAAGCCCGAAATTTTTGCGGAACTATTAAGGAGTTTGCAGCCAATCTAGGTAAGAGTGACTTCTTTCTAGTGGGAGAAATAGCAGGCGGAGACTATAACGAAGACCGCTATCTGGATGTGGTGGGGCAAAATCTAAACGCTGCTCTGGATATCGCCGAGATGCGGGTAAATCTTAACCTGGTTGCTAAAGGGCTGATAGATCCAAGAGCCTACTTTAACGGGTTTGATCCAAGGAAAGCTGTAATGGGGTCGCATCGGAATATCGGACGGCGGCATGTTTCAATTTTGGATGATCACGATCATGTATTTGGTGAAAAAATCCGCTTTTCCAGTGAAGCTGCATCGGATCATCAGGTGATTGCCGGAGTAGCATTGCAACTGTTTACATTGGGAGTGCCCTGCATTTACGCTGGAACTGAGCAGGCATTGGCAGGGCCAGAACCGTCTGAGCGAAGGTGGTTGCCCGACTGGAAGAAATCCGATCGCTATTTACGGGAGGCGATGTTTGGTCCAGAGCATCCCCGACAATCTGGTGTGGCGGGACTGCAAGCCCTCGATCAAAACTTACCTGGTTTCGGGCCATTTGGGACAGCAGGCGCTCATTGTTTCGAGCCAAATCACCCTGCCTATGTCCGGATTACGGCAATGGCAGCAATCCGTAAGCAGTTCCCAGTGCTGCGATTGGGACGGCAGTATTTGCGACCGATCGCGATTCCCTTCTTAAACTTGCCCTTTGGCGACCACGGACGGAGTGGAGAAATTATCGGTTGGTCAAGGATTCTAGATGATGAAGAGGTGATTTGTGTGCTAAACAGTCATGGAACTGATAATCGAGGAGCAAGAGTTTTGGTGGATGCCAATCTGAACGCGATTGGAAGTTCAATGACGGTGATTCTGAATACGGCTGAAGTGGCAAATCTGCCGGGTTACACAGGTCCTCACAAAGTGGGATCAACAGTATTGGTGCAGCACCAAGATGGAACTGCCTATGTTGAAATCCAACCGATTTCAGCATCCGAATTTTTGATTCTGACGAATCATCCCTGAGGTCAAGCTGAGGTTGTGCGATCGCAGATGCTAAACAACTGACTGATTTCCTACCAGGAGAATAGTAGTCTGCCAACCCAAAATTGTTAGGTGAGGGCTGGGAAAAGGTTAAAGGTTAAAGGAATAAACATCTTTTCCCTTTCCCCCTTCCCCCTTGCCCTTTACCCCGCCAAGTTTCCTTGGCGAACCAATAGGAGGAAACTATGAAGATGAACAGGAAAAACAGTTATTTTCCCTCGAACCGATTTAAATATCTAGCAAAATCATTAGGCGTGTTCATCCTGACTCTCTGTTTTGCGATCGCTGTCTTTCCCACATCAGCACAAGCCAGAGTTATGCAATACCAGAAAGGTAATCCTGCTGATGTGAATCCACTCTCAATACTTTTCGGTTAAGGGGGAAAGGGGAAAGGGGAAAGGGAAAGGGAAATTCAAACCCTTTCCCCATTGCCCTTTAACCTTTCCCCAGACCAAAAGAGAGATTATTGGGTTTAACCGAAAAGTATTGAATCCACTCTTATCTGGGATGGTCTATGACTTAGGCGGTGGGGGGCGTGATGTTGATCCGGCAATTCAGTGGATTGGCTTATTCGTCTCAGAAAGCTCCCTCCAGATTTAAAAACAATATGTGTATTCTGTAACTGTTTCTAACAGTCACGCCAGTATGTTCTTAGCAAAAATTTCCTGGTTAACAGCTATGTTTTCTTTGACAAAGTAAGAATTATGTGCACAAACTGAATCATAGCCAAACCATTGTTGTGAGCAACTTGTTGGGTTAAGTTTTAGAGTTTCCTCACTGATATCGAATATACCCCATAAAGTACCGCCAACGAAATCACCTTTGGCATCAAGGTTGATCCATTTGTTTACCATAGAGGGTCGGCGACCATCTCTATTTTCTGGGCGTAAGAAGTCGCGCACCGTTCCAATTGATAAAGCACTACCTACGGTAAAAAAGTTCGAGACATATCTTTGTAAAAATTGCTCATTAGCTTCAAGTTCCCGCAATCCTTCGTAGGCAACTACAGTACCCCAACTGTGAGAAATGATGTCGATTTGGTTGTTATTAATCAGAAGAGGCTTGACAACATCTGTGAAGCAATCAATGATGCGCTGGCGCATTCTGCTGTTTAACATATAAATGAGAAAGTCATCAATTGCCAGAGCCGCTGCATTGCTTTCTACCCAATGAGTCTGCATTGCTGAACTTCTGTGGAAACCACCGTTGGTATTTGTCGCTAGTTCTTGTCGCCGTCGATCTTCTAAAATAGCCATAATTTCTCGCCGCAGTTGCTTTTGCTTGTTGGTATCAACTGCATTGACAGCATTGACAAAAGTTTCGGTATTGACTAAATAACTCCATAGCACCTCCAAGCGCGTGTCACCAAGGTTTCCGTTCTTGAAAACTTCTCCGACGTGCGGTTGTAACGCCTGCCACCAACTGTCGGAATAATGCTCTCTATGTTGGCTAATCCCGTGTACATATACAAGATAATGGTTTCCAACTATGCGTGGTGAGCCATTGCCTAACTGTTGCGATCGCGTGATTGTATCTCCTGAGAAGACACTCCCATCTAGTAGTTGTTCCTGACCAGAAATCGAAATTCCTACCGCATCGAAGGCGCGGGCGATCGCCTGCAACTTTGCATTCCGAACCTCAATCGCATCGCCTCGGAACAAGGTACGACCAACGAGTTCAATCGCCCGCCGACTGTCTCTGAATAAGGAAGTCCGAGAGAGATACTGAGTCAATGTTAGGTAGAAAAGCGCTGCAAGACTTTTGTGATCAAACAGATAAGCTCCTTGCCTATCCTTAGCTGTCATAATTTTGTAGGCAGCTAAATTGTGGATGCCGCTGTTGAAGTGAACGCCTCCCCAGTCACCGGCTTCAGTAATCGGCAAGTTCAGGTAATCTCGCATATGTGCAGGTTGCCGATATTTGCTAGGGTTACTGAGATCCCGGAGCGGTATCCCCGTACCTTGAAGTTCCTCTCCCATTTCCCAGTTCCATGCAGACAGATTTGGCTCTTCAAAATTAGAGACAATGATCCCAAAAATATCTGAGTAGGATTCGTTTAAAGCTCCAGATTCCCCCACATACTGGAGCCGTGCCGTCCGATCAGTTACTCCGTGGAATATCTCGTGGGCAACAACATCAAGCCCTACAGCATAAGAACGGAGCTGTCCACGAACTTTCCTTTGACCATACACCATTTGCCCTTCTACCCAGGCCGCGTTCCGCCACTCCTGACCGTCCGGACTTTCATTTGCAACTATGCAGTTGACGCTGGAAATTAACGGCCCACCTATATTGTCAACACCATTGCGACGGAGAACGTCCCGCAGGAAAATTGCTACCACCGCTGCGTTGGCGTGGGCACTGATCGCTCCTGGTGCCCACTCTGGTGGTTTACCCACATAATTACCTGGTAACAATCCCGAATTCAAGTCCCTAAATTCAAAGTCGTAAGTATGAACATTCAAATCAAGGTCTTGTAGTGTTTTCCTATCTCCTGTCATTAAGCACGAAATTTTACGAAGCTTTTCAAGACCGTCTAGTGCTTCTTCAACCTGTTGTTGAGAAGGAGAGGCTCTATCTAGAACAGCGACACTCGGCGTTCGAGGTAATTTAGCAACGATCTCGCCATTATGTGCATCAATTAAGTAGTCCATTAACAGTGGTATATGCTTGTCTGTTTGTGTTTTCTCCCGACTTTGTTGGCGTACATCCTCAATTAGGTATATTAAGCGCCATCGATCAACTGCGGTGTCGAAGTAGTAACACAAACGGGGTGTTGCTTCGAGTGGTTTCAATCCATATCCCGCTAAGTCACGAACCTTATTCAACGCCTCGGCTGGTGAAATCTGCGCTATGGTGTCTACATTTATCGGCTCTCCCAGTGACGAGTTGACTGCAAGTAGCTCGTTCCCATAGTCCATCTCAATAGTGATTAAGGAACCGTAAACTGGAATTTTGTTGTATGTTTGACGAAACTTTACAGTTTTCGTCTCAGTAAGGGGCAATGTCTCGGTGCCAAGGATTTTGAATTCACAAGTGGCGTTGTTCACTTCTGGAGCAGTAAACTGCGGCAGTTCCTTACTTGCCAGAGCCTGATTTAAGTGCTGACGAGCGGCTGTTTCTGGATCAAGGTTACGCAGACCTACAGCTTTTGTCGTGGCGAAGGCAGCTAACGAAGGTCTTTCAGTCCGCAATATATTAGCTACCCGATCTGAAGTTTCGTCTTTTGTGTGGAATGCAAAGGTGTGAAGTCCGTTCTTACTCATTTATTTTTCCTCCTTTTTAATCGTGGAGTCAACTCCTAATGTGTGATGAGTTACAGACATAATTTCAATCTTTAGCAAGAGCTAAAGCAAAGAGAGTTAAATCAAGAGCAACTATCGAATTATTTTTCTTTATTAATTGTTTTAATCAACATAGAACATCAAAATCTAGTATTTTAAGTCCTTTTGATAGATAAAATGGTTTAGACTACTTAATTGGATAAAGTTCAGCTTATAATATCTCAAATTTTAATCAATTATGTTATGAATGAGACAGAGAACTGTAGGAAACTACAGTGCCAAAGTTAATTAGATTGTCAGGTATGTACTCTGAAAGGCGACTTTGTAGATAAAGGAGATACTAACAATAAGTTTCTCAGTAAATAGAGCCTCTCTATTAAGCTTGGGCATTCTGAAGGATAAGAGGATAAGAAATGAAATGTAAAAATGTTCTTATAATTTGAAGGTTATATAAATCTTTTGGCAATGAACGCAATAATTTAAAATTCTTAACGCAAAAATGCTTAAGTACTCGATTCGATTAATAATACATTATTTTAAGTTCTTGGTATTGATTGACCAAATCTTATATTGTGCTAATTAGATCATGATGAAGACGACGTTTTGCTGACAAGGTACTTTAGAAAAGCTAATCTACGATGTTGAACTTTATACTGGGCTACAGGTGCTTGTTGGATTTATATAAGTAACTGGGCGTTGCTGAGTTCGGTATGAATTAATCAAATACCAGGATAAAACGATACTTCAAGTAATGAAGTAATAATCGAATAGAGTATTGCTTCTGGCACCTCAGTAATTTTCATATTGCTGAGATCGAGTTCTATTGCTCCCTCTCGTCGTGCTTTTTCAATACGCTGTTTTGCTTCCCGATAAGCTTTATCTCGTGCCATGACCGAATGGCACTAAGAAAAGCTGAAAGCTTTGCCTGGAGTGGGTGTGGGAGGTGTGGGGAGTGTGGGGAGTGTGGGGAGTGTGGGGAGTGTAGGGAGTGTGGGGAGTGTGGGGAGTGTAGGGAGTGTGGGGAGTGTAGGGAGTGTGGGGAGTGTAGGGAGTGTGGGGAGTGTGGGGAGAATGAGGAGGAATTGAGAATGGGTGCGGCATCTATCGCTTGGGAGCAACACACTACCTCCCACACCTCCCACACCTCCCACACCTCCCACACCTCCCACACTCAAAAGCCTTACAAATAATGGATTCGCCGTTATCTTAGTGCCATTTTGCCATGACCAAATCCTTTCTCTCACTAACAAAATCGGAGTAATAGCCAGACTTTTTCTGGGTAACAGCCGATACAGGTGGTTTAGCCAGAAAATCTCAGCCTACATTCTAATAAACAGCAAACAACGCCAAAGATGAGTCTTCACAAGTTTCTCAACTTCTTATCCTAATGTCAAAAGTAGATCCGGCTTAGTCATTGCTAGCCCTTAGAGACACAGGTGCTTTGAAGATGAACAAGAGAAGCTTTGCAACCATAGACGGTAATGAGGCTGTTGCCCAAGTCGTCTATCGACTCAATGAAGTCATTGCGATTTATCCCATTACTCCTTCTTCACCAATGGCTGAGTGGGCGGATGCTTGGGCTAGTGAAAGCAAACCCAATATTTGGGGTACTGTTCCCTCGGTGGTAGAGATGCAGAGTGAAGGAGGTGTGGCTGGTGCTGTACATGGGGCTTTGCAAACTGGTTCATTAACAACCACATTTACAGCATCACAGGGATTATTGTTGATGATCCCCAATATGTACAAAATTGCTGGGGAATTAACACCTACAGTATTTCATATTGCCGCGCGATCGCTAGCCGCACAAGCTCTATCTATTTTTGGCGACCACAGCGATGTCATGGCAGCGCGTAGTACTGGTTTTGCTATGTTGTGTGCCGCATCAGTGCAAGAAGCACAAGACTTTGCTTTGATAGCAACACGCGCAACCCTAGAATCACGAATACCCTTTCTTCACTTTTTTGATGGCTTTCGTACCTCCCACGAAATTAACAAAGTAAAAACTTTAACAGAAGATAATTTGCGAGAATTCATTCCCGATGAATTAGTATTCGCCCATCGCTCACGCGCTCTCACTCCCGATAAACCAGTTCTGCGCGGTACAACACAAAATCCTGATGTCTACTTCCAAGCTAGAGAAACTGTCAATCCTTACTATCTAACTTGTGCAGATATCACCCAAAAAGTCATGGATGAATTTGCCCAAATGACTGGGCGACAATACCAACTATTTGAATACCACGGCGACTCAGAAGCCGAACGAGTCATTGTACTGATGGGTTCCGGTTGTGAGGCTGTACATGAAATAGTAGATTACCTCAACGCCCGTGGTGAGAAAGTAGGCGTTTTGAAAGTACGACTATATCGCCCTTATGATGCGATGCGATTTGTCACCGCTTTGCCAGCAACTACCCGTAGCATTGCAGTTTTAGACCGCACCAAAGAAACAGGCGCATCTGGTGAACCCCTTTACCTTGATGTAGTTACAGCTTTGTATGAAGTATGGGGAGCAGGGGAAAAATTAGCATTAGATTCCCCTCTGCCCCTCCGCTCTTCGGTCACTGAGCGTAGCCGAAGTGCTGCCCCTCTGCCTAAAGTCGTCGGTGGTCGCTACGGTTTATCTTCTAAAGAATTCACGCCAGCAATGATTAAAGCTGTCTTTGATAACCTGGCTGCGGCTGAACCAAAAAATCATTTTACTATCGGTATTAATGATGATGTCACCTACACCAGTTTGAATTATGACCCTAACTTTAGTATTGAACCAGATACCACGGTAAGGGCGATTTTTTATGGTTTGGGCGCTGATGGTACAGTGGGCGCTAATAAAAACTCAATCAAAATTATTGGAGAAGAAACAAACAATTATGCTCAAGGTTATTTTGTCTACGACTCCAAGAAATCAGGTTCAGTCACCGTTTCGCATCTACGCTTTGGTTCACAATTAATTCGCTCGACCTATTTAATCAGTAAAGCTAACTTTGTTGCTTGCCATCAATGGGAATTTATTGAAAAATTTCCTATCTTGAAAGACATCGTACCAGGTGGAACATTCTTAGTTAATTCTCCTTATGAAAAGGATGAAGTTTGGAATCATCTACCGCCATCAGTACAAGAACAAATTATTCAAAAGCATCTGAAATTTTATGTAATTAATGCCTATAAAGTTGCTCGTCAAGCAGGCATGGCTGGCAAAATCAACACGGTAATGCAGGTTTGTTTCTTCGCCTTATCGGGTGTACTAGCACGAGAAGAAGCGATTACAGCAATCAAAAACTCTATCCGCAAGAGTTACGGCAAGAAAGGCGACGAAATTGTGCAGATGAACCTCAAAGCAGTAGATACCACTTTAGAAAATTTGTTTGAAGTGGGGAATAGGGAATTGGGAATTGGGAATGGGAAAGAAAAACAATCTCCAATTCTTGATGCTGCACCCCCATTTGTCCGTGATGTTCTTGGTAAAATGATTGCCCGTGAAGGGGATGAACTATCTGTTAGCGCTTTACCAGCAGATGGTACTTATCCCACTGGTACGGCGAAATGGGAAAAACGTGACATTGCCCAGGAAATACCCGTTTGGGATACAGATGTCTGCATTCAGTGTGGCAAGTGCGTCATGGTATGCCCTCACAGTGTCATCCGTAGTAAAGTTTACGAACCGCAGCAGTTAGAAAATGCACCATTGATGTTTAAGAGTGCCAATGCCAAAGACCACGATTGGCAAGGTTTGAAATATACTATCCAAGTGGCAGCAGAAGATTGTACTGGCTGCGGAATTTGCGTAGATGTTTGTCCGGCGAAGAATAAATCAGAACTACGCCGCAAAGCTATTAACATGGAACCGCAAAAGCCATTACGCGAACAAGAACGAGAAAATTGGGATTTCTTTTTGAGTATTCCCAATCCAGATAGAAGTCATCTGAAGTTGACTCATATTAACCAACAGCAGATGCAAGAACCATTGTTTGAATTTTCTGGGGCTTGCGCTGGTTGTGGCGAGACACCTTATATTAAGTTAGCAACACAGTTATTTGGCGATCGCATGATTGTTGCCAACGCCACTGGTTGTTCTTCTATCTATGGCGGTAATTTACCAACTACACCTTGGACACACAACGCCGCAGGACGCGGGCCAGCTTGGTCAAACTCGTTATTTGAAGATAACGCCGAATTTGGCCTCGGTTTTCGCATTTCGATTGATAAACAAGCAGAATTTGCCGCAGAATTACTCAAAGACCTGATAACAGATGTGGGTGAAGAACTGGCAAATAGTATCCTCAATGCCCAACAAAAAGATGAAGCTGATATTTGGGAACAGCGAGAACGAATAGAATTGCTGAAAAAACGGCTAGATGAAATCGTCAATTATCAATCAAACCCCAATCAAAAATCCAAAATTCAAAATCTCAAATCCTTAGCTGATTATTTAGTGAAAAAGAGCGTTTGGATTATCGGTGGCGATGGCTGGGGTTACGATATCGGCTTTGGAGGATTAGATCACGTCTTAGCCAGTGGACACAATGTTAATATTCTCATTCTCGATACTGAAGTTTATTCCAATACAGGTGGACAAATGTCCAAAGCCACCCCCAAAGCAGCTGTAGCCAAATTTGCATCCGGGGGTAAAGCTGCGCCTAAAAAAGACTTGGGTTTAATGGCCATGACTTATGGCAATGTCTATATTGCCAGCGTCGCAATGGGCGCACGAGATGAACACACTCTCAAGGCATTCTTAGAAGCTGAGGCTTATCAAGGCCCATCACTAATTATTGCCTACAGCCATTGTATTGCCCACGGGATCAACATGAGTACAGCAATGCAGAATCAAAAAGCTGCTGTCGATTCCGGTCAATGGTTGCTGTATCGGTTTAATCCAGACCGCATCAAGCAAGGAGAAAACCCACTACAACTTGATTCACGCACACCAAAGTTACCGCTAGAGCAATATATGTATCTAGAAAACCGCTTCAAGATGTTGACTAAGAGTAACGAAGAAGGGGCACAGCAATTACTTAAAGAAGCTCAAGCAGATGTGAAGACCCGTTGGCAGATGTATCAATACTTAGCTGCAAGAAATTATTGAAAACTGGAGTCATCATAATGGATTTAACTACAACTTATATGGGAATGAAATTGCGATCGCCTTTTGTTCCCTCTGCATCCCCTCTATCAGAGGATATTGACAACATCCAACGCATGGAAGATGCAGGTGCAGCCGCAGTGGTGATGCATTCATTATTTGAAGAACAGTTGCGCCTAGAACGTTATGAACTCCACCATCACCTCACTCAAGGAACTGAAAGTTTTTCTGAAGCCTTAAGTTACTTCCCTAACTCAGCTAGCTTTCGGGTAGGGCCAGAAACTTATTTAGAGCATATCCACAAAGCCAAGCAGAAGGTGAGCATTCCAATTATTGCCAGTCTCAATGGCTCATCTGTTGGTGGGTGGACAAACTATGCCAAACAAATTCAGCAAGCGGGAGCAGACGCGCTGGAATTGAATATTTATTATGTCCCTACTGATATGGAACTAACAAGCAATGAAATTGAGCAAACCTATATTAATATTCTTTGTGCAGTCAAAGCAGCAGTAACTATCCCCGTAGCAGTCAAACTCAGCCCGTACTTCACCAATATGGCAAATATGGCAAAACGTTTGGATGAGGCGGGTGCAGATGCTTTAGTACTATTTAACCGCTTTTACCAGCCGGATATTAATCTCAATCTCCTTGATGTTGAACCCAATGTACTGTTAAGTACACCGCAATCAATGCGATTACCTCTGCGATGGATTGCCATTCTCTATGGTCGTATTCATGCTGATTTGGCAGCAACAAGTGGTATTCACAGGGGTGATGATGCGCTAAAAATGCTCATGGCTGGTGCCAAGATTACGATGCTTTGCTCGGTACTGCTACGAAATGGGATCAACCACATTAGAGTCATCGAACAGGAAATGCGCGAATGGATGCAAAAACATGAATATGAATCAGTCCAACAAATGCAGGGGAGTATGAGTCAAAAGCATTGTCCAAATCCCAGCGCTTTTGAACGTGCCCAATATATGCGCTCTCTTGCCACTTATAAACCTGAATGGGCAACAATTCACGACACTTCCTATTACTTCGGTTAAAAGTTTGAACACTATGAATATCCAAGTCAATTTTTTAACGAACCGCCAAGGCGCAGAGGACGCAGAGAGAAGAAAGAGAAGGAAAAAATTGCTTAACTGAACTGTATTGGATTTAGACCCATATTCCGTTCTGCTTCACGGCAAGAGGAAGAGGCTCATTTCCCCCTGCCCCCTGCCTCTTTTTCAATTACCTTCTTCCGCACTTGCTATTTCTAAAAGATTTTTCAATACGGAGTCAGGGTTAAGACTGATAGAATCAATACCTTGCTGAACCAGAAATTGGGCAAATTCTGGATAGTCGCTCGGTGCTTGACCGCAAATACCAATTTTACGTCCGTGCTTTTGAACTGTGGCTATGGCTTTGGCAATCATCAGCTTCACCGCTTCATTCCGTTCGTCAAATAAATGCGCTACTAATTCCGAATCTCTATCTACTCCTAATGTCAATTGTGTCAAGTCATTCGAGCCAATTGAGAAACCATCAAAGATTTCACAAAACTCATCCGCTAATTGCACATTACTAGGTAACTCGCACATCACATAAACTTGTAAACTGTTTTCTCCCTGCACCAAACCATGCTTGGCCATCTCTGATAGCACACGCCGACCTTCTTTGGGAGTCCGACAAAATGGCACCATTAAAATTACATTAGTTAAACCCATGCGATCGCGCACATTTTTCATCGCTAGACATTCTAAAGCGAAGCCTTCACGATAGCGTTCATCGTAGTAGCGAGAAGCACCACGCCACCCCAACATCGGGTTTTCTTCTTGGGGTTCAAACTGCTTGCCACCCAAAAGGTTAGCATATTCGTTACTCTTGAAGTCTGACAGGCGCACAATCACAGGTTTGGGATAAAAAGCAGCTGCGATCGTGCCAATACCTTGAGTTAGTTTATCGATAAAGTATGCCGCTTTATCTTTGTATTGGGCAGTTAACTCAGCAATCTGAGATTTTGCAAACTCATCTTCTAATTTATCAAAGTGAATTAACGCCAGTGGATGCGTTTTAATATGATTAGCAATAATAAATTCCATCCGTGCTAATCCCACTCCATCATTAGGGATAGCGGCATAACTCAATGCTTCTTCTGGATTACCCACATTCATCATAATTTTGGTACGAGTGTGGGGCAAATTTTCCAATGCTAATTCTTTCACTTCATAAGGCAATAAACCTTGGTAAACTTTGCCAGTTTCACCTTCTGCACAAGAAACGGTAATTTCTTGTCCTGTTTTCAAAACGGTGCTGGCATTACCACAACCAACTATTGCCGGAATACCTATTTCTCTAGCAATAATTGCACTATGGCAAGTACGCCCACCTTGATTAGTGATAATTGCACTAGCACGTTTCATGATTGGTTCCCAGTCAGGATCGGTGCGATTTGTGACTAGCACTTCTCCAGGCTGAAACTGGTCAATTTGCTGCACATCCAGAATAACTCTGGCTTTACCTTGACCAATCATTTCACCCACACTCCGCCCTGTACTCAACACTTCACCTTTTTGTTGTAATTGATAAGTGCGGAGAACATTTTTTGATTTCTGAGATTGTACTGTTTCGGGACGCGCCTGCACGATAAAAAGTTCATTGGTAATCCCGTCTTTGGCCCACTCAATATCCATTGGTGTGTAGACACCACGAACTTTTGAGTAATGTTCTTCAATCAGACAGCAAGCTTGGGCTAGTTGTAAAATTTCTTCATCACTAAGGGCATATTTTAAGCGATCGCTGGCAACAACACTGATATTTTTGGTCAATTTCGATCCGCCGACATCGTAGACCATCTTGATTTCTTTTGTACCCAGGCGTTTTTCTAAAATTGGGCTATATCCCTGCTTAAGTGTAGGTTTAAATACCAAGTACTCGTCTGAATTGACCGCTCCCTGTACTACATTTTCTCCCAAACCATAAGCAGCAGTAATTAGTGCTACATCTTGAAAACCTGTCTCAGTATCAATTGAGAACATCACACCAGATGTTGCTAGGTCAGAACGCACCATTTTTTGTACGCCTACTGAAAGGGCTATGCTAAAGTGGTCAAAACCTTTGAGTTCCCGGTAAGAAATAGCACGGTCAGTATATATCGAAGCAAAGCACTTGTGACAGGCTTCTAGAATAGCTTGTAACCCGTGGACATTAAGGTATGTTTCTTGCTGTCCGGCAAAGCTAGCATCAGGTAAGTCTTCTGCTGTGGCACTAGAACGGACTGCGACATCAGTGTTTGTGCCATATTGTTTTTCAAGGTCTTGATAAGCTTGGGTAATTGCTTGTTGCAATTCTAGTGGAAATGGAGTTTGCAGTATTAAAGACCGTGCTTGCTGACCAATAAAATGGAGATTGTTCACATCTTCTACATTTAAATTGGCAAACAATTGCTGCAATTTTGGTTCCAAACCAGCACAAGAGATAAAGTAGCGATAAGCGTAAGCTGTAGTGGCGAATCCTGTGGGAACTTTAATGCCTTTGGGTACAAGCTGTTGAATCATTTCTCCCAAAGAAGCGTTTTTGCCACCCACTAGGGGTATATCAGCAATTCCAACTTCGCTTAAAGGTAATACCAAGTCTTTGTCTTGAGAAAGTTGATGAGTAGTTTTTTGATTAACTAGTGCTTCTGGCATGGAAAATTTCCTTTTATCAAGCTAATCACGAGGGTTATAGTCGTCTCATACTTATGGTTATAGAAAGATTATTTGAGGAACTTGTGAGGGTATAGCTAAATAATTTACAGAAAAATACTGCAAATATTAGGTAAGTCGCTATGCTTAATTTACAAAGGTAGCTTTAAGTAAAAAATACTACCTGATCCTATTTTACTTTCAACCCAAATTTGCCCGTTGTGTTGCTCTACTATATTGCGACAAATAGCTAGACCTAAACCTGTTCCACCTTGCTTGCGAGAATCAGAAGTATCCACTTGATGAAACCGCTCAAAAATAGATTCTAACTTGTTAGCAGGAATGCCTCTACCTTGGTCTTGTACCTTCAATAACACATTTGACGTTTGGCCATCTTTTCCTTTAATTTCTTCTACTGCTATTGATACAGTAGACCCTTGAGGTGAAAACTTAATCGCGTTACTCAGCAAATTAGTTAGTACCTGAATAATGCGATCTTTGTCAACTGTTAAGTTAATATTTTGAGGTAAGGCTAACAGATTTATTCCGGCATTGTTAGCCATTATTTGCATTAATTCTGTAGCTTCTATTAATAAGTCAGCAGCATTAACTTGTTTTTTATTTAAAGTAATTTTTCCAGATTGTAATCTTTCTAAATCTAAAATTTCATTTAATAGCCTGACTAAACGTTCAGAGCTTTCTGAAACAATTTTAATGATGCGTTTACCCTGGTCAGAATCAAGTTTTACCAAACCAGTTTTCAATAAGCTTAAACCTCCTTGGATTGAAGTCATGGGTGTACGTAATTCGTGACTAACAACTGAGATAAACTCATTCTTTATTTTTTCTAAAGTATAACGTTGGGTGATGTCTTCACCAATACTCATAGTACCTACTATTGCACCTTGTGAATCTTGTAGTCTTGTATTGTTCCAGGCAATTACGCGTTCTTCTCTAGATTTAGTAATAATTTTGTTCTGGTAGTGAGAATGTAATTCTTGCTCTAACGTTTCTACAAAAATATTTTGGATATTATCTTGCTGATATTGCGGTATAAAATTGGCAATCCACTCTTTACCTAAAATTTCTTCTTGGGTATACCCACTCAATTCTAAAAAGAAAGGATTAACGTATTCAACTTTCCCTGTCTTATCCAGTCCAATAACTAACAACTGCACATTTTCTAATAAGCTACGCCAACGGCGGTCTGCTTCACGCAGTTGAGCTTCAATTTTTGTTTGTTGGTTAATAGTTGCTGTCAGAATATTGATTAATCTATGCAAGTGTGTATTTGCTTGAGATAATTCAGCAGTTCGCTCTGCAACTTTAATTTCTAATTCTGCTTTTGATTGCTGCAAAGCTGCTTCTGCTTGCTTGCGTTGGGTAATATCCAAACAAATACCAAGCATCCGTATTGCTGTACCTTCGTCGTCATAGATACATGTTCCTTTAGCCGCAATCCAGTGAATGCTACCATCAGAACAAATAACTCTGTATTCCACATAATACTCAGATTTATTGTCTTTAGCAGCAATTACTTCCTGGTTCACTGCTTCTCTATCATCAGGGTGGAGACAGGCGAGAAAAGCTTCGTAGTTACTTGCAAACGTACCTGGGGCCATACCAAATAATTGCTCTTGACGACTTGACCATTTGAGATGATTAGTAAAAATATTCCAATCCCAAGTTCCCATTTGAGCTGCTTCTAAAGCTAATCTTAAATGTTCTTCACTTTCCTGCAAAGCAATCTCGGCTTGCTTTTGCTTAGTTATTTCTTTTAAAAAAATTGATATACCTTCCAAAGAAGGATAAATGCGTTTTTCAAACCAGCGTTGGGTTGATGGATAAAATTTTTCTACTTGAAGAAAACTTTGTTCATTTAAAGCTTGTAAATAATCATTATAAGAATTATGACTAAGTAAATCGGGAGATTCTTGCCAAATATTTTTACCAATTAAATCCTTTGCTTTCTTCCCGACAATTTCTGCTGCTTTTTGATTAACGTATGTATAGCACCAATTAGTATCAATTGCCACAAAAGCATCACTAATACTCTCTAATATATTAAATAAACGATTTTTGTTTGCTTCTGCTTCTGCACAAGCAGCTTGTTCACGGATTATCATCTGTGATATTCTTTCTTCTGCTTGCTTGCGCTCTGTGATATTCGTCAGAGTCACTACACTACCAATAATTTGGTTGTCTAAATTTAATAATGGAGTAGCACTCAGCAATAAATTGAATTTGCTACCATCTTGGCGGGTTAATAATACTTCTACTCCTTGGAAACATTGATCTTGTAGCAAGCTAGATAGTGAAAATACTTCTTGCTTTTGCTGGCAATTTGCTGATTTATCAATAAATAAACATTTTTCTATATTTTGATAGCCATTACAATAACTACATTGCAGTGGAAACGACAAATCAAATTGTTGAAATAATGGATTATTACCACACAATTTCTGTGCTACTTGATTGGCGCGAATAATTTGCCAACTGCGATCGCATACAATAATTGCTTCGCCTGCTTGTTCCAGAATAGAATTTGCTAGTCTTTCAGCCGCCACAATTTCCGCATTACGTTTTTGTTCGGTTAAGTCGGTTACTACTATGCAAGTAACGGCTACGTCATCTATTTGCAATGGCTTAAAAGACAAATAAACAGGTATTTGAGTTTCATCCTCAGCAATTAAGTAAACTTCTCCTCGACAAAATTCCTGCTTTGCTTGGCGAAATAATCCTTGAAATACCTGTTTTTCTTGTGGCGCTATGTAATCCTCAAAGTTAGAGCCGATTACTTTCTCTAGTGGCTTTTTAAGCATTACCGCTAACGGGTGATTACAGTAAAGAATTGTTCCGCGATCGTCTATTGTCACAGCGCCTTCATGCATCTCTTGCAAAAAAGCACGGTAAGGATAATCAGCATCTTGCAAAGTAAAAATTCGTTCTTCTTGAGCGCTAAATACAATTAAAGCATCTACCTCACCCATTCTGATAGCTCTAAAAGTCTCTTCTAATACTTGTACTTGATTACGTAGAGCTATATTTTCTAGTTCAAGTTCTTGGCGTGTTTTCACTACAATCACCTATTCACCGACTAATTACTAATTCGTAGTTCGTAATTGATGGTACAATACCCTCAACTCGTTGATAGATAAAAATAACTTTCCCGTGTATTTCCTACCTATAGCTTTAGCAATAGAGAAATACTTAAAAAGTATAGTTGTTCAGTTAAAAATAATTTTGAGCTATCTTTGAATCTCAGGATTTTTTCAAGAAATATCTAAAGCAACAATCACCTTATCAACATTTGTTAAATCGCCAATCAACTGTTGTAAAGGTGGCGGAAGCTCTTTGATTAAAGTAGGCACAGCAAATATATGGTCTTTTTCCAAAATCTCAGGTTGTTGGTATATATCAACAATTTCCATTTCATAGCGTCCTTTTAAATATTTTTCACAAATTCTTTTCAGCATTTGAATAGCACGCATTGATCTAAGGGTATTGCCAGCTACATACAAACGTAAAACATATTTTTGTATGTCTGTATTTGCTAGCGCTTTTTCAAAATCTTCTGTAGATTCTATAATTAGTTCATGTGAACTATCGTTAGTTTGATTTGAATTATTCATGGCTATCCTTCGTTGATATTTAATTGACGTAAATCTAGCCCTACTAAGACTTTTTCAGTATTGGATAAGTCTCCAATTATTTGCTTGACAGGCTCAGGTAATTTTCTCACTAAAGTTGGAATAGCTAATATTTGATCCCCCTTAGCTAATTGGGGATTTTGCATAAGGTCAATTACTTCAATAAAATATTTCCCTTCCAGGTATTCTTCACAAATTTTTTTCAGATTGGCAAATGCTTTTAAAGACTTAGGAGTTTGTCCAGCTACATATAGCCGTAACTCCCAACTTTCTTCTCCTGTATGGCTAGATTGAGATAGGGTATTCATATATTTAACCGTGATAAAAATCTCTATTCATGTGTCAGCTTGGCGCAAATGTAATCTTTGTTTTTGTTCCTCTAATAAAACTTGTTCTTGTGTCTTTTCGAGAGAAATTAACCTTTCAATTTCTTTCTTTTCAATTTCAAATTGAGCTTGTATAGCTTTGACTTGTGCTTCTGTCAGTAAACGTTTACGTTCAATCTCACGCTGTTTTTGCTCAATTTTTTGTTGGCGGGCCATAGCAGCAGATTTGTCTTTAGCTTCTTGTATAATTCTTGCTGTACCTGTTAGTACACCTTCCGTCCCTAAATACACATCTAATAACTGTAGCCCTTCAGTAGTTAAAATAAATTCTCGCACTTGATTAGAGTGTGACATACCGCGAGATTTAAGTACATGAATTAAACGGTTGCGCTCACCATTACTCTCTACAGTTCGCAGCAGTATCCAAGTATCTGCTAATGAAGAAATCCCTATCTCTGTATATTCTACAAAAGCACTATTAGCTTCATTTAAATTTGTAAAAATTGTTGTGATATTTTTTGTTTTCAAATAATCAATCAAGCGCATCATAAAAGATTTCATCTGAATATTGCTACTACCATAAGTTAAGTTAGATATGGGGTCGAGAATGACTGCATTAGGTTGAAAGTCATTAACTGTACTCAGCATATTCACAAGGTGCATTTCTAAACCATAAAATGTTGGGCGTAAGGCTTGGAATTTGAGTAATTTTTTATTAACCGCAGTCTCTAAATTGATACCAATAGAACGCATATTGCGAATAATCTGTTGGGGAGATTCTTCAAAGGCGAAATAAAGACATTTTTCTCCTCTTTTACAAGTAGCATCAGCAAAATGAGCGCAAAATGAACTTTTACCAGTTCCCACAGTACCGGAAATTAAGATACTGCTACCACGAAAAAAACCTTGTCCTCCTAACATGGTATCGAGGCGTTTGATACCACTAGGTATCCATTGGGTTGTGACTGGATAATCTAAGCCGACAGAGGTAATTGGGAGAACGGAAATACCATCTTCCTTAATCAAAAATGGATACTCGTTTGAGCCGTGTCTAGAACCACGATACTTAATAATTTGTAACCATCGGGTTGAAAGTTCATTACTGACACGCTGTTCTACGCGGATGACACAATCTGAAACATATTCTTCTAAACCATGTCGTGTGAGGCTATTCTCTCCACTTTCACTGGTAATAATAGCTGTGACACCTTTGGTTTTAAGCCACAGAAATAATCGCCGCAATTCGGCTCGCACGATCGCAGCGTTATTTAAACCACCAAATAATACTTCTAGTGTGTCGATGACTACTCTTTTAGCTGCGATCGCATCAATTTCATAGCCTAATCTAATAAATAATGCTTCTAGGTCATATTCGCCTGTTTCTTGAATCTGACTGCGCTCAACTTGAACGTGGTCAATTACTATTTTTTTTTCTTTGATTAATTCTGCTACATCCCACCCCAAAGAAGCAACGTTTTGGATTAACTCTTCAGACGTTTCTTCAAAGGCCATAAATACTCCTGGTTCATCAAATAGGGTAGCACCCCGTACCAAAAATTCCATTGCCATCAGTGTTTTGCCACAACCTGCTCTACCACAAAGTAGTACTGGTCTTCCTTGCGGCAACCCTCCATAAGTAATTTCATCTAAACCTTGAATACCAGTTGGGCATTTGGCAAGCGTTGTAGGTTTTAGTCGTGTATTATTTTTTTCTTTATTCATATCTCATCTAGATGCTTATTTGAGAGTAATCACAACAGTATGGGCTAGTATTTCTAATAAAAATTAACTCTAAAAACTACCTTGATTCTATTTCCTTGTACTAATTTATAGAAAGTTTGTGAGGATTTTGTGAAGAAGTGTAATCCTTTCGCAAAACCAATGTATTATCTGGAAAAATAGTTATTGAAAATGATTATCATCTTCTTAAAGGCTGTCTTGTTAAATCAGACGCGGCTGTAGTACTGCCCCAGAATCCCGTGATAAATATCCAACAGAATTCCTGTTTTACTATTAGATTTTTCTTGATTAATTCATTCTTATTAAGAAATTATTATCTTGCTCAACCTATAGCTACTAATTAGCAACATAGAAAGAATATTGGGTTGTGAGATATTTTTATTGCTAGTTATATTAAATTTATTTAAGTTTTTATCCCCTCACAGAATCTTCACAATTATTGGTTAACATCTTATTATTAGGATATTAGACGAATTTTCTAAGCTTATTACTTACAGCCACAATCAAAAGAAAATTTGCTAATCAATACTAGTGTTTGATTGATAAAAGTATCTGTAGAAAAACAAGGGGTAACAAATATGAAAAAGCGGCTATTGATAATTGAGGATGAAGATAGTGTGCGGGAAATTATTCAAATCTCGTTAGAATCATTGGCTGGTTGGGATATACTAACAGCATCTTCAGGTAGCGAGGGAATAAAAATTGCAGCATCTGAGCATCCTGATGCCATTTTACTAGATGTAATGATGCCTGAGATAGATGGGCCGACTACTTTTAAGCAGCTACAGGCAACTGCTGCAACCTGTGACATTCCTACTATTATGCTGACGGCTAAAGCTCAACCTAGCGAACAACAGCAGTTGAGAAATTTAGGAGTAGCAGGGGTAATTACTAAGCCTTGTCTACCCCAAGAATTAGTTGATGACATTTGTAAGATGCTTAATTGGAATCCAGTTATCCATCTATAAACTAAACGACTTTTATAAAAGTATCGAAATGTAGACTACAGTTTTAAAGACTCTACATAGATTATTCTATTAATGATGAAAAGGCTAGTTCTCTCAATGCAAAACCCTCGCTAATTTTCAGCTTCAGGCAATTTTGAACTGGATTTTTACAAAGTCTCATTAAATTTTGTCTTGACGATCGCTGGAGTAATGTCGCCAATGTAAGTACTAAGCGATTGCGCAGTTTCCACTAAGAAATTATTGGCATCTACAAAACATGGACTACAAGCCAAGACTGCTTCTAAAGGAACTGCTACAACTTGTCCATTTTGCCAGGCTACCATCTGTGCAGATTGCCCATCAGCTAATAAATCTACCGCAGCTTTGCCAAAAGCGGTTGCCACCAAACGGTCTAAAGCTGAGGGAATACCACCTCGCTGGATGTGTCCTAAAACGGAAACCCGAATGTCAATTTGATGGTTACTGCAACAGCGAAGTTCATCGGCAATATATTGACCCATACCACAGGATGGCTTTTCGCAGGATGGAGGGCTAGATGAATCGGCTGCTATTTGAGCGCCTTCTGCCACAACGACAATTGCAAATCTACGTTCCCAGCGATCGCGTAATTCTGCTAAATGTTCGCACACACCTCTAATTGTGTAGGGAATTTCGGGAATCAAAATCACATCTGCACCACCTGCAATACCGGAGTGTAGTGCTAAGTGACCTGCTTTGCGTCCCATAACTTCAACAATCATGACGCGATCGTGACTGGCCGCTGTAAATGTCAAACGATTTAGAGCATCAACAATCGTATTAACTGCCGTATCAAACCCAACTACTCTTTCTGTCTTGCCGACATCATTATCAATTGTTTTCGGAATGGCGATAAACTGCCAGTTTCCCTGGCTTTGTAGTTGGTTGAGAATTGCTAAACTGCCATCTCCACCAATACCAATTAAGGCATCTAGTTCTAAAGCATGATAGCCTGCAACAATCTCGTCAATATGAGCTAGAGTATCGCCTTTGTTGATACTACCCAGAATTGTACCCCCCATATTCAACAAGGGGTCAATCCCACGTAGGTCTAGACCATGTATCCTCAGAGGAATTGCCTTTCTCTCTAAAAGCCCTCTAGTTGCATAAGGGATACCCACTACCTGCCAGTTATAGGTGAGGGTGGCGTGACTAACAACTGCCCGAATCACAGCATTAAGTCCGGGACAGTCGCCACCACTGGTAAGAATGCCAAGTCGTTTTTGCATAGTCATCACACCTCAACAATAAAAGTAGAGGAACCACTGACTACGTTCTATCTGTTGTAGCAGGTGGCGTGGCAGAAAGTAAGAGGCGGAAGATTAGGATTTCTTCTGCCTCGGCATTTAAACCCTGTTTTGTCTATATATTGAGGTTAAGCTAAAAATCTGTGGAAGTTGTGAGGATATAAACTTATAGCGTTGATAACGCGGCGAAAATTAGGCATTATTTCCGAAATCATAAGTCTTTTCTCTGGATCTCTGCGCCTGGAGCCTGGTTAAATCATATCCTTATCCAGCAAAGCCAAAAATTTACTTCCTCTCCTCACAAGTTCCTCAAGTTGTTTTCTTATCATCAAAACTGTGAGACTCGTAATATCCTGAAGAGAGGAGAGGCTCAAAGGATGAATTCAATATCTGGTGTTAAAAGTAACAACACAACAAAAATATCTTCTATAACTCATGGTGATAAGCGCTTTAAAATGCTGGAAGCAACTATCAAACGCTACCAGTATGAACAGGATGCACTCATTGAAATATTGCATAAAGCGCAGGAACTTTTTGGCTATTTAGAAAACGATATATTAATTTACATTGCTCATAGTCTCAAACTGCCACCTAGTCGAGTTTATGGTGTTGCCACGTTCTACCATTTGTTTTCACTTGCACCTAGTGGCGTGCATACCTGTGTGGTGTGTATGGGTACAGCTTGTTACGTCAAAGGCGCTCCAGCTATCCTGGCAAAAGTAGAAAAGTCTACTCACATTCACGCTGGTGAAACCTCCGCAGATGGTCAAATTTCACTGTTAACAGCAAGATGTCTGGGTGCTTGTGGAATTGCGCCTGCTGTAGTTTTTGATGGCACTGTTTTAGGCAATCAAACTGCTGAATCAGTCCTTGAGCGCATCAAAGGATGGTTGCAAGATGGATCTACCTGAATTAATTGAAATTTCCGAAAAAGAACGTGCTTTAGAGAAACCTGTGCAAATTCGCTGTTGTGTTGCAGCTGGTTGTCTATCTGCCAATTCACAAGCCGTCAAACAGCGTTTGGAAGAGGCTGTTACAGCAGAAAATTTGGCAGAAACAGTAGAAGTTCGTGGCGTTGGTTGTATGCGTTTGTGCTGTAAAGGCCCATTAGTACAGGTTAGGAAAAACACCGAACCAGAAAGTCTAGGTAAGCTTTATGAGAAAGTTACACCTAGTGATGCCTCCTCAATTATCACTGCTCTCAATGGAGGAGAAACAACAGTTCAACAAGGTGATTTAACTCATCCATTTTTTACTGCTCAGATGCCGATTGTTTTAGAAAACAGTGGCGAAATCGACCCAGAACGCATTCAATCTTATATTGCTACCAAAGGTTATCAAGCGCTTTACCATGTCTTACGGGAGATGACACCCAACGAAGTAGTAGATGCGATTACCCGCAGTGGTTTAAGGGGACGTGGTGGTGCTGGTTATCCTACAGGTTTAAAATGGGCAACTGTTGCGAAAGCAAAAAGTAGCGAACAAAGCGATCGCAAATTCGTAATTTGTAACGCTGATGAGGGAGATCCAGGGGCATTTATGGATCGCAGCGTCTTAGAAAGCGATCCTCATCGCGTTTTGGAAGGAATGGCGATCGCAGCATATTCTGTAGGCGCAAATCAAGGCTACATCTACATTCGGGCAGAATATCCTATCGCTATCAATCGTCTGCAAACTGCCATTCGTCAAGCCCAACGCCTTGGCATCTTAGGCACTCAAATTTTCAACTCTCGATTTGATTTTAAGATTGATATTCGTATCGGTGCAGGGGCTTATGTTTGTGGTGAAGAAACTGCTTTAATGGCTTCTATTGAAGGTAAACGCGGCACTCCTCATCCCCGTCCGCCCTACCCTGCTGAGTCTGGTTTATGGGGTCATCCGACTTTAATTAATAACGTTGAAACCTACGCCAATATTGCACCCATTATTCGCAATGGTGCTGACTGGTTTGCCAGCATTGGCACCGAAAAGAGTAAAGGCACAAAGGTTTTTGCCTTGGCAGGCAAAATCCGTAACACAGGTTTGATAGAAGTACCGATGGGAACTTCATTAAAGCAGATTGTGGAAACAATGGGCGGTGGTGTACCAGATGGCGGTGTGGTAAAAGCAGTACAAACTGGCGGCCCTTCCGGGGGATGTATCCCAGCCACAGCTTTTGATAGTCCGGTAGATTATGAATCACTCACTCAATTGGGTTCGATGATGGGTTCCGGCGGCATGATTGTTATGGATGAAACTACCAATATGGTGGATGTCGCCCGCTTTTTCATGGAATTTTGTATGGATGAATCGTGTGGTAAGTGCATTCCCTGTCGGGTAGGAACGGTGCAGTTGTATCGGTTGTTAACAAAGATGAGTGAAGGTAAAGCATCTCTTGCTGACTTAGAATTGTTGGAAGAACTATGCGACATGGTGAAGCATACTAGTTTGTGTGGTCTTGGGCAGTCTGCACCCAATCCGGTATTTAGTACCTTACGTTATTTCCGTGATGAATATTTGGCTTTGATCAACGAACCCATTAGTTAAAGCTCATATTAGAGAGTGTGACTAAGTTAGTCACCTTAATTAAACAATGTGTGTTCGTCTGGAAGGGATTTATATATTGGTGCATTTTTTGATGACATATCTGATGCTAAATTACCGCTTTTGCCGACAGGGAATTTGAATAATAAACTCTGCACCCTGTCCAGGTGCAGAAATGCACTCTATTGTCCCGTGATGTTTGTCTACTACGATTTGGTAAGTGATTGATAATCCTAAACCAGTACCTTGTCCTACAGGTTTAGTAGTGAAAAAAGGATCAAATATTTTTTGTCTGACACTATTACTCATACCAACCCCATTATCCCTAATGAAAATAGCCACTAAATCAGGATTGATTAGTTGGGTACGAATAGCGATCGCACTACAATCACTCTTAATTTCCTCTGCTGTTGTTTCCTGATTTGACCTTTCTAAAGCATCAATCGCATTATTCAGAATATTCATAAATACCTGATTGAGTTGCCCAGCATAACATTCCACGTTTGGCAACTCACTATAATTTTTGATAATCTCAATTGCAGGCTTACCTGGTTTGGCTTGAAGACGGCTTTGTAAAATGAGTAACGTACTCTCAATTCCCTGATGAATGTTAACAGGTTTCATATCAGCCTCATCTAAACGAGAGAAATTACGCAATGTCAGCACAATTTCTCGAATGCGTTGCGTACCAATTTTCATCGAAGCTAAAGTTTTAGGTATATCTTCTTTAATAAAATCAACATCAATATTCTCTAAAAACTCTTCAATCTCTGGTGCGACATTAGGGTAGATATTTTGATAAATATTAATTAAACTAAGTAAATCCTGTGTGTAATTATTAATGTGATCTAAATTGCCATGAATAAAGCTTACAGGGTTATTAATTTCATGAGCAATACCAGCAATCATTTGGCCCAAACTGGACATTTTTTCTGTCTGAATAAGTTTAGCTTGAGCTAATTTTAATTCATGCAGTGTTTGATTTAATTGGACATTTTTTTTATTTAGCTCTCTCGTTCTTTCCTCAATTTTTTCCTCTAAATTTGCGTAGAGTCTGGCATTTTCTAAAGAAATAGCTGCTTGCGAAAATAGTATTTTTAATACTTGTATTCTATCCGAAGTAAATGCTCCCACTGTCAAATTATTTTCTAAGTAAAGTAACCCAATTAGTTTGCCTTGATTCACAATACAAGTACACATAAGAGATTTTATACGATGCTCAATAATGTACGGGTCTATCGTAAAACTTCCTTCAATACTGGCATCAGATAAAACCACATCTTTTTTTGTTCTTGTGACATAATTAATTACAGATACAGGCAATTTCTGACTATTTTCGACTGGTATTGATTGGCCAACAGTTAAATCATCTTGGTCTACATCTGCTTGAGCCTCAATAAATAATTTTCCTCCTTTATCTAAAAGCAATATACCAATTTGAGCGCCAGCATTCTCAATTACAATTGTCATTAATTTTTCTAGCAAACTTTCCAATAAAATTACTTCTGATAAAGCTTGCGATGCTTTAATAACTGTAATAAAATCTAGTCCGCTTGACTTTTCATTAGCAGTAGAAGTAGTAATAGTATTACTTGTAAAGCCTAGTTGAGAGTGAGTGGGAACCTTAGCAATTAATTCTGGGTATTTTGATTCCAGATCCTTAAATTTAGCACTTGCTCCCCAACGGCGATAACCATAATGTGCCTTTGTCATGTATAGGGAGGCAAATTCATTTCTTCCTAGACTGAGATAAAATTCTGCCGCACATTCATAAGCTAGCGCCTCTTCATGAATATATCCAAAATTATGAGCCCCTTGAATGGCGCGATCGTAGTGTTCCATTGCTACTAAGACTTGGCCTAAAAATCGTGCTTTTTCTGCCTCTACTAGATCGTATTTGTGCTGATTATTTGCAGGTGCATGATCTGCCCATTCTTTTAATTGTTTTTGATTTTGTTCTACTATCTCTATATCAGCTTTTATATCTGTTTGAGAAGTAGTCTTTAAAAAGAAGGCTAATACTGCCAGAGAATAATAAAATTTATATTCACATAAATAAACAGTCCCACCAACGGCAACTTCATACTGTTGTGCTAATTGAGCATTTTTAACAGACTGGCTATAATCTTTAAAGAAATAACTCAAAATGCTTTTGGCAAGATAACTATAAAAGATAGCTGTAATATTTCCTGCCATTCTCTGCATTACAGATTCATTAAAACTATCACCTTCTAAGTAAGATTCATTATCAGTTCCTTGACCTAGTTCGATTACCATCTGTTTTAATATCAGCAAACAAATGGTAAAATGCTCTTGCTTGATCTTGTGTGCTAAATTAATATATTGTTCTAGTCTTTGTTCAACAATTTCTAAGTTTTCTCCAACCCAAAAAGGATGCCAACAAACTAATAATCCATTGTAACCCACATACTCAATATCACCTGTATCTAAACCACTTTGAACACCATCTTGTAAAGGTTCTATAGTTGCTTTAATATGTTCTTTCCAATGTCTAACAAAAATATTAAATAGTGCATAAACTTTAGATTTTATTTCTCTAGCGTTGAATTTATCTAAAATCTGTAAAGATAATTTACCAAATCTATAACCTGATTCAATCTCCTTAAGAGGCCCACATAAAATTAGCCCATAAAAACCATAGGCATAAGCTGCAAAAGATGAATTGCCATACTGCACACATAAATCAACCATCGTAAAAGCAATCAATGGTAAAAGTGCAGGATCAGCTAAATAAGCCGGAGGCATAGCTGTCATTAGTATCCTCATAGCAGCTAGCTTATGAGCATCAGTCATTTCTGGCAGATTGACTAATTCTTCAACTTTTAACTCTGCTGGTGGAGTTTGAGATAAAGAGACTCCCAGCATCTCTAGCACCTGCAAATCTAAATCTAATGCTTCTCGCATTTGATTTTGAGCAACGTAAAACTGAATTTTCTTCTCATATACTTTAACAGCATCAAGAATAGTTTTACTATTGTTTGTAACACTGATAAATAATGCTTCTGCTTGCTCAAAATTTGTATTTAAATACTCTGCTTCTACAGTTTCTACATGGAGGTTAAGAGTTAGTTCATAATAGTTTTGCCAACAATCAACTGCAAGTAAACTCAGACCTTGCCTCAGAAACTTTACAGCAGATTCGTAAGCAGCAGAATCCTTAGCTTTCTGTCCAGAAATAAGATTTAACTTAGCTAGTTTATATCTTTCTTCTGGAGAGGTAATCAGTTCAATACCGATATTTAATTGGTTAACAATATCGAAGATTCTTTCTTCTAGTAAACTTTCGTCTATATTCTTTAATAGCAGTCTACCAATATTTAAATGAATCTCCTTTTTCTGCTCATCGGGTATCAAAGCGTAAGCCGCTTGTTGCACGCGATCGTGAAGAAATTTATAATCAATTACAAAAATATCAACATAATCTAATAGATGTGGTAATTTATAATTATCGCTTAAAGGTAGAATTAAACCAGCTTGTAATGCTTCCCAAATCTCCAAAGCTGTGTCATTATGAGATTTTTCGTTAACACAAGAAAGTATATTTAAATTAAATCGATTGCCAATACAGGCAGCTATTTTTAAAATGTTTTGTGTAGTGTCTTTGAGTTTTTGAATTTTACCTATCATTAATTCAACAACATTCTCAGTAATTCCTAGTGTCTGAAGGTGCTGAATATCCCATTGCCATTGACCAGTGACAAAATCAAATAAAAGTAAATTTTCTTGATGAATAAACTTGAGTAATTGATTGATAAAGAATGGATTGCCAGCAGTTTTATTGAAAATCAATTTTGCTAATTCTTTGGAGTTCTCTAAACTAGATTTTAGAGTGTCACTAACTAATTGACAAACATGAGTAATTTTTAGATTTTGACAATGAATAATCTGGACAGGGCTACTATCTTTTTCAATTTCCTGCAAAACTAACATTAAAGAATGACTAGCATCAACTTCATTATCTCGATAAGCTCCTATGAGCAATAAATATTGAATTTCAGCATCTGTAGTTAATAACTGAATTAATTTTAATGAAGCTAAATCTGCCCATTGTAAATCATCTAAAAATACAACTAATGGATGTTCTTTTTGAGCAAACACATTGATAAACTTTTGAAAAACCAAGTTAAAGCGATTCTGCGCTTCTGCTGAAGCTAGTTGTGGAACTTCTGGTTGTTGACCAATAATCAGTTCTAGTTCAGGAATGACATCAATAATAATTTGAGCATTTGGAACTAAAGCCTCTAAAAGTTTTTCTTTCCAAGTAGATAATTGTGCTTCACTCTCTGTCAGTAATTGCTGCATTAACTCTTGAAATGCTTGAATCAGGGAAGCATAAGGAATATTGCGCTGAAATTGCTCAAATTTACCAGCAATAAAATAGCCTCTGTTTTTGATAACAGGTTTATGAATTTCGTTAACTAATGCTGATTTACCAATACCTGAGTAACCTGCAACCAATATTAATTCTTTATTTCCTTGATTAACTTTTTCAAAAGCATTCATTAAGATATCTATTTCTGCCTCTCGTCCATACAACTTTTCGGGAATTTGCAGTTGGCTAGAATGATCCTGCTGGCCAATAGAAAAGTTGGTTATAGAGTTAGTTTGCTCTAATTGATCGAGACAGGTTTCTAAATCCGCTTTAATTCCAAAAGCACTTTGATATCTTCCCTCAGCAGTTTTGCTGAGTAATTTCATAATAATTGCAGAAATTACTTGAGGGATTTGTGGATTTAATTGTTCTACTGCTATGGGTTGTCTAGCAATATGACAATGAACTAACTCCATTGGATCGGTTGCTGAGAATGGTAACTGACCTGTGAGCATTTCATAAAAAGTTACACCCAAGGAATAAAAGTCTGTACGGTAATCAACTGACCGATTCATTCTTCCCGTTTGCTCTGGAGACATATAGGCTAGAGTTCCTTCAAGCAAACCAGGATTACTGAGTTTGGGTTTCTCTTGAAAAAGTAATGATGAGATAGAAAAATCAATGATTTTAACTTGACAGGTTGCTAAATTAACAATAATATTTTGTGGTTTAATATCTTTATGGATAATATAACTTTGATGTAATTCACCTAAAGCTTGAGTAATTTGAATGCCTATATTGAGAAAATTTCGTAACTCAATTTTTTCTGTCTGGATAGTTTTGTAGAGAGAAATGCCATCAAAGTTTTCTAAAACAATAGCAAAACCATTGTTGTATTTTTCTAAACTATGAGCTTGAATAACTCCTGGGATATCTAAATCTTTGATTAGCTCATATTCATGTTTAAAGGCTGCTATATCTCTTAGCTCAGGGTATTCTGTTTTTAAAAGCTTAATAACTACTATTTGACCATCTTGATTTCTCCTGGCTCGATAAACAGCAGTTTTTATCCCTTCATCAATTAATTCTATAATTTGATAATTTGATAATATAATCATTGGTAATACTAATATTTGAATAACATTTCAAAGTTTTAACTAACGATCCTATTATTCAGAGAATAATAAATACATTTTTAAAGTCCATTGTACAACAAACTTTAAAAATGTATCGGTTTACGAAATAGTCTAGGTTTTAGCAACCTCAATCATGCTAAATTATGTTGAATTTGTCAAAATACTCCTGATTAATTTGAATATACCCTTATAACCAAGAATCCCACTCACCAATAATTTCTTTGGTGTATTTTATATGGAAGCATTGGTTGAGAATAGCTCGTGTTGCTTGCATTGCAGACATGACTGTAGCTTCCACACAACCGGAATTGTAACCGTTGTTAATCCAGTCGCCAGCTAGATAAAGGTTATCAAACCCAGATTCATCAGTTTTGAGTCGATGCTTGCTACTTCCAGGTACAGACAGTACATAGCGTTCTGATGGGTTAATGTTAACTCGCCAGTATTGAGCTTTAAAGCGTTCTACTCCCTGACGGTTTTGAAAATCTATTAGTAAATCCCAATTCAAACCTTGGGGATTTTTTGGCTGAGTAGCATCAGGCCAAAGCTGTCCGATGTGATTGTTGAGGAAGTTAATTGCTTCTTGTTCTACCTTTTTTTGGGCTTTAGCTGGAAAATCATAAGCTGTGTGGGGAGGAATCCCTGGATCTGGAATTACACCGGTGAAATAAGCTGCATTGTAAGGATAATGATCGGAAGGCCAATTTTCTCGTTGTACTAACTCGCTCATATCTGCATAGACATCGAGTGGTTCAACGTAAGCTCCTAGCACAGGGCTAGATTGTTGCCATCCTAATTGCGATAAGGTAGGCTTAAGCCATATTTGTCCCCCTTGAGTAGTTACTGTTTTGACTTGTGTTAACATCTCGCTCCATTTTTGGTGAGCCGGATTTTTTTTAGCATGGAGCAATTCACTGCAAATGGAGGGTAAGGCGGCTATAGAAATTCCTAACAACACAATATCGAAATCATTGCCTTTTGTGAGGGTAATTTTGTCTACATTCTGCCAAGGTGTCCAATATGACTCAAGGTTAATTTCTTGATCTTGGAGTTTTTGGGCTTCTTCATCGACAATCTGATCGTAAAGAGGTTCACTAGGCCAACAACCAATGTCTTTAACTGTGATAAGTGGTTGATATTCTTGCTTTGGGTTTTTTAAATTTACTTGACGAGCCAAAGTTATACTGGCAATTGATTGCTGATTTTGATCCAAATGTAACTGCTTGACAACATGGAAGAACTTGAATTTTACACCGCGACGCTTTAGCACTTCATATAGTGGAGTGATGACTACCTCTGCCATCCCTGATTGCATTTTCCACATGATTGCGCCATTGTATTTGAACAAGATAGTGGTGAGGACACGAATAGCTGTTCCGGCTGCTAGTTGGGGTTTATCGGTATTACCTTCTGGAAAACCATACACTAAATCGTATAAGACGCGAATAAATGCTGATTTAACGCTTGATTCTCTAGCCCCGTGTTTTAGTAGCCAGTCTCTGTAGTTGTACTCATCTAAACTATCTAGGGAACGAAAATGAATTATCTCATCCACAAACAAACCCCGGATGTTTGCTAATGCTAAATCGATGAGTGTTAAACGCCAAAACATATCAGGGTTTTGCCCAATCTTAGATTCTATCTGACAGATTAACTGTTCTTTAAAGCGGTCTATGAGCTTAAGAATTAACTGATGATGTTCGCGTCTGTGAGTTTTGGTATTTTTGGGCAGTGATTTAGCTAGGTTGTAGGCAAGATTTAAGAATACTTTTTCAGAAGTAAAATCTAGGTTTTGAAGGATATTACCAATAAATTGGTTGATATTGTCCAACCATGCTCCCCAAAACATGGGCTGTTGGAGAAATAACTGAATCAACTGGTTAGGAAATTGTAAGAGACTACTATCTGATAAACATTCCATTACCTCTTTGCCTAATGCTATTTGTTTGGCAAGAGATGTTGGAGAACTTTTGGTAGACTTTGACTGACTATAATCATCAATTACTCCGTAAGTCTGAATGACGAATTCAATGGTTGTGCAGATATGTTCCCAAAGGGAAGAAATGCCGCCACCTTCCCAAGGAACTAGAGAATTGGTAGGAAAATCAAAAGGCAGAGTTTTCCAATTTTTATTGATGTATTCTTCTAAGACGATGAGACTGTGAGGTTTGAATGCGTCTTCTATGGTGCTGAAAGGCCCATTACCACCTAATTCGTCGTAGCATTGTTTGAGTAGACGAAAAGCATTTTCGTAGAATCCAAAAAAAATGTGCAGTCCGTGTTCTTCGATGCGATAGTCTGGTTCAGAATTGGGTGTATGGGGTTTGATGTTGCGTCCAGTTGCACATTTACCACCCAAACGCCAACCTGTTTGATAAATAGTAATATCGTAGAGACTATCCCACCCTGGTTGACTGGTTAATTCATAAGCAGTGGCTAGGGATGATATTCCACCGCCTAAAATAGCGATTTTTTTGGGCTTAAAGGTTTCAGACATATTTGTTTTTCGTGATAGGCGCGAGTTGAGAAAGTTTGGGCGACTAGAAGTCGCACGCCAGGTGCTACCCTGCGGGAACGCTAAGAACGAACAAGTCGGCAAAGCCGCCCAACGCACTGGCTTGGCTACACAGGCAAAACCTACCTTCGCAGGTTAGTAAACCCTTGATTTTGCATTAGATGGACTTTGCTTGTGTAGTAGGGAATTATATATTTGCCCAATGCTAATTTTTCTGTGGTGCTTGCCAAACGGCTTTCCCATCTTTGAGGGTGAAGTCGAAGTGCAGTACGAAACCAAGTTTTACGGGGATAGTTATGGATTCGCTACCTGCGGGATAGCCTTTGTGTAGTCCTAAGTCTTGGACGATTGGTTGGCTAGCGAAATTATTGATTTTTAGTTGAAATTGATCGCCAAAGAGTTTTCCGCCATAGAAGGTTTGTAGCTGCATGGGGGATTCAATCAGTGCTTGATAGCAGGCTTTTTTGCTGTTTTCTACGTCGCGGATTTGTTTGAGGGTAACGAGAGGGACGATTTTTTCTAGGAGATATTCGAGGAGATTGAAGGGTAACTGTAAGCCAGGAATCACAATTTCGTTATTGTCAAATAATAAACTAGCGATCGCTCTTGCTGCTTCCTCAAAGGTGTCCCATGTCTTGATGGCTTGATGTTCCTCTCCTGTATTGACGCGTTGAACTTCCAGCAGGCGAGCATCTATAGATTGGCTTGTAGGAGAAAATTCTTTAAATACTAAGGTGTCTACAGTGAATAAATCCGGTTCTTGATTTAATTCAGGGATGTGAAATAGGCCAAGTTCTTTAAAGAAGCCATAGACTTCTCTACCTGAAACTAGGATGGGAGAATTATTCACGTACACGTAAGGCATAAACCAAGCTAGGCGTTCGGCTATAAATAAAGGCCCGACTCTTTTACCTACCACTGTTAACATCCAAAAGATGGCTTCTTCTTCATGCACAGTTCCTTTGTCATAGTCGGGAGGATAGATGGAACTTAAAGAATCTATCTTGTTGAACGTCAGGACGAGATAGTTCATGGCTGGCCGATATTCAATCTCTCCGTTATTGGGATCGTTGAGATATTTATCACACACCTCTTGCAACTTCGCCATTGAACCCTCAACGACAAAGCCGTACATTTTTGTCCCTTTGATTTCATAGGGTTGGTTAAAAGCCTGTCCATCTGCTCGTTCTATATATTTGGGATATGGTGATTTGTCACCACCTCCGCAAAAGTAATTTTTGAAAAAACTATTCATATCTTGTTCCATATTTTTGCCTTTTACTGCTAAATCTTGGAACAATTGATCTGGCTTTTGTTGCATCCAGGTAAAGTAATTCGTGAGTTTTTGGGGCTCCTGAAGTAGGGTCGTAAATTCACTAACAGCACCTAAAGCCGTATGGAAACTTGTTTGCATTATCTGCAAAGGGTTGTTGGGGTTCATCGTATTTTGGGTAAGTGGCTTAGTTTTTTTATACCAGTCTAGTTGCCTAATCATATATACAGAGAGATGAGAATATTAGATACCTCTCTGTTTCTGTCCTATTGTGTCAAAGGAGTTTTAATTTGTCCTTATTAAAATTAGAAATTTTGGAAAAATGCTTAAAAATGCTTATATTAAGTGCGTTTTAAGCTTTTCTGTGGTGCGGGGAAGCTGTGAATAATCATGGTTTTGTCCATAAATTTGGCTACATAGAGAATCTAAATGTTTTGATAGGTTCAGCTTTTGTATTTAGCCGTTGCAGAACTACAGTCAGTATATGAAGTGTCAAAATCGTAAAGGTATTGTGGGGTAATACTTTCATCCTCGATAATTTGTAATTTGAATCCCATTAGTACAGGGTCTTGTTTTAAGTCTTCCCTCAGCAGATGCTTTTATACCAAAAGGATCTGCCAAACCAAATCTTCGCGCCAGATTTCCCGCCAACTCCCCACTCCAATGACCCACATCAGCAGTGATTTCGCAAATTTTGAGATCGACCGCGATCGCCTACCCCTCACATAAGAGAGCGATGCCTACATGGCTAAACTACGCATCCTTAACTTTGACTATGTAATATCTGCTTAACTTCATAGAATTGACAATTTGCCAATGCCTGCGCTGTCACAGAAACCATCGGTAAGTACTGGAATTTCACTAAAAAATGATGGGGCTTCATGTTGCCCAATAGGAATTTCAACTCTTTCTGTCTAGCGGGTAAAATTCATTACCTTTGACTAGGCTAAATAAGCCGTATTCCGGTTCTCTCTTATGTGTTATTCAATACTTATCTGGTGCTTAATTCATCCGTTTGAGCGCGATCGCAAATCCACTGTAATTGCTCTTTAGAAAACTGTAGAAAGCTGTTCAAACAAATCTAACTTGATCAATTCTTCAATACACAACATGAATCAACCTACTAAGTTTGTCTTGCTCAAGCTAAAGATTGATCAGATAGCGCTTACCACCGCAACTGCCATAAGGAGTAGATCAATTATTCCAATAATTTGATCTTAACTTTACAAACGTTAGAAAATAGTAAATTTTTATTCAAGAATGAAAATTAAACTTGCGTAATAGAACGTAAAAGCAGTAGATTTATCAAAAGACTTACACCGAAATCATACGAGATTATTTACCTTTTGTATCTTATTGATTTGTGTGAATAAATGTTTTAAATCCTTTATGAATATCCTATTTAATTCAGTAATACAATCCTTGGTCGGAAGGTTTTGCATTCTCTACTATCACTTACTTCAATCAGATTTATGATGAGTATTTCAGTAATATTATAGGCTATTTTTCATATCAAACTTCATGTAATTGTTTAGCGATTATTCTGACTAATTTAAAGCAACGTAAGACTTTGACTTTATAAGGAATTAATTCACTCAAAAATTTAGTTGAAGAAGAATTCAGAAGTCAGAATCAAGACGCGACGCTCTCTACAAGACGCTGCGCGTAGCGTCTCTAATTGCTATGCCGCAAGCTTTACGCTACGCTATCCGCTTTTTCGTTCAGGGTCAGAATGGGCTAAACCCTAGCTATCCACTAACAGAATGAATTAATTTGTTTTGATTAAAATCACTTGCCCTAAACCTGAAAACTCAATGCTGTATCAAAATTTTCAAACTCAAGCCGAGCTAGATTACCAGTACAATCCCAGTGAACTAGGTCTTGATATACCTGGATACATGAATTTGTATGCAGCAAACAGTGCTAAGGTGCGTGAAAAACTGCGCTGTCATCTAAATGTTTTTTTTGGTTCTACCGTAGTCGAACATCTAGATATTTTTCCTGCAACGCAACCACAAGCACCAATTTTGGTATTTATCCACGGTGGCTATTGGATAATGTCCGACAGTAAAGATTTTAGCTTTGTCGCCCAAGGTCTTGTAGCTGCCAATGTTACAGTGGTGGTGGTCAACTATGCCTTGTGTCCCAAAGTAACTATTGATGAGATTGTCCGCCAAAATCGTTCAGCGATCGCCTGGATTTATAATAATGCAGAAAGCTTTGGTGCAGACCCCAATCGCATCCATGTAGCTGGTCACTCAGCCGGTGGTCACTTAACTGCGATGCTCATGGCTACAGACTGGAAAAACGACTATGGACTACCAGATGACATCATTAAAGGTGGTTGTGCTATTAGCGGTTTGTTTGATTTGATGCCATTTCCCTACACTTGGCTACAACCCAAAATACAATTTACTTGGGGTGAAGTTCTTCGCAATAGTCCTATCCGCCATCTTCCTGAAAAAGCTGGTTCTCTACTTGTAACTTATGGCGGCAAAGAGACTTCAGAGTTTGAACGACAATCGCTAGATTTTCTGGCTGCATGGAAAGAAAAAGAATTGTCTGGTGAATATTTACCACAGCCTAATGAAAACCACTTTACGATCGTGAATGGTTTTTTAGATAGTGACAGTCCATTGTGTACGGCTATTTTGAGACAAATAATGGTATTGGAAAAGGAACCCAAATTATGAAGCTTTAGTTTCTTCTAATACTACAGTAGAGCAATTATTTTTATCTTTTAAGAACGTCGGGATGAGGGGGCTAGCACTGCAATCTTTAAAGTACTGCAACAAATATAATTGTCATCATCAATCCCTGTGGTTAGGGATTAATCTAGCGATCGCTCATACGGAACCGCGATCGCTTTTCTAATGAATCAAGCCGCGATCGCACTACTTCACGAATCCCGCACAACGAACCTACTAGTTCGCCAAGTGAACTTGGCGGGGTAAAGGGTAAAGGGAGAAGGGGGAAAGGTTTCAAATCCCTTACTCCTTACCCCAATACGGTTCGGATAAGCATTTTTAACTTTCCTTGTGGTCTGGGTAAGGGGTAAAGGGGAAAGGATGTATTCAAAACCTTTCCCCTTTCCCCAGCCATCACGCAGCATTTTTGGGTTGGCAGACTACTACAAGGCTTTTGCAGCAAGCCTTAATGTGTGACAGTTTGGCGCACTAGCGGAAATTTTTATTTTTGGGTAGTAGAATATTTTGCACAAAGCGATCGCGCCCTGCTGCCTTTGCTTGATACAATGCCCGATCTGCTGCGGCAATCATTTCTTCCAAGTCAGAATCTGACTGAGGAATTTCTGTCGTAAACCCGACACTAATGGTTACATGAGGACTAACTTGGGAATTTTCATGAGGTATTGCTAATGTTCGGACAGTATGGCAAATTTTCTTGGCAACATGAGTCGCCCCTTCGGTGTCTGTGTTAGGTAAAATTACAGCAAATTCTTCCCCACCATAACGGGCAACTAAATCTCCGGGACGTTTAATAATATTTTTAATGGCCTTAGCAATTTCTTGAAGACAGCGATCGCCTACTCGATGCCCATAAGTATCGTTATATAATTTGAAGAAATCAACGTCGCAAAGAATCAGGGAAAGAGGCCGTTGATCCCGTTTTAGACGCTGCCACTCTTGGTTAAAATACTCTTCAAAGCGTCGGCGGTTAGCTATTTGAGTTAATCCATCAATAGTAGCTAATCGTTGCAATTCCAAATTAACGGTTTCCAGTTTTTGTTGTAACTGAGATTGCTCAATCAAGCGTTTTACCCGTTGTCGCAAAACTGGCCAGTGAATCGGTTTGGTAACATAGTCCATTGCTCCCACTGCAAATGCCCGGTCAACTGACTCTTGATCCTCAAGTCCTGTAATCATTAAAACTGGAGTATGCTTGCTGTAATCAAGAAGTTCTAAGTTAGTGCAACACTCGAACCCATCCATATCCGGCATGATGGCATCAAGAAGTATTATGTCAGGGCGCAGTTCCTTAAAAGCAGTTAAAGCCTCTCTGCCATTTTGAGCTTCCGCTATTTTATAGCCTTCCCGCTCCAAGAAATGCCGAAGTATCATCCGGATAAAAGGCTCATCATCAACAATTAGAACTAAAGATTGGCTTTCTTGAGCAGTAGCTGTCATGGTGTTTCCTTCGCAAGTTCTTTTTCTAAGGCAGTTTTAACTTGTTCATATTCCTGGTATAACTGCGGGAGTAATTCTATGGTGTTTTCTAATTCACTGCTCCGTCCCTGTGTTTCTAAAACCTTGCAAAGCTGTGCTAAAGCGATCGCTCCAATTGAGGCACTGCTAGACTTAAGTTGATGGGCTGCCTTCCATATAGTCTGGGCATCCCGATTTGCGATCGCAGTGCTAATATCTTGTACCAGTCTCGGTGTCTCTGTAAGATAACACTTAATTAGTTCAGCAAATACGACACGATCGCCTCTGACGATATCCCGTAAGGATTGGAGAATTTTGGCATCAATTTTGGCACTTTTTAATGTCTGGTTTTGCCCTTCTTGGAGAATATTTTGCAAAGGTTGCAATTCTAAGTACATCGCTCGATCTTGTTTGACTATGGAAGTGACTTCAAGACTTCTTTGGCGTGGGCATTTGCTGAGTGCCTGAGCTAATTTTTGAAGCTGAATCGGTTTGCTAATGTAGTCATTAATACCAGCAGCAAAACAAATTTCGCGATCGCCTCGCATCGCATTGGCAGTTATCGCAATGATATGCGGACGAAAACCAACTTTCCATTCTTGACAGATTCTCCGAGCTGTTTCTAAACCATCCATTTCGGGCATGTGGACATCCATCAACACTAGGTCATAAGGCTGTTTTTGCAAAGCCTTGAGTACTTCTACCCCATTAGTTACGACATCAGCTGAATAACCTATTTTCTGTAGCATCAGTAAGGCAACTTTCTGATTGACAACCGTATCTTCTGCCAAAAGAATCCGTAATGGCAATGGATGGGCCAAATGCCGATCAACCAAGGGAAAATCAGAAATACTCGCTTGGCTTGGCTGATTTCCTAAAACACGGGTCATAACATCGTAGAGTTGAGACTGTTTGATGGGTTTGCTCAAAAAGACAGCATCGAGATCACTAAAGTCAGAGAATGTTTCTCCTCTACCTAAAGAAGTAAGAATCACTAGAGGTAGATCTTGACAACCAGATTGCCTGCGGATTTGACGAGCTAGGGTTATGCCATCCATTGCTGGCATTTCCATATCTAAAATGGCAATATCAAACTGTGTTCCCTGAGCAAGTTGAGCTAACGCTTCTTTCGCAGATTTGGCAGCATAAGTTTCCATTTTCCAAGACTCTGCTTGCAAGCTGATAATTTGACAGTTAGTCAGATTATCGTCCACAATCAACAGGCGCTTTCCCTGAAGCTGCATCGGCGAATTACTAAATTCAGCTTCTGGTACAGCAGACACTTGGGCAGTAATCGTGAAGTAGAATGTTGAACCTTGGGAAGAGTCAGGAGATGATAATAATTCTCTACTTTTCCATCTAGGGCTAGGATTGCCACCAACAATCCCTTGGCTTTCCACCCAAAGAGTGCCCCCCATCATCTTACTAAGCCGCTTGCTAATCACTAGTCCTAGCCCTGTGCCGCCATATCTTCGAGTCATGGAGACATCAGCCTGAGTGAAAGGATGAAATAACCGCTCTATTTTCTCTGATGTGATGCCAATACCTGTATCTTTGATGGCAAATTGAATTTGGATTGGGGACTCGGAAGAGGCAGAGGAGCAGGGGGAAGGGTGCAGAGGAAAGGAATTTTCCCCCTGCTTCCCTGAATCCCCAGCCCCCAGTTCAACAGAGAGTAGCACTTCTCCATGTTCGGTAAACTTAATGGCGTTGTTGAGGAGATTCATTAAGACTTGCCGCAGACGTGTCATATCGCCAACGATCTGAGTCGGAACTTGCGGTTGGATTAGGTAAACTAGTTCGATATCTTTTTGGGCAGCTTTCGGGGCTAATAGAGAAATAGCCTGTTCTACACAAGCTCTCAAATCAAAAGGCTGTTCTTCTAATTCCAGCTTTCCCGACTCAATTTTTGAGAAATCTAGAATGTCGTTGATGATGGTGAGCAAAGCATCTCCGCTACTGCGAACTGTTTCTACAAAGTCTTGCTGTTGAGGGGTGAGGTCAGTATCCAGCAGGAGATCGGTCATGCCAATAACAGCATTCATTGGAGTCCGAATTTCGTGGCTCATCATTGCCAAAAACTCACTTTTTGCCCGATTTGCGGCTTCAGCCTGACGTTTTGCCTGCTCCAAAGCAAAGTTTTTCAAGGTAAGTTCTTCCCGTCGGCGGGTTTCTTGTTCCAGTAAGTGAGCCTGTGCTAGAGCAATACCCAGTTGAGCCGCTACTGCTTCTAGTAATTCGATTTCGTCTGGTGTCCACTGGCGAAAATAGCTGCACTGATGTAATCCGATCGCACCATTGGGTTCTCCTTGGTATGAGGTGCGGATTGACAGCATAGACTTCAGCTTAATTTTTCGGCAGATAGGTTCAGCCGCCTTAAGTAAAGGATCGGCGTACACATCAGGAGAGGCGATCGCAGTTTCTTGTGCCATCATCTTCTCTGCATGGGGATTATTAATCATGGGAACTTCCAATCCCAACACAGAGCAGGGACTGGAAAGTGTATTATACTGTGCTACTAAAGGAATTTTCGGAATGGGGTCGCAAACATAAGAATGGATCAGACAGCGATCGACTTTAAACGCTTGTCCAATTTGGGTAGCAGCTGTCTCAAAGATTTTGCTGGTATCAAGACTTTGACGAATTTCTTGAGTAATTTGTTCAAGTAGTAGGGTGCGATGCAATTGGCGTTGCAATGCTTCTTTAGCTCGTTTGTTTTCGGTAATATCTTGATTTATGCCAACAGTGGCAACAGTTTCTCCCTGTTCATTCTGTAAAGAGACTACAGTTGTTTCGCAAATTCTCTCACTGCCATCTTTACCAAGAAAGTGTATTTCCCCTGACCAGCGTCCTTGCTGGTTAACTGTTTCGAGAATTTTGGTGCTTAATGTTGCGGCTACTTCCGGTTGATGCAAAATACTGATATGTTTAGCCAAAATCTCAGCTTTAGCATAGCCAAACATACTTTGGGCAGCAGGATTCCAGTCAATAATATTTCCGGTTAAATTTGTGATAATTACGCCATCATTCATGTTTTCAAAAGTGAGAGCTTGCCAATGCAGGCTGGCTTCAGCTTGCTTGCGGTGGCTAATATCTGTCTGAATTCCAATAAAGTGGCTTAACTTACCATTTTCGTCATGAATAGGAGAAATACCCAATTCATTCCAGAATAAGATACCATCTTTGCTATAGTTACGGAGAATAACTTTACAACTTGTTCCAGCTTGAATACATGAGCGCAGTTCATTGAGTGCTGATTGCTGTATATCTGCGTGTTGTAAAAATCTACAGTTTTGCCCAATCACATCAGTAGCGCTGTAGCCTGTTATTTGTTCAAAGGCGCAGTTGACGTAAATTACTGGATTATAGGGAAGTTTAGCATCGGCAGTGATAATTCCATTATTGGTAGCAGCAAGTACCCTCTCCTTCAGCCTCAAGGTTTCTTCAATCTGCTTTAAATCACTAATGTCAAACATAAACCCTTTCAGCGTAGTAGGATTTTCTGCTTCTTCGACTACCCTAACAATGTCTCGCAGCCAAACAACTCGCCCATCGGCTGCTAGCATCCGGTATTCTAATTCGTGATTCTCGCACCTAGCAGTTGCTTCTTGACGAAAACGAACGGATTTTTCCCGATCATCTGGATGCAGATGATTGTACCAAAAATTTTTCTCGTACCATTCTGCGATCGCATAATTTAGCAAGTCTACTGCTTGCGGCCCAACGTAGGTAAATCGACTAGTTTTCAAGTCTAATTCCCAAGGGATGACTTTGACAGTTTCCAGTAGCTGGTGCAGATGCTTCTCACTGCAACGACGGTCAAGTTCTATTTGTTTCTGTTCAAAAATCTTGTGAGTTAAATCCTGATTTATTGCTTTTATCGCCAGGACAAAACAGATTGGTAATGTCAGCGTGACAACCAATAGCCCTGTAATTAATACTACTTGTGTTAATAATTTTGGAGTCTGAATTGAAAGTCGCTGGCAGAGTAAAACTACAGAGATTGAGAAGAAAATCCCCAGCAATAAAGCTAGTAATTTTTGTTTGTGGAAAAATATCACAGCTTTTAACCAGTGATATCGGCACTGTTTGACCACTGATGAACCCTCAAGCACTTTCTTTCAGGGCTTATTACACTAACCTTTACTTTTAAGTAATTTAAAATATCAATAGCAAGGGGACAATTACGGATTTTTTTAAGTAATATATTTGTATATAAACCTTGTCTACTTGAGAAGCGTAGTTTTGTAGTTTTGTAGGTTGGGTGGAGCGATCGCGTAACCCAACATAAATCAGGTGGTAATATTGGGTTGCGTTTCACTCCACCCAACCTACATGAATATATCTTTTAAAAAACTCTTGGTTTCAACATAGATGAGTTTTAATATAATGGAAAAAAATTTAATAACTTCTGCTTCTTAATTAAGTAACTAGGCAAGAATAATCAAAGGAAGTTAAGTAATGTAATAAATACAGAGGATTGCAAGTAAGTGAGGTATCCGATGCAGAATTCACGCATTAGTTTCTATCTCCTGCCTCCTGCCTCTAAACCAATAGCTTTATACTTTATGCAAAGTAAAACTGCTGTATTGAAATTAGTTTGTAGTGAGCGCTGTTCGCTTTCGACGAACTACACCTACACATTTTTAATTTTTTTGCGGGCAAAAAGATACATTAAGAGCAAGGGTTAAAGGGATTGGATTTTCCCCTTAACCCTTCCTTTTTCACCACAAGAATGTAAAAAGATACTAATGAACAGAGTAAGGACAAAGCACCCCCTACGCAAACACAATCTAGAACGAAAATTTCTTTCTCTGTTCCCTATTTTCAAAATAGGTCTATTGCCGAAATTTGTACTTTAAATCACAGATGCTTCGCGTTGGCAATCAAAAACAACCATATATGAAGCATTTGGTATTTCCTGGGGGAGGTGTCGCATATAGCCATCGGCATCAGAACGACTGCGGAAGCGAGCAACAATTTCCCGTTGCGTATTAGGAAGCTGACGAGCGATCGCCCAAGAATTGAGGCGTTCTTTATAAGCAATAGGCTGATTGTCTGATTTAGAAGCTTGGTTAACCGTATTTTCTGGCATAATGATGTTATCCGTATGAAGTTTAATGAAGGGCGTTAATTAGTTTCTAGGTAGGAATGCACTAACGCTTTTTTTTATGCTGCTGCCACCTTGTTATTCGATTATTAATAAGTTGTCAACACTTAGCGCTAAATTTTAGACTAACTAAGTTGTAATTTTCAGGTAGCAATGAATCTCAAAGCCTTAATTTGCAACTGTTTTCAGCATCAAAAAATCTTCAAGCAGAAGGTTTACCAAATATTGAGTTTTCATGATTTGTTTGCATACGCAGAAGGAAAATCAGTATCAGTGGTAAACTTAATGTTAGTGTCTTAAAAGAGACTATCAAAAGCTCATTTGAGAATAATATTAATGTTCCCCCGATAAAATTATAGTTATCATAATGGAAACACCATTTGTAACATCAATCATTCAAAAAGTAGCAGAGGAAATAGGAGCAGTAGTTTTAGTAGATCCAGAATGCACCTTTGTGGGACTGATTACCTTTAAAAATGGGAATCAAACTTTTTTTAGGAATACCAGATTTAGTATTAATTCTTCGGGTTCAACAGCAATAGCAAAAGATAAAAGTGTTTCCAGCTTTTTTTTGAATAATTTTGGCTACAAAGTTACCGAAGGAAAAACATTTTTTAGTGAAGAATTATGCGAAGAAATAGCTAATATCAGAAATATAGATCAAGGATTCTATTATGCTAAAGAGTTGGGATTTCCTGTAATTGTCAAGCCAATTAATCTCAGTCAAGGAATATTTGTTACCAAGATTCATAATAAGCAAGAATATTATCAAATAGCCAAGAAAATCTTGCAAAAAGTCTCAGGTTTTATTGTAGAACGATTTTATAGTGGCAATGATTATAGAATTGTAGTACTTGATGATAAAGTAGTTTCGGCATATCAAAGAATTCCCCTATTTATAAACGGGGATGGTCAGTCTAATGTTTTAGAACTTATGCAACAGAAGCAAGAAAATTTTATCAAAAATGGTAGAAAAGAAATTATAGATTTTGAAGATTACAGAATTAAAAAAAACTTGCGAAGACGGAAGCTAAATTTTAGTAGTGTGATACCTAAAAATAATATTGTATATCTTTTAGATAATGCCAATTTATCGACTGGAGGCGAGGCAGTAGACTTTACAGAAAGCATTCATCCTGATTTTCAAAAACTCGCAGTAAGTATTACAAAAGATATGCAACTGAGATTAGCAGGTGTGGACATTCTTGCTAGTGATATAACCTCACCAATAGTAGATTATACAATCCTTGAAGTAAATGGCGCTCCTAGCTTAAGCCACTATGCTTCATTTGGTGAAGTTCAGACCAAAAGAGTAGAAAATCTATATCTCAAAATTCTCAAAATACTTGAAAACGAAAATAACAGAGAAAAGTATTGATTGTGCTTGGAGGTGCAGCAATACTTACTTGCGTTGACAGTCAAGAGGCAAGAAGGATTTTTGAGTTGTACTGAGTTTTTCAAAAATCAAATATGAGTCCTATCTCTAACTATCTATTCACCAGTTCTTATCTAGTAGAGATTCAAATTCAGCTTGTAAAGCGGTTATATCTGCTAATCTTGCGACTAGTAAATTATCTTTACCAGCATTACTTAAACGTACTTTCCAATAACTAATACTATCTGAGTTGTTCAGCCAAAACTGAATCACGGTATCTACCACTTGATCTAGATTCCAATCCCACTTCGCTGGAACAGATTCTACCGATTCTAGAAAGGTATCTAGTGTACACGTATACATCCCCAAATATTCTACACCTTGGTGGGGTGGTTTTTGCTCATTTTGCTGTTGGTGGTTAAAAAACTGTAAAAGTGGAGATACTCCTACAATATCAAAAGTGTATTTCATGCTAGTACTCCGAGTTATAAATTACTTGCAGGAAGCTTTACTTTATTCTATATTATAATACTTTTAACCTAACTTAAGCATATAGAAAAAGTATACTTTTGGTTTATATCATAGGTATTAAAGTTCAGTTGGATATTAGCACTAACAAGCTTTGAGTGCTAAATTTTTAAATTTTAATTTATTATTAAATAGTTTAAAATATTGATTAAAATTTGTATACATTTTTAATTAGATAGGACTCATATTTGATTTTTGAAAAAATTCAGTATAGCTCAAAGAGCCTTCTTTCCTCTTGCCTATTGTCTGTTGCCTGCCCACAAAAATAAATATGGCTACGCCACGCTGCGCGAACAGAAGTCAAATCGGATTGCTATAGTGAGAAAAATTTTGCAAAAACTCTCTAACTTCCTTGGGCTTGTGGAGAATAATGACTTGCTGATTTGGTGTTAGTTGATTAAGTTTTTCTAAAATTATAGGACGGCGAGTAATTGGGTATGACCAGATATATTTGAGAAATTCCCAATTCAATCTTTCAGGACAATCTGATGCCATATCAGGTCTGGATTGTCCAGCATACATGAAGCGACGCTTAATCACCCGCGACAAACATAAAATCCGAGAAAAATCCAAAAATATTACCGTATCTGCAACCGATAAACGAATGTCGAGAGTACCGCCATAGTTACCATCCATAATCCAAGATTCTCGCAAGGTTAAGTCTTGGATAATACTTTGCCATTTAGCTTTTGGAGTCTCAACCCAGCCAGGATTCCAGTACCAAGTATCTAAGTGAATGACTTCTAAGCCTAAGATGGTTCCCAGTTCGCAGGCTAGGGTAGATTTACCAGCACCCCCCGAACCAATAATCAAGATTTTCTTCATCTTAGGTTTAGAACTTCCTTTTCAAGCTCATCAGGGTAAGCATTACTCACCCAAATAACCGTCTTCAGCGCAGCTCAATACGCCGCTACAATAGTACCACTACAAGGATTATGCCGAAATTAGTGATATTATGACGACTGCTACAACTGTAAAAACTGAGTATGAAGCGATTATTGGTCTAGAAACCCATTGTCAGTTGAGTACCAAGACCAAAATTTTCTCTAATAGCTCTACGGCATTTGGTGCTGACCCAAATACTAACATTGACCCGGTTTGTATGGGTTTACCTGGGGTCTTACCTGTACTCAATGAAAAAGTATTAGAATATGCTGTCAAAACTGGTTTGGCACTGAATTGTCAAATTGCGAGATATAGTAAGTTTGACCGGAAACAATATTTTTATCCTGACTTACCCAAAAATTACCAAATTTCTCAATACGATCTACCGATCGCAGAACATGGTTGGTTAGAAATTGAGTTGGTAGATGCTGAGGGGAATCCCAGCCGCAAACGCATTGGAATTACACGTTTGCACATGGAAGAAGATGCGGGAAAATTGGTACACGCAGGTAGCGATCGCCTTTCCGGTTCTTCCTATTCTCTGGTAGACTACAATCGCGCAGGTATTCCATTAGTTGAAATTGTCTCGGAACCTGATTTGCGTTCTGGATTAGAAGCTGCTGAATATGCCGAAGAGTTGCGCCGGATTGTGCGCTATCTCGGCGTGAGTGATGGCAATATGCAAGAAGGATCTCTGCGTTGCGATGTCAACATCTCTGTGCGTCCTGTGGGACGAGAGGAATTTGGCACCAAGGTAGAAATTAAAAACATGAACTCCTTCAGCGCCATTCAACGAGCGATTGACTACGAAATTGATCGCCAAATCGCCGCCATCGAAGCAGGTGAGCGCATCATCCAAGAGACTCGGCTGTGGGAAGAAGGCGCTCAACGTACAAGTAGTATGCGGGTGAAGGAAGGTTCTAGCGATTATCGCTACTTCCCCGAACCAGATTTAGCACCAATTGAGGTGACGGATTCAGAATTAGAGAAGTGGCGCAACGAATTACCAGAATTACCAGCCCAAAAACGCCATCATTATGAAAGTGAGTTGGGGCTTTCGGCTTACGATGCGCGAGTGTTGACAGAAGATCGTCCAGTAGCGGAATATTTTGAAACTGCGATCGCATCTGGAGCAAATGCCAAAGCTGCTGCAAACTGGATTACTCAAGATATCGCCGCCTACCTTAATAAGCAAAAACTCAGTATTACTCAAATCGGGCTGACTCCTACCAATTTAGCTGAGATCATTACTCGCATTGAAACGGGTAAAATTAGCAATGCTCAAGCTAAAGAAAAGTTACCAGATTTGCTCAGTGGGATTTCTCCTGAAAAAGCTTTTGCAGGTCAAGAGTTAATCACTGATCCTAGTGTACTAGAACCTATCGTTGATGAAGTCATAGCCGCCAATCCCAAAGAACTAGAAAAGTATCGCAACGGTAACACCAACCTCAAAGGCTTCTTTGTTGGACAAGTTCTCAAAAAAACAGCCAAACGTGCTGATCCTAAGCTGACTAACGAATTGGTAGAAAAGAAACTGAATGCTTAGTAGTCTGTCAAAGCAGGTTTAAAGGCTGAGAGAGCAGGGAGTAAGGGAGAAGAGTTTTCCTCTCTGCCCCCTGCCCCTCTGCCTCTTTTCAATGCCCAATGTCCCATACCTAAAGTAAGTATTTTCTCGGTGTTTCTTCATGAAATCTTCATATAAAAACTGGTGACTACCCGCATACCTAAAATGATATAGTGTGGTAAGTAGATGCACCCTGATGATCTGGAGAGCTGCCTAAGTAGCTCTCTTTTTTATCTAATTTTGTGGTATCTACGGAGCATTTTCATTAAAATTTTAGAAGAAATCTTAATCAATAAGTATTAACTCTTAGATAATTAAATATATACTGTGACTAAAAGATGCACCGTAATGATCTGGAGAGCGACCCAAGTTGCTCTCTTTTTTCATAATTTGTCTTTCGTCATAAGAAAGGTAAAACAATTATGCTAATCGCCAACTGGTGCATTATTATTGCCATCAGCAAATAAACTCATAATAGTAACTGGGAATTGGGGAGCAAGGGAACTGGGGGGAAACTCATAACTCTTGTACAGACGGGAGTAATCGCGTCTCTTCGCACTTTTTTAAAGCACAAATTGACCTATCCAACCTGATAGTTGTAAGGAAGAATAATGGCAGATTGGCAAAAAATTACAGGTGGTGTCACAGCACCAAGGGGGTATCAGGCGGCGGGAATAACCGCAGGGTTGAAACCTTCGGGGTTGCCAGATTTAGCTTTGATATTCTCAGAGGTGGAAGCGATCGCAGCTGGTGTATTCACCACCAGTCAAGTTAAAGCTGCCTGTGTAGAATATTGTCGCCAACGCTTGCAAGCCAAACCTAGCGCTCGTGCCATCCTTTGCAACGCTGGACAAGCAAATGCCGCTACAGGTAATCAAGGCTACCTTGATACCCTAGAGTCTTCTCTGGCAGTAGCCCAAGCACTAAACATCTCGTCTGAATCTATCTTATTGGCTTCCACTGGCGTGATCGGTCAAAGAATTAAGATGGATGCTTTGCGAAGTGGAATTCCCAAAGTAGTAGCAGCACTATCTGCAACAGGTTCAGATGCCGCAGCTGGGGCGATTATCACTACAGACTTGGTAACAAAATCTATTGCTTTAGAGACAATTGTAGGCGATCGCCCAGTACGAATTGGTGGTATTGCCAAAGGTTCTGGCATGATTCACCCCAACATGGCAACCATGCTGGCATTTGTTACTTGTGATGCTGTGGTTTCCCCAGCCCTGTGGCAGCAAATGTTAGCAAGGGCGGCTGATAGAAGCTTTAATTCCATTACCGTGGATGGTGATACTAGTACCAACGACAGCTTAATCGCCTTGGCAAATGGTCAATCTCGTACCCCAGCAATTATAGAATGGGGCGCAGAAGCAGAGAAATTAGAGGCGATGTTAACAGCAGTTTGCCAGCATTTAGCCAAAGCGATCGCTCGTGATGGTGAAGGTGCAACCTGTCTAATTGAAGTGGAAGTAACAGGGGCCCATGATGAAATTTCAGCCCGACAAATAGCCAAAACCATCGCCGGTTCATCCTTAGTTAAATCTGCAATCTTTGGACGCGATCCAAATTGGGGACGCATCGCCGCCGCCGCAGGACGTGCAGGTGTGCCATTTGAGCAAGAAAATCTGCAAATTAAGCTAGGAAATTTCTTAATGTTAGAAAACGGGCAACCCTTAACTTTTGACCGTGCAGCAGCGAGTGCCTATTTGAAAAAAGCAGCGACGGGTGCTTATCTCCAAGATGATACGGTGTTAATCTCCGTTAACGTTGGCAATGGTTATGGCGTGGGTAAAGCCTGGGGTTGTGATTTGAGTTATGACTACGTGAAGATTAACGCCGAATACACTACGTAAACTACTCCCAATTGTTTGCGTTGTAGAGACGCGATTCATCGCGTCTTGAGTCAAGGATGTTTTGCAATCATTAATTGAATTGGTATCAGAATAGTCTGACAGTTTCTCATACTGTGGCTGGACGGGGGAAAATGCCTAAGAAGCATATAGAACTTAGAAGGAAGAGGTACTTCAAGCTCAGTTCACAAATCGCTCAGTTGGATAATGCACAATTGGGTTCTCTATTTGACAATAGTGAGTCGCATGAGTCGAGTACGGGTTGGGGAATGAATCACACCATCGTCCTTGGGGAATCCAAGGTCTTTGTGAAACGTGTTCCGGTTACAAACATCGAATATGACAACCTGTTCTCCACCAGAAACCTCTATAACCTGCCGACTTACTGTAATTACGGCTTCGGTTCCACTGGTTTTGGGGTCTTCCGGGAACTCGTTACCCATATCAAGACAACCAACTGGGTATTGTCGGGGGCAATTGTCACTTTCCCACTGATGTGATGTACCATTATCGGATTATTCCTTTCTCTGGGCGGCGGGCGGATGTCGATATGGAACGTCTAAAAGATTATGTGGAGTACTGGGGCAATAGTACCAACGCCGGGAATTATATGTTAGATAGAGCGATCGCCAACTATGAGTTGGTTCTGTTTCTAGAGTATATACCGCATGTTCTGGAAACATGGCTGCGGGAAAACCCCAACAAACTTCAAAAACCCCTGGATGACTTACGCACGACGATTAACTTTTTGAGGACGAAGGGAATCATCCACTTTGACGCACATTTTCGCAATATCCTCACCGACGGTAAGCGGACATATTTGACCGATTTTGGTTTGGTACTTGATAAGAGTTTTACGTTGACGAAAGATGAAGAATCTTTTTTTAAGCAGAACAGATTTTATGACTACGGAGAAGTTCTGCGGAATCTTGGTCATCTGATTCGATCGCCGTATGATTTATGTTCGGAGAACGATAAACGCCGGATTATGGAAAAATATGGCATAAAAGAAGGCTTAAAACCTTATGAACTGCGCTCTATATTACTCGACAACATTGAGCAGATACATGCTGATGGAGTCATGAAGTTAGATAATTTTTATGTTGCCAGCATCGTCAAGTACCGTGGCATCATTGCGCTGATGCAAGACTTCTTTTCTGATATGTGGGAAAACAACAACAAGGACACTAAACTTCGTCACGCAGAACTACGGCTGCTGCTTAAAGAGACGGGGTTTATTCGTGGTGTTGGAAATGGCAGATAGTTGCGCTCGCTGGATAAGAAATACACCTATTTGGGGTGTTTACTTAGGTCTACAGCTTTCCCAGCCTTACCATCTCACTCTCATCGCAATGCGCTCCTAAATTATAGAGATAACATAATGGTTGTGATAAGTAAAAACTTATAGATAACAAATTACTACTAAAATTAAGTTACAAAAGAAGTGGAGATAGTCAATCATAAAGTAAACATGATAGTCTTCATAAATAAGAGTTGATATATTAAAAATTATTACTATAGTTAAGGATAATAGATAAATTTTTACTTATACATCCAATCTAATATTTGTTTAATAATCGCGACTCCAAGTTAACAATTTCGGCTTCAAAGGCTGTAAACTGATTTCAACAAGGTGAATGACACCTCTGCATCACACTATAAAAGCAGAGCCAATAATTTAACCGAGTTCTTATATAGGTAGCTATTTCATTGATGAAATGGCTGCGATCGCTTGATCAAATATAGCTTGATTAATCATTAATAATGCAAGAAACACAAGGTTTTTTGCCTAAATTGTCATAGCTATAAAAAATAACATTTACATTTTCAGGAGATATTTATGACAGAATTTTTTAATCAAATTTCTCGCCGCAAATTCATCTTCACAGCCGGAGCATCTGCGGGTGCTGTATTCCTTAAAGGCTGTTTAGGTAATCCTCCTGAAAACCTAACTGGTGGAAGCACTCAAGCACAACCAACTGCTCAGTCGGTTGCTAATACTAATTCCGGACAAGCACCAGAGACTACTACAGTCAAGCTGGGGTATATTCCCATTGTGGAAGCGGCTCCACTAATTATTGCTAAAGAAAAAGGCTTTTTTGCAAAGTATGGCATGACTAATGTTGACCTTTCCAAGCAAGCTTCTTGGGGTTCAGCAAGGGACAACGTAGAAATTGGTTCTGCCGGTGGTGGTATAGATGGCGGTCAATGGCAGATGCCAATGCCACATTTAATTTCAGAAGGTTTAATTACCAAAGGCAATCAAAAAATCCCCATGTATGTCTTATGTCAATTGATTACACATGGGAATGGAATTGCGATCGCAAACAAGCACGAAGGCAAAGGTATTAATTTACAACTCGCCAGCGCTAAGTCTTTAATTAAGGATTTAAAATCTTCAACACCCTTCACCGCCGCATTTACCTTTCCCCACGTCAACCAAGATTTGTGGATTCGCTACTGGTTAGCAGCAGGCGGGTTAGATCCAGATGCAGATGTCAAGCTGCTGACAGTACCTGCGGCGCAAACTGTGGCCAACATGAAAACAGGAACAATGGATGCTTTTAGTACAGGCGACCCCTGGCCTTATCGCCTTGTTCAAGAAAAAATTGGCTATGTAGCAGCATTAACCGCAGAAATTTGGAAGAATCATCCTGAAGAATATTTTGCCATGAGAGGCGATTGGGTTGATAAAAATCCCAAAGCTACTAAAGCAATTTTAAAAGGAATTATGGAAGCCCAACAGTGGCTAGATAATTTTGATAATCGGAAAGAAGCGGCTCAAATTTTGGCTGGACGAAATTATTTCAATCTTTCTTCACCAGAAATCCTGGCTGATCCATACCAAGGGAAGTATGACATGGGTGATGGTCGCAAAATTGATGATAAATCAATGGCTGCTTACTACTGGAAAGATGAAAAAGGTAATGTTTCTTATCCCTACAAGAGTCACGATTTATGGTTCATAGTTGAAAACGTTCGCTGGGGATTCTTGCCCAAAGATTACATTGACAATAATGCTGCTAAGGCTAAGGAACTTATCAACAAAGTCAACCGCGAAGATATTTGGAAAGAAGCTGCAAAAGAAGCTGGGATTGCTGCTGCTGATATTCCCACAAATACATCCCGTGGTGTAGAACAGTTCTTCGATGGCATCAAATTTGACCCCGAAAAACCAGAAGAATATTTGAAGAGTCTCAAAATCAAGAAGGTCAGTGTTTAGAGACGCGATTCACCACTTGTAGAGACGCGATGAATCGCGTCTGGGACAAATAACAAATAAAATTTGCGGAGAATACAACATCATGACAATAGCTCAAAAACGCCCTGCAAGCCCTAGATTGAGTAATGGCTTTATATCCAGCCTGAAAAAGCAATTTCCTGACCTGATACCACCAGCGATCGCCATCACAATCTTCCTCGTTCTCTGGCAACTCTTCGCTTGGATTCCAGGAGCCACATTACCAGGGCCAATACAAGTTATCCAAGACACTTGGGTTCTGATTTTCTGGCCTTTTTATGACAGAGGTGGCATTGATAAAGGTCTATTTTGGCAGATTCTCGCTAGTCTGCAACGGGTTGCGATCAGTTATACCCTAGCTGCGATCGTTGGTATTGGCTTGGGCATTTTGATTGGTGTCAATAGAACCATGTCCAAAGCTTTAGACCCCATCTTTCAACTACTGCGAACTGTACCCCCTCTAGCTTGGGTACCAATTTCTCTAGCAGCTTTACGACAAAACGAACCCGCAGCCTTATTCGTAATCTTCATTACCGCCATTTGGCCCATCTTAATTAACACTGCTGTCGGCGTTACCCAAATTCCCCAAGATTACAACAACGTCGCCAAAGTTCTGCAACTTAGCCGCAAAGAATATTTCACTAATATTTTGATTCCGGCGGCATTACCATACATCTTTACCGGCTTGAGAATTGCGATCGGTTTAGCTTGGTTAGCGATTATCGCCGCCGAAATCGTCATGTCCGGTATTGTCGGCATCGGCTTCTTTATCTGGGATGCCTATCAAAATAACAACGTCAGCGAAGTAATTTTGGCTCTAGTTTATATCGGCGTTGTTGGGTTGCTTCTAGATAAAGCGATGGGCTGGCTGCAAAACAAGATTTTACCAGCAGAGCAAAAATAGTGAATGGGGAATGGGGAATGGGAAATGGGAACTAAGAAAGATTTTTCCAATCCTTAATCCCCAATCATCTCTAATCTTCAATGCCCAAATACCAAATACCAAATATCTTATGTTTGTAGCTGTCGATCAAATTGAAAAAGTTTTTGAATTAACTGGTGGTGGCAAATATATCGCCCTCAAAGGAATCGACCTTCAAATTAAAAAAGGAGAATTCGTTTCTTTGATTGGTCACTCCGGTTGCGGCAAATCCACCTTATTAAATATGATTGCGGGTTTGGATTTGCCAACTGAGGGTATTGTCACTCTCGAAGGACAAAGAATCACCAAACCCGGCCCAGACAGAATGGTGGTTTTCCAAAATTACTCGCTATTGCCTTGGCGGACGGTAAGAGAAAATATTGCCCTCGCTGTGGACTCAGTAATGAAAGGTTCACCCGCAGCCGAACGCAACGCCATTATCGAAAAACATATAAATATGGTGGGTTTGCGTCCCCATGCTGATAAACAACCGGGAATGTTATCAGGTGGACAAAAGCAGCGAGTTGCGATCGCCCGCGCCTTAGCAATTCGTCCCAAATTACTCTTGCTAGATGAACCCTTTGGTGCGTTGGATGCACTCACACGCGGCAATTTGCAAGAACAACTGATGCAAATTTGCGAAGAAAATGAAGTTACCGCCGTGATGGTTACACATGATGTAGATGAAGCAGTGCTGTTATCTGACAGAATCGTGATGCTAACCAACGGCCCCGAATCTAAAATTGGTGACATTTTAGAAGTGGATATTCCCAGACCCCGTAAGCGGATGGAAGTAGTAGAACATCCCAGCTATTACAGCTTACGGAGTGAGATGATTTACTTCCTCAATCAGCAGAAGCGCATCAAGAAAATTCGGGCGCGGAAAACTGCCGACGTTGCCCGTCATGGATTAGAAAAAGTTAACCTAGAAATTGGCTTTTTACCTCTGACAGCTTGCGCCCCTTTAGCAGTTGCTAAAGAAAAAGGCTTCTTTCTCAAACATGGTTTAGATGAAGTTAACCTCGTGCGGGAAAGTAGCTGGCGGGGTATAGAAGATGGCATAAGTGGTGGTTACTTAGATGCGGCTCAAATGCCTTCAGGAATGCCAATGTGGTTAACCTTGGGAGGACATAATAACCAACCTCTGCCCGTTGTCACCGCCCTCACCATGACTCGCAACGGTAACGCCATTACCTTGGCAAAACACTTTTATGACCAAGGTGTGCAAACCTTATCAGATTTCAAAAGATACCTGCTTCGCACCCGCGAACAACGGCACACAATGGGAGTAGTACATGCCGCATCAATGCACAACTTGCTGCTGCGTTACTGGCTAGCGGCTGGTGGAATTGACCCGGATGGCGATGTGGATATGAAAACCATTCCCCCGGCGCAGATGGTAGCCGACCTCAAAGCCGGAAGTATTGATGGTTACTGCGTGGGGGAACCTTGGAACTACCGCGCTGCTGTGGAAAATGTCGGCTTTACCATTGCTACTGACTTAGAAGTTTGGTTGGGACACCCCGGTAAAGTTCTTGGTGTGCGGGAAGATTGGGCAGAAAATTATCCAAATACGCATATTGCCTTAACTAAAGCTTTGTTGGAAGCTTGCGTATATTGTGCAAATCCCGAAAATACCCAAGAAATTCGCCAAATTTTAGCAGGGCGAGATTATGTCAGCACTGATTTAGAATACATTCAACTCGAAGATCCAGATAGTCTCACCTGTGACTTAGACCATCCGTTGCGAGACTATGCCCATCACCAGTTTTATTCTGATTCTGCCATCAACCGCCCCAGTCGCACCGAACAAATTTGGATTATGAGTCAATTGGCGCGTTGGGGTGACACTCCTTTCCCCAGAAATTGGGTAGAAGTTGTGGAACGGGTGTGTCGCGTGCGTGTTTTCAGCACCGCCGCACGAGAATTAGGTTTGGATATTAGCTATATTCGCCAACCGATCAAACTGTTCGATGGTACTCCCTTTAACGCCGACGATCCGATCGCTTATCTCAACAACTTAAAAATTAAACGTGATTTTTCAATAGCGGAAGTTGTTCTTGATGCACCGAGAAGGAGACTTGCGTCATAAAAAAATCGTGAGAGAAAGAGGGAGTGGGAGAAGTAGGATATCACACGCGAACCTTTTATCTCCGTTAACGAGTCTTTGAACTGGATGAATCCACCTTTTATCTCCGTTAACGAGTATTTGAGCTGGATGAATCCACCTTTTATCTCCGTCAACGAGTATTTGAACTGGATGAATCCACCTTTTATCTCCGTTAACGAGTATTTGAACTGGATGAATCCACCTTTTATCTCCGTCAACGAGTATTTGAGCTGGATGAATCCACCTTTTATCTCCGTTAACGAGTATTTGAACTGGATGAATCCACCTTTTATCTCCGTCAACGAGTGTTTGAACTGGATGAATCCACCTTTTATCTCCGTTAATGATCTAACTTTTTACATCATCTGAAAAACCAGCAAAAGACCTAACCCCCTTCCCCCTTCCCTTGTAGGGAAGGGGAAAAATTCAAAGCCTCTCCCCTTCACACAAATCGAATTACCCCCCTTAATCCCCCCTTGGAAAGGGGGGAAAAAAGAAATCTAGTTCCCTCCCCTTTCTAAGGGGAGGGTTAGGGAGGGGTAAAACTTACGCTTAAACCCAGATGAGTAAACTATTTCAGACTTGTGTGTACACCGTAGCCTTCAAGGGGAGAGGTTTGGAGAGAGGTCAGAATATTCATTTTTGCATCGCGTACATTTAGCTTTTTAATCCCCAAATACCAAATACCATGCAAAACCGCAACTCAACAGCTACAAGCACACTAGGAAAACCATTCGCAGCTGCAACCACCAGCCGCAGACCTTTCCTAGAAATTAAAGACGTTACCAAAGTCTATCCCACAAAGAAAGGCCCCTTCACCGTACTCGATGGCGTTAACCTTAACGTCGAACAGGGCGAGTTTATTTGCGTCATCGGTCACTCTGGCTGTGGCAAATCGACACTACTAAATATGGTATCCGGTTTTAACTTTCCCACCTCCGGCGAAGTATTACTAGAAGGAGAACCCATTACCAAACCAGGCCCAGACAGAATGGTTGTCTTCCAAAACTATGCCCTGTTACCTTGGCGAACTGCTTTTGAAAACATTTATTTAGCTGTTAACGCCGTTTATCCCAACAAACCACAAGCCGAAAAAAGAGCGATCGTGCGCGATCATTTAGCAATGGTGGGACTGGCTGATGCAATGGAAAAGAAACCAATGCAAATGTCTGGCGGGATGAGACAACGGGTTTCCATCGCGCGTGCTTTGGCGATTCGTCCTAAAGTTTTAATTTTAGATGAACCTTTTGGGGCGCTGGATGCCATCACCAAAGAAGAGTTACAAGAAGAACTGCTGAAAATTTGGGGCGATAACCGTTGTACAGTGCTGATGATTACCCACGACATCGACGAGGCACTATTTTTAGCAGATAAATTGGTAATGATGACCAATGGCCCACACGCGAAAATCGGCGAAGTCATGGAAATTCCTTTTTCTCGTCCCCGCGATCGCGCCCGCATCATGGAAGATCCACAATACTACCAACTACGTAATTATGCCTTAGACTTCCTCTTTAATCGCTTTGCCCATGATGACGTAGGTTAAACTAATCGTCATTCTCCTAATTTCTAAAATGGTTCCTTCTAAACGAGTTTATTTATTGCTAATTTTAGGTATAGCGATCGCCCCGATCCTATACCTTTTTTTCAGCATTCAAGTAACCATCGCCATCATTGTGTTATTTAATGCCATCATTATTGGATTGATGATTGCAGATGGCTTGCAGGTGCGACGTTCTCGCGTACAAATTACCCGCGAATTACCATCCCGATTATCCATTGGGCGGGATAATCCGGTAATCCTAAAAGTAACATCGCCAAATACCAACGCCTTAATTGAAATCTGCGATTACTACCCAACAGGGTTTGCTGTATCAGCGCCTACACACCGGGCGATTATTCCCAGTAATACCACCCAAGAATTAACATATACCGTCAACCCAAAACAGCGCGGCGAGTTTCCTTGGGGAAATATTCAAGTCCGACAGTTGGGAATTTGGGGATTAGCTTGGGATGATTGGCAAATTTCCCAAAGTTTACCAGTGAAAGTTTATCCTGATTTGGTGGGATTGCGATCGCTCACAATTCGTTTGACATTGCAATCATCAGGATCAATGCGCCAATCTCGTAAAACTGGTATTGGTACAGAGTTTGCCGAACTGCGGAACTATCGCACTGGTGACGATTTGCGCTTTATTGATTGGAAAGCTACCGCCCGTCGGGTTGGTGCTTATGGGAATGCAACGCCACTGGTGAGGGTTTTAGAACCAGAACAAGAACAAACTTTACTAATCTTGCTCGATCGCGGGCGGTTGATGACTGCAAAGGTGCAGAACTTGCAGCGATTTGACTGGGGTTTGAATGCAACTTTATCCTTAGCATTGGCGGGGTTACATCGAGGCGATCGCGTGGGTGTTGGTGTATTTGACCGCCAAATGCACACGTGGATTCCCCCAGAACGTGGTCAACATCATTTGAATCAGCTAATCGATCGCCTAACTCCAATTCAACCAGTATTATTTGAATCTGATTATTTGGGGGCGGTAACAAATGTTTTGCAACGTCAAACTCGGAGGGCGCTTGTAGTCGTAATTACCGACTTAGTTGATATCACCGCCTCTACAGAACTCTTGGCTGCACTCTCCAAGTTAGCGCCTCGCTATCTGCCATTTTGTGTTACCTTGCGAGATCCACAAGTTGACCATTTGGCACACACTTTTACAGATAATGTTACAGAAGCTTATACTCGTGCAGTCGCACTCGATTTATTAATGCAAAGACAAGTAGCTTTTGCTCAATTGAAACAAAAAGGTGTATTGGTACTAGATGCACCAGCAAATCAAATTGCCGATCAGGTAGTTGAGCGATATCTGCAACTCAAAGCGCGGAATCAACTTTAGTAGAAACGCGAAATTGCACTTTGCGCCCCTTTTTGGTCTGGGGAAAGGTTAAAGGGCAATGGGGAAAGGAAAATTCAAACCCTTTCCCTTTCCCCTTTTCCCCTTAACCGACAAGTATTGTATACTAATGCGTCTCTACTAATTTTCAGAAAAAAGTGGTAGCTAGGAATTGTCCAGACTACCACTATGCGAGATCGGATCTTAACCTGTCGGTAGCGATCGCTAATAAAGAGATGCCAACACCTTATCTGCTGCTGCCCGGAATGCAGTTGCTGCACCAGCACTCATATCCCGTGGCGCACAGATGCGATTTCTCACATAGGCGAGTGTGATGGCTCCAACCGCAGCCACAGTCGGATCGGCGTTGTCTTTGCCGCCTACGCGCCCCCACGGTAATGCTGCACCATTGCCATTAATCAGATAGTCAGCCAGCAATCTGAGGTGGAAATCAACCGCTTCTTTAACGGCTGTTGTGTCGCCATTAACCGCCAATGCTTGCACCCCGGAGTTTTTCAGGATGTCTCCTAAAGCAACTTCTCGGTTATCAGTCAATCTCTCAGCCGCCTCTGCCCTAAATTGGATTTCCTGGCTAAGTGCTGGATCTGGGGGCAAAGGATTGCTGATTGGTATCACACCCCATCGACGACGTAGAAGTAGATTGTTGGTGGTATCATCCGATTTGACGCGGTGATAAGCAGGACGCTGTTTGAGTGCTTCAAACCAAGCGTTGATCCGAGGATACCGAGGATTTCCCTTGAGGTGATATCCCCGATAAACAGGTAAATTAGCCGCCAAGCGATCTAAATGAGGGCTATAGGTAATATCTACCACGCTAAATGTAGATAAAAAGTAGGGGCCAGAATATTTTCCTAGAAGTTGCTCAAGTTCGTCTAATTTAGCTTCAAAAGCTGTCTGTAAGCTTGCTAATTCATTCGGATCTTCAGGAGCTTGTCGGAGGAATTTATAAGCGATATCTCTCACACCATTGGTTTCAGCTTCTTCAAGCCACTGCCTAGCAACTGCGTTTTCCTCTGGGTCTTCAGGAAGCAAAGTTGAACCAAATTGTTCTTCTAATGCTAACAGAATGTCTTTAGATTCATAGACTAACTTTCCTTCAATTCTGGCAGCCGGAACAAGGGTTGTGGGAACTAAATCTGTATACCATTTAGGCTTGTTAGTCAAGTCGATAAACTCTGTTGTAAAGGGAATTTCTTTTTCTTCAAGAGCAAACCAAACCCGTTCGCAAAATGGACACCAAGAGTTAGTATCGCGGTAGAGCAATACTGGTGGTTCTGTATCTGGTGGTAGTTTATCAAGACTGCTAGGAATGGGAGCGGTGGAAGGGGATTGCCCTGGTCTACGCACCCGTCGGGCTGGGGTATTTTTTTGGGCAATTTCTAATAGTTCTTCCCAATTAGATACGGTGTTTTGAATTGACATATTTCACCTTGACAAATTTAGATTAGGGAATGGAAGTATAGATAAAAATTGGCACAAAGAATTTATCTTTAAATATTTAGAATTTTAAACTCAAATACGATGTCTGCTACTACACAAAGTAGCAAACTTTTTCTAGATATCACCCCTTAAGCTAGAAACTGGTATGTCTACTACCATGCTTATAGTCTCTAAACAGATAAAAACTTAATTGTTCAACTAGCGAAAAACTACTGCAACTTTACTGAATTACCGGAGTTAATGGTGATTATCACATGAAAATACTTTGAAAGCAAGATTTAGTATATCTATATTTTTAGCTTGTTTAAGAAGCTCTGGCGAAGGTCATGATACCAATTCTGTATGAAGCTGCGCCAAACTATATGAGGAACGTAGACACGTTGGCGAAGCCTCTCGAAGAGAAGCGGCTTCCCGCAGGTTAGGACACAAAGAAAGAAGAAGCTAAGAAAATTTGGCGCAGCCTCACCAAGAAATCGGATGATTCCAGAATTCTGTTTTGAGAAAATATGCAATTTTAACGAGTGTAGCCCAAGAGTGTAGCGCCCCATCCAATAAAAGCACTACCAAAGACTAGCCATGCAGCATTGATGCGGAAGTGAATAGCTAAAATGGCTGAGACGATCGCGATCGCCAAGCCGAGAAAATCTACAAATGGGGCTTGTGGTAATGTTAAGGTGGCTGCACCCAGTTGCAGGGTGGTAACAACCATTAGCGCTACAGCGCTAACATTCACAGCATCCAAAAATGCTCTACTCCAAGAAGAGGCCCGTAAGCGGGGAATTAAGGGATTCAGGGCAGCAACGAAAACAAAAGAAGGTAGAAAAATTCCGATTGTGGCAATAATTGCGCCAGGGATGCCGGCAATGATATAACCAATAAACGTAGCAGTCGAAAGTACTGGCCCAGGAGTAAATTGACCAATTGCGATCGCATCTAGTAACTGCTGTTGTGTCAGCCAGCCATATTCTTGAACTAATCCTCCTTGGAGAAAAGCCACCAAAAGGTAGCCACCACCAAACAAGACACTACCGACTTTCAGAAAAAACCAACCTAACTGCCATAAAGAAACGTTGGTTGCAGTAGATGCGGTAGCTACCGATGCAGCAACAACCGTTGATGCCTTTAAAGTCGCACCGGTAGTGAGACTAGCAATTAGAAAGTTGGCTTTATCTCCTGGTTTGTCGTTTTTATCGCCAGAATGTAACCAAACCATACCCAGCAATCCCCCAACTAATAGGGCAATTACTTCATTTAATTTGAATAATAATGTTATTAACGCCACAGCCAAAGCAATCACTAACAATTGGCGAGTTTTCACAGCCTTTTTTGCCAAGCCCCAGAGGGCATTAATAATGATTGCTAAAACAGCCGGTTTAATCCCATAAAGGAGCGGAGCTACTTGAGGTAAAGTGCCGTAGGCAACATAAACCCAAGCAAATCCCCCAGTAATTAGAACCGCAGGTAAGACAAAACATACACCTGAGACAATCAGCCCCAACCAACCTGCATAGATGTATCCTATGTGGATAGCCATTTCTGTGGAATTTGGCCCAGGAATTAGGTTAGTTGCGCCCAGCAAATCCAGAAAATGCTCCCTTGTCAACCACTGACGACGCTTAACCACTTCATCTTCAATCATGGCAATATGGGCAACCGGGCCCCCAAAGCCGATAACGCCAAGTTTAAAAAACAGTTTGGCGAGTTCACCCAAACGACTTGGTGCTGAGTTAGTCATCTTTGCTAGGAAATATTTTTCATTCAGTTTTAGACTAATCTTTTAAGATTAGGGCTTATACCATTTCACAAAATGCTGGATACAAATAGATTTGTCTCTAATTCTGTCCCCTGCGGTCTATTTCTATCAACCTGAAAGTGAAAGGGTATTACGCACTCACTCTACAGAAGAATTATGTTGTGTGTCAACGTAAATATATCTCTTCAGATGAAGGCAGGAGGAAAACTACCCTCTGTCTCCTGCCTCCTTGCAATGACTCTTAACTTAGCACTACTTAAGCCATGACCATTCCGCCATCGACGTTAAAAACTTGTCCGGTGATATAGTTGGCGGCGGGGTCGGCGGCTAGGAAGCGCACCATCCCAGCGACTTCTTCGGGCTGACCGAAGCGACCGAGGGGGATGTATTTTAGGATATCTTCGGGGTTATTGAGATTGCTGGTCATGTCGGTGGTGATGAAGCCAGGGGCGACGGCGTTAACGGTAATACCGCGAGTAGCCAGTTCTTTGGCAACGCTTTTGGTGAAGCCGATTACACCGGCTTTGGCGGCGCTGTAGTTGGACTGACCTGGGTTGCCCATCTGCCCAGCAACGGAGGTAATGTTAATAATTCGCCCCGATCGCTGTTTGAGCATGATTTTACTGACGGCGCGTGTACATAAGAAAACACCAGTTAAATTTAGGTCTATCACAGCTTGCCAATCTTCTGGCTTTAACCGCAAAAGTAGTGTGTCGCGGGTTATCCCTGCGTTATTGACTAAGATATCCACACGGCTAAACTTTTCCATAACGGCGTTAACTAGTGCATCTACTTGATCGCTTTTAGAAACGTCTGCTTGGATAGCGATCGCCTGACCTCCCGCATCTGTAATTTCTGTAACAACTGCCTCAGCCGCAGCACTCGAACTAGCATAATTGACAACTGCGATCGCTCCTTGTGAAGCTAATTCAATTGCGATCGCTTTGCCAATTCCTCGTGATGCACCTGTGACAATTGCGACTTTACCTTGTAATAATGTCATTTAATGTTCCTCAATCTTAGAAATACCGCGCTAATTATCTTATGGTGATTTAGGGAACATCTGAATATTGTCTAGATAAAATCTCACTCTTTAGGAAGACAATCTTGCTGTCATCCTGCAAATTAGATATTTTATAGATAAGTTATTCTTTGTATTTAGCTTTGGGATAAGGCAATAGTTATAAGGGTTTTAGCCTAGTTAATTTTTCTTTACATAATATGATTTTATTGTGCCAACTTCCCTTATTTAGACAGCTAAAATAGGTTTAAATACATATCTAATCCATATACACAAACACACACAATACATGGATTTTATTATAAAAATTTAAGATTTTTGCGGATAAATCAATCTATATTGAGTAATCTAATATTTTCCCAACAAAACCCATAAACTTGTACCGATTTTATTTACTAAGAATTACTATTGAAACAAACAATTGAAAATCGGCGTGTGTCACATGGCAACTAAAAAAGAATTTAACAGCTTTGAAGAGATGCTGTCTGCTTCTGATGTACCTGTATTAGTAGATTTTTACGCTGACTGGTGTGGCCCATGCCAAATGATGGTGCCAATTTTAGAGCAAGTCAATCTCCAACTTAAGGATCGCCTACGGATTGTCAAAATTGATACGGAAAAGTACACAGATTTGGCTACTGAGTACAAAATTGCCTCTCTTCCAACCTTAGTATTGTTTAAGCAAGGTCAACCTGTGGACAGGATAGAGGGAGTGATGCAAGCACCGCAGTTGGTGCAATATCTACAAACAAAGATTTAAGCTAATACTTAGAATTTGGTTTTGCTTCTTAGAGGCGCGAAATATCGCGTCTCTTTTAGTAAATAGTGGTTGAACTTCTAGCAGATAAAATCTTAAGTAAATATTAAGCATATTTACTTATACGTCTAGAGAAAGTAGTTTAGAAACAGAGATAGATATATTGTATAGATATAACAAAATATCTTGACAAGAAAAGCAATATATGAATAATAAGCAGGAAAGGACTGACAAAGCCTATATTTGGGTAAATATTAATTTTGATAAGGTTAAATACAGAATAAATGCGGTAACTTGCCAGATTGAGCGGGTTATACAAAAGCACCAACTTTCAAATCAACCTGGTAACTCAGGTAAAAAAAACAATTAGGTTATGTGTGAGGCGATATCTATGATGGGCTACGCACTTTATTTTGAGCGTAGCGAACCAAAGCATCTCACCAGTTTTGCATAAAAGATTTTGGGCAAAAAGACAATATTTTTATTTGATAATTGTCCACCAAATTTCTACTTGTTTATTAGTCATTATCTTATCCTCGACACTCCTTTTCAGGAGTGTTATTTTTGGGAGGATATTTGCTTGCTAGTTATGGTGTCAAAGGGTGTAAAGAAATGATGGGATGGCTATTTGGAGGTCTTGTCAAACAATTTGAGGGTGCAGCTAAGGAGGTTGTGAGAGAAAGTAGTCAAGAAATAGCTAACTTGTTTGATGACAAACTTTACCCTTTAGCAGACAAGCTTGATTATATAGCTCAAGAAAGCATTAATCATGCCATAGAAAGAAGCGAGGAATTAGAAAGTAAGGTTAAAGCTGACATTGAATATCTGTTGAATACCACAGATGAAAAAGTTAAACATCACCTTGACAAAATAGATAAAATCCGTGAAAAAGCCCTCACGGAGACTGTTAATAGAACTAATTTTTATCTAGAGAACAGAATTAATCAAATGTCACTAGCTGTAATGCAGGCGATTAGTTTGTCTCAAAACAGCATTGAGCAGAGTTTGGAAAAAATCGAATATTTGGAAAATAAGTTATTTCAAGATGCTAATCAAATAGTTGATAAAATATCTGAACTGATAGATGGCAAACTTGAACTAATTCGCAATGAATTAAAAAAATATTTAGTTCACGCTTTACCCAGTCCTCTTGATAAATGTAGACAAAGGCTCAAAATAGCATGGAAGCCTGGTGGTCTATTTTCTGATATTGAGCTTTATGAGTTAAGCGAATGCTATGAACTGAGTAAGTTAGATGAAAATACTTCTATTGACGAGGTATTGAAAATTTATGGACAATTACAACAAAATGCCGCTATGATGGCTGCTTTAGTAAGGAATTCTCCAGAATTAAAAAACAGAGCTGTTAAAGATTGGATAAAATATGGTTTACTTTGCAAGTTTTGGCGTAGCACAATGAATCGTTATGACTTCAAAAATAATGTTATATCAGAGTATAAGTTGTCACAAATATTATTAATAGATAATCAATAAAATCAACAAGTTTTTATGTTCAAAGCAGGTAATGATAACTGGAAAACACCATTAGGATATTACGAAAAAGCAATTGAAGAACTCAGGCGTAGCCGTGAAGAGTTACAGGATATGAAAGCAAATAATAATTTGCATAATATTGAATCAAATCTTGCAAGCTTCCAAACGGAAATAAAGGAATTAAAATCTAATCTTCAGACGATGCAGGAGCGATTGACAAATACTGAAGAAACAGCAATAGAAGCTCAGATTAGGTCAGCTGAGACTCAAAAAGCCTCACTAGCTGTTCAAACTGAATTACAAGCTTTGAAAGAAATTATGACTGATGAACAAAAATCAAATTATAAAATTCTTGAAGAATTACGTCAAATAAAAGAGCAAATATCCCAATTTCCATCTCACGCTTTGGAAAGAGATTCGCAAACATTAATTATTAAATCTTTATCAGATGTACAGTTACATCTGTCTAAATTGGCAGCAGAATTAACTCTTGTATCTCATACTTCTGGTATTGATTACAGAAAATTGCAAGAATTACTAGCAGAAAAAAAATGGCAAGAAGCTGATAGAGAAACTTACTTTACGATGCTCAAAATATGTGATCGTGAAGAAGAAGGTTTTTTAGATAGTGGAGAAATCCAAAAATTTCCTCGTCATGACCTTTATATTATTAATAAGCTTTGGGTTCAATATAGTGAAGGTAGATTTGGTTTCAGTGTCCAACAAGGTCTTTGGCAAGCCAAGAAAGATTGTAAGCGCTTTGCTTATAAAGTTGGATGGCTAGCAAGTCTTGCCAATAGTGAATGGGTTAAATATGAAGAATATACTTTCAGCCTAGACGCACCTAAAGGACACTTTCCATCTATATCTCGGTTAGTGGGTTTGGATTCTAGAAATATTAGTGCGCTTCAGCGCCGACTTAATATTTTTCTGTCACGATATTAGTAAGACAGGGCAATATTGTTATTACTGCGAACTTTGTTACCCAATCCCAAAATCCCCCAAATTATTGGGGGATTTTGACTCTCTACTCCCAATCTCTTAAAAGGTAAAAGTAGTCCGAAGTACGCCTACAGTCGTAGTGTCATTGTTGCTGTTACCTTCTGGGTTAAAAAGAACAAACGCACCAGGGGTAATGCTGATATTATCGCTAACTTGAAAGCGGTAATAAGCTTCTAAATGGTAAGGAGTGGCCCGATTCTCGCCTGTGGGGGTAAGTTGAGCAGAACCACCAGTATCACTACGGAAAAGCGGCTGACCAAAAAGAATCCCAGCAGTGTTTCCTGACTTGAATAAATCTCTGAAGTGAACTCCCGCCATCCAACTTGTAAAGGTGGTGGAAGCATTCACGCTATTTGAAGCAGCATCAACAAATAGTGCTGCACCGTAGCCAGATAAGGCTATTTTGGGAGACAATCGCCATGTAACCGTACCCCCAACAGAGTTGAGTTTGACTGGTGTCCCAGCCTCAACACCAGCTAAAGCACCAATATCAGCACTGATTAATCCTGTACCTAAAATATTGATTTCATGATAACTATTGGCATAGTTTAGACCAATATCTAGGTCAGGACTGGGCTTGAAGGTTAACTGTGCGGCAATAACACTACTACCACTGAATAAACCTCCTCCCAAAGGTGTAGTAGAAACTCCTGGTAGTGCCTCACTAGCAGCTTTTTGGGGTAAATTGGCATTTACACTACCGTATAAAGCTCGTAAATCCAAATTCGGGGAAATACTATAAATAAAGCCCGCCGCCGATGCTAAACCAGTACCCGAAGTCCCACCAGAAACCCGTAGCACAGGATTCAAGTTGCCAAAACGAGATATTGACTCTTGTCCTTCACCATAAAAAGGCGTAATTGCTGGGAAAGCATCTGATGTTTCCGCCGCAGTTCCCGCAAACAAGGTTAATTTATTAGCGACGGGAAAAATATACAGTAATTTGTAAAGCTGAACACTGTTTGCGCCAACGCTCGACAAAGTATTGACATTTAACCCTGGAAATTGCGGCTCAAAACTGGTACGAGCGCTACTAGAACTTAAAAGCGGCGAAGCTAATCCTAAACTTTGTTGTAAGCTACCCTGTCCATCGACTCCACCCAAAAAGTTATAGGCTTGCAATCCAGTAATTAATGAATCTTTACCAGTAAAGCTAGTGGTGAGATTTAATCGCACTCTATTGACTAGGATGATGTTCGGGTCACTGTCATTAGGAGCGCCACCACTAGCACCAACACCAGCAATAATTACCTCACCATTGAGTTTGGTCGTAGTAGAAAACTGATTTGCTTCTAGTTCTGCTGTGCGAGCTTCTACAGCATCTACTCGACCACGCAATGTTGACAATTCCGCCGCAAATTGTTCTTGTAGTTTCTGCAACGCGGCTAAATCTTCTTTCTTGACCAAATCACCAGTTGCAGTCGCAATCAGTTCGTTGATTCGGTCTAAACAAGCATTTAAGCCAGCAGCAAATTCATAGCGAGTCATCGCCCGATTACCGCGATAGGTTTGATTGGGATAACCTGCGATACAACCATAGCGCTCAACTAAAGATTGGAGTGCCTGAAAAGCCCAATCGGTCGGCTGTACATCAGACAATTGGGATACGGATGTTACTTGTGCAAGTTTGTCTGAGGATGGAGATGATCTTGCGGATTGTGCTGTGATTGGCTGCCAAAAATTAACAGCAGAATCTACTCCTAAATCTTGATTTTTTTGCTGCTGATTGACTGAGGATAAATTTTTTTGACTATCGTTAGCTATCAGCAATTGACTGGAGATATTATTTGCCAAATTGCTTTGATAAGAATCATTTTTTTGATAGCTGCCATCATCTTGATTAACAGCTACGTTTTTATCTGCAATTTCTAAACTAGGAATGGCTTGCACAGGTGACAACCCGGCAATTAAACACAAAAATCCCATCCCACTAGCAGAAGCTAGTAGATATTTTGCCATCATAACTCCTAACACCGATAAAATAGGGGAAAAATTAATTGCGATTTTAAAATTGATTGATAAGTAAATTTAAAGTAAATCTAGCAAGTGAGTCTTGTTAACTTTAAATTTTGGATATCAGGATTTTTTCTGAATTGACTTACCAGAACATCAGCTTATATCGCAAGTATTAAATAATAGTAAATACTATTTTTGGAAAGAATTAACAAAAGATTATATTGATAGTTTTTATAGTTACTATAGCAAATAATAAATGGTTTTTGAACACTAAGCTCCGTAGGATGCTTGATTCATAAGCCTTCCAAATTTTCTCTGTTCAAATATAAAATCGGGTTGCTATATTGACAAAATAATAATTAAATAAGTCTGATTTTATGATAAAGAATATAGGTATTGAGCCAAGGATTTGATATCGTTGGCGAATGTAATACATATTTGTATTCTAAAGTATTATGTAAGCTCAAACGTTCAATCTGCCGTTGCAGCTTTTAGGTGTAACACTTTCGCCAACAGTATCAGCATTTCGGCTCAATACCTACCAAAGAATAATTGATTCAAAAAAATTAAGAGAGCGCGATCGCAGATCGATTGGGGTACAGGTAAGATCGGGAGGAAAACGGTGCAAATAAGTTTTCTCACGGTTGTTAACCAGTTTCATCCAAGAGAAGCTTTATAGCGATCGCATACAGAAAATTTTTAAACTAGGAGCGAAAGATACCACATTTTGGCAAAAGAAGCAACACCTTACAGTAAGTACTATTTTTAACAAAACATTTGTAACTACCCTTGCAGTTTATTTACCCACCGCCTGCTATTCTTATAGTTACTTCGGTCTGTCATAGCAGATAGATTATCCTCAATAATGTTTTAATTTATTAGCGCTCATATACCATCCTGGTACTATGGGTGCTTTTACTTTATGCTTGATAGCAGCAACCAACCTAGTAGTCTGCCAACCCAAAAATGCTGCGTGATGGCTGGGGAAAGGGTAAGGGGTAAGAGGGATTTGAAACCTTTCCCCCTTCCCCTTTACCCCGCCAATTTCACTTGGCGAACTACTAGTCCCCTTCCCGCGTCGGGAAGGGGGAAATTTAATGGAGAGGTTTCCAAATACCCTAAGCTGACAGTGAAGCTTTAACTTGACCAAAACGGCGATCGCGACTTTGGTAGCTCAACAAAGCCTGATGAAATGCTTCTCGATTAAAATCTGGCCAAAGAATATCGGTGAAATACATCTCTGTATACGCCATTTGCCACAAAAGAAAATTACTCAATCGCATCTCACCGCTAGTACGAATCAGCAAATCGGGTTCTGGAGTATCTGCTGTATAGAGGTGTTGTTCTACAAGACTTTCATTCACTTGTTCCGCACTGAGTTGGCCCTGTTCTACGAGTTGAGCTACTTGACGGCAAACTCTGGTAATTTCGTTGCGGCTACCGTAGTTGACCGCAACAGTAAAGTGAATTGCTTGATTATTCAACGTCTCTGTCATTGAACGTTCCATTTCCGTCTGTAGAGACTTGGGTAAAGCCGATAAATCTCCAATAAATGATATTCGTACACCTTCTTGATGCATCTGAGCCAACTCGCGATGTAATAATCGCTCAAACAACAGCATCAGAAAATCTACTTCTTCAATAGGACGCTGCCAATTTTCTGTTGAGAAAGCGTAGGCTGTCAACGCTTTGATTCCCCAATCCTTGCAGCAACGTAATAGTTCTTTGAGCGTACTTGCTCCTTGGCGATGTCCAGCAATGCGCGGTAATCCTCGACTGGTTGCCCATCTTCCGTTACCATCCATAATAACGGCGATATGCTGGGGTATTTTTTGGGGATTTAAATCGCTGGGTAATTTTGATTTGTTATTTGTCATTTGTCATTTGTCCTTTGTTTTTACTAATGAGTGGTTTCAAATAAATTTTGTAAGTACTCTGGTGTGAGGGTGTTGTTCCAACTCCACAGACGACGCATTGTATAAGTGAAGGTGAAGAGGAGAGTTGCTTTGTTAGTCAATGACCAAGCATTCCAGTTGAGGGTAGCCATCATGCGGCGAAGGGTACGCATGAGGTTGTTGCGCTGATAATTTTGCGATCGCGTTTTGATGAGTGTGCGTCCAATTCGCATCAAGCCAGTATCAGGAAAAGTCCAAACTCCAAACCCCCAGAATTTGGTCATGTGGTTGATTTCATCCTGTGCTAGCTCCTCTAAAACATCCTGGAGTGCGCCAGTGGTGTGAGCCATCAACCAAATATAAAGACAGGTTGCACCGTATTCTGTGGCAATGCGGTGTAAGCCGTGGCGATATAAGTCTTCGTGAGCGTCATCTGTGGGGAGATAGCTTCTAACAGTCCGAAGTCTTGGGGTAATTTTCTCGCCTGTTAATTGGGTGTAGATTTTGATTAATGCAGGTGTGTGCTGACGTTCTTCCTTTTCCCACAAACCAAGTTCCAGCAATTCGCCATCTTTACCGACAGTTCCACCAACAAACCGAGCCATCTGAGGATGCAATTTTTCTAAATACTGGCGACTAGTTTGGCTATAGCCGCGAATTGGTGCTTCTGTATCCATTGCACCTATCAATATAGATAAAAATATCTCTGCATCTAAGCCGATAATTTGATTGCGGTTAATCGTCTGCCAATCAATGGGTTTCCAGGGACGGGGTTGGGGATTGGCAAACTGTATCGATAAATCTTGCAGACGTTCATGTAGTTTTTCGACTGCAATATATCTATCTATGAGTGAACGAATGCGGCGCTGTGTTTGCAAATAATGAGGGCTAGGATAGCTTTGACCTGCTAAGTCTTCTGTGATTGGGCTGAAGGTGTTAAGCATATTTTTATACTTAATTTTTTATCTCTATGCCCAATAGCCTAAGCGATCGCACTTCCTTTTGTCAGTCGGCTGAAGTCGGCAGTTTGATGTGATAGGGTTGCAAAAGTCGGTGAAAAAGTCTTTAGTCTAGTTGTAATCACCTACAATCAAGGTATTTTCAAACCAGGATTAACTGACTCTTAATCAGCAACGCCAGATATACTGTCCCAGTAATGGTTCTAAGTTTTTTACGTCAGACTGTCTGATTGAAGTCACACTAGGAGTTTAGCCAGAGCGATCGCTCTGGCTAGGCTGAAACAGGATGTAGCGTTACCAGGGCCCCCAGATAGCAAAGGTTATTCCTGGACTCTGCATATTGACAAACATCGTCTGACCATCGGGGGAGAAGCAGACCCCGGCGAACTCTGATGTGTTGAGGGCATTTTTAGCAAACTTATAAAGACTTCCACTGGGAGTGATGCCCAGAATGTAATCCGTTCCATCTCCATCTTCACAGAGGAAGATGTCCCGGTTGGGGAAAACCACAAGATTGTCTGGATTGTCTAGCACACCAGAATTGTTGGGTTCAATATAGAGTTCAACGGTATTATTGGCGGGCGAATAACGCCAAATCTGCCCATTTCCAGAACTACTACCACTTTTGCAAGTGAAGTAGACATAACCACCGCCATAAAAGATGCCTTCCCCACCTGAAAACCTAGCGGCACCGCTGTTATACCCTGCTGTTCTGACAGTATCAGATGTGGGATCAGGATTGCTAATCAGTACCCAGTTCACCGCCCTAGGCGTATTTTTTGGGAAATCCGTAGCTGTGTTGATTCCAGACGACCCCGTAATCCTTAAAGCGTATAGCGAGCCACCAGCACTCAGGTTGTTGCTTTGGTTGGGAATGAAGCGGTAGAAAAGCCCATCACTCCGGTCTTCTGTCATGTAGATATACCCTGTATTGGGGTCTACAGCAGCAGCCTCGTGATTAAAACGCCCCATAGCGGTTAGTGGGACGGGAGTGACAAAAGTATTTGCACTACTGGGAACTTCAAACACATAACCATGCTTCTTGCCGTTATTGGTTTCAAAAGTTTCCTCGCAGGTTAACCATGACCCTGAAGGCGTAGGGCCACCAGCACAGTTGCGAATAGTTCCCGCTAGGACACCGCGATGTTCTACCAGGTTGCGGGAAGAATTAACAACCAATTTAGTACAACCGCCCCTTCCATTTGAGTTGTACTTGCTGCCACTGGGAGCGCCCACACCATTACCAGAAGTACCGAGTTCATGATTGCGAATTAGAATCGTATTGCCATTAGACCCGGCAAAAGCACCCATACCATCATGACCACCCGGTACTAGGTAACTATCATTCATCGTTTGACCTGTTTCGGACAGTCTGCGGTAAGTGAATCCAGCTGGCAAATCTAATACTCCGTTGGGGTCGGTCACTAAATTGCCGTAGGGACCCGCAGCGATCGCAGGTTTAGCATAGAATGCTTGCAAAGGAGATAGAAGGACAGCACCTGTAGCAGATGCCCCTGCCAGGGTAAAAAACTGCCGTCTTGATATATTCAATGTATACTCCCTGATATTTTGAACGAGGCTTAATTTGTTACAAATAGCCAGCCTTAATTATCTAGGAGGAGCAGGTTTTCCAAATTAATAAGAGGTTAAAAAAAGATTATTCAAGGCATTTAAGTTAGACAAATTTCTAAACTTATCTCCTTAATATTTTTTCTTCGTCAAGTGATTATTTGTATGTAATAAGTGAAGTTCCGGTTCTATCGTTACAATTATGTAAAATTAATAATACAAAAATGATAGAGTTACAAATTGACTCTCCATCAGAAACAATAATAGACGCTCAGAAATACTGGAACGCCACTAGTATTTTTCTAGAAATAGGAGCAAGTTATAAGTTTGAAGTACAAGGAGAACAGTTTTGGTATGATGCCAAGATTAGAAGTGATGCAGATGGGTATACAAAACCGTGGCTACGTTGGGCTGAGATGTTCCGCAGAAAACCAAACGAAAACTGGTTTTCCCTAATTGGGAATATTGGCCAGTCTGGTGAACAAGAGTTCTTAATTGGAAAGAAATTGGAGAAATATAAAGCTACTTCAAGTGGGGAGTTGTTTTGTTATGCCAATGATGTCCCAATAATGTATTTTAACAATCATGGAACTTTAATTTTGACTATTACAAGATTGAGCTAATTGACAAACGTATTAAAAAACTAGTGATGCTAAATTAATTTTTTGGGTCGATTAAGTGGCTTTTGCAAGAGACTCCATTAGTTGCACTCACAAGAAGCAATGAAAATTGCGGCTGAATTTTGAATAAAGTTTGCAAAAGTCGGGAAAAAAGTCGGATTTACAGAATCTTATCCGAAAACTCTAGCAATATAACTGTAGAGTAATTTATAGTTGTCCCTAAAATCTGAACTCCCCTCGTCGTTACACAATGGACGCTGAAGCAGCATTAGCATGGTTAGATGCCACAATTCCTCCGCAGACTGGGGAACGGTTGAGCGATTTGCAAAAAGTGATTCTTGTGCAAGTTTGGTTGGGTAGAAAATACTTGGATATCGCTCATTCTTACGGTTGTACGGAAGGACACGCCAAGGATGCTGGTTCTCAGTTATGGAAGCTGCTTTCTAAGGTATTGCGAGAAAAGATAACCAAAAGTAATTGTCGCGCTACTTTGGAACGGGTTCTGAGAAAAACGACTGCAATATCATCTAGTCTGATTGATTACTCGCGATCGCCCCAACCCACCCCAAAATTAGAGGATACCAATTTTATTGGACGAGCAGAAGCGATCGCTCAACTGAATAATTTGGTAAATCAAGGATCAAAAGTCATTGTTATCCAAGGAGAGGGAGGCTTAGGCAAAACTACTCTAGCGCAGCAATATCTCCATCAGGGGTTTGACTTGGTTTTGGAACTACTGATGGCGAAGGAAACGCAAAATATCACCCCCGCCGAACGAGTAGTAGAGGAATGGCTCAAACAAGATTTTGATCAAGAACCTGGGGTAGAATTTGGGGTTACATTGGGACGACTCAAGCGCGAACTCCACAATCGGCGGATTGGGGTGTTAATTGACAATCTCGAACCTGCATTAGATCAACAAGGTAAGTTGATTGCTTCTCACCGCAACTATGTAGAACTATTGCGGGTGTTGGCTGATGCTAGGGTGCAATCTGTTACTTTGATTACAAGCCGCGATCGCCTTTGTGAACCCGGGTTGAATGTGAATCACTATCGGCTTCCTGGTTTAGATCAAAGCGCATGGCTACAGTTTTTTAGCAACCGGGGATTAGCCATCGACTCGCCAACCTTGCAAATCATGCATCGCACTTATGGCGGTAATGCTAAAGCAATGGGAATTCTCTGCGGTTCGATTCAGGAGGATTTTGGCGGTGACATGGTTCTTTATTGGCAAGAAAATCATGCCGATCCTTTAGCAGCAACGGACTTAAAAAATTTAGCGGTTAGTCAAATCAATCGTTTGCAAGCCCTCGACCCTCAAGCATATCGCTTACTTTGCCGTTTGGGATGTTATCGTTACCAAGATATACCTACTATCCCATCACAAGGGTTATTTTGTTTACTTTGGGATGTTCCACCCGATCAACATCGCCAAATCATCGCCTCGTTGAGAAATCGGTCTTTGGTGGAGTGCGATAAAGGTGAATACTGGCTGCATCCGGTGATTCGTGCTGAAGCGATCGCACGTTTACGCCCCAGCGATGAATGGGAAATTGCCAATCACAAAGCCGCAGAATTCTGGACAGCTAGTATTAAACAAATTGAAACCTTTAAAGATGCTTTACAAGCTCTGGAAGCATATTATCATTATATAGAAATTAATGAGTTTGAGTTAGCAGGTAAGGTAATTTTAAAAAGCAGAAATAATCAATGGCAACAATTTTTGCCTCTTGGTAGTACGTTGTATCGGATGGGTTTAATTCAACCGATACTGGCGGCAATTAATCAAGTTGTTAACAATCTGGAAAATAACCAAAACCTCAGCGAACTCTATAATATACTGGGCGATCTATATTGGATAACAGGTAAAATTAGTCAAGCGATCGCTTGTCAAGAAAAGACTATTACTCTGGCAACCCAAGCACTAAAATCACTTATACCTCAGCCAGAAAATAAACATCCAGTTTACTATCTGAGGATGCTAGAGGTAGATTCTTTATTAAGTATTGGTCTTTACAAAATAGATTTGTGGGAACTAGAGGCAGCCGCAAATTTATTTCAACAAGTAATTTGTTTAGCTCAAAATACTGAGCATCATCGCTGGGCAGAGAAAGCATCAGTTTGTTTAGCTTTAGTGTATTCTTATTTAGGTTTGCGTGATGCCTCATTTGCATTAGCAGATGTAGCTTATCAGAATATTACGAACGAAAAGCTGGGAGAACAGACTGGGAGATTTGTATATTTCATGCAAATTTTGGGTCAAACATACGTCAATTTAGGAGAGTTTTATCAAGCAAATAAAATATTACACCAAGCTTTAATTTTTGCTGAAGAAAGCCACTATATGCAAGTGAAAGCAAAGACACTCAATGGTTTAGCAGAAATAAATCGACAACAAGCAGATTTTGAATTAGCCCTGGCTCATCATAGAGAAGCAATCGAACTGTTGGATAAAATAGGTGCTAAGTGCGATCTAGCTGAAGCTTATTATCAATTAGGTTTAACTTATCAAAAGATGGCAAAATCTGATGAAAGTAAACTTAATTTTAATCAAGGAATTCAGCTATTTACTGAAATAAAAGCTCCGAAGCAAGTTGAAAAAATTTCAATTCCACAATCTGGTTTATTTATCTGCGTTAGCAGGCAGTATAACAGTGATAATATATAAAATATTGAGTTGCTTATAGTTTCTGAATGAGGCAATAGGCAATAGGAAAGAAGGCTTTTGAGTTGTATTTTTCAAAAATAAAATATGAGTCCTATAGTAAATTAATAATCAGGCGCATGAAAATTTCCTAGCTGCAAGCCCAAACAAAAACAAATTCATGCTTGTGTGATTTGCACTGAAGAATGTGTCCAGTACCCATATCTCCAAACGAATAAGGGATATTATCCTTAGAAGCCAGTTGAAAAACCTGACGCATAGGTTCCTGACAAATGGGGCAACCAGGACATTCCATTCCCTGTACCCATTCTGGATAACCCCCTAGTTTATCTCCTTCTACAGGTGTAATGCGATCGCAAAAATCATCCAGATCCTCAAAACCTAGTCGCTCAATCACTTCATCTTCTAGCATTTCATTTCCCAATTTATCCCAACCATAAACCAAGGCTACAAGGTCTTCCAACTGGGGATAATCTTCCACTTCTTGCCAATCAATAATAGTTTTAGCAGAAAAATGAACTCCATAGTTTTTCCCATAAATCATTGGTAAATGTGGAATAGCGGCTTCTGAGGTCGGTGAAATCATCCGAATCAGCACATTGGGGATGGGATAGGCGGCTCTACCATAGGAGACTGGAGCGCGTTGGATAATTCCTTCACAGCCACTAGGTATACAATGAAACATTTGTATTAATCCAGTACCATATTCCGTTTGTACTGGCTCTGGTAATTCGCTCAAGTTCAATTGAAAAAAGAGTTGCATAGATGAGCCACCACAACTTGGGCAAGTTGGCCAAGATTCATTTTCAGCCAACCAAGGACGACCCGCGAATTTAGAAGATAGTAGCGAATCATCCCCTTCTCTGACTATAGGTTTCCAAGCTGGACACGTGAATTGAGATATATCCAAATCTTTGTGTTCAGAGGGATTTTGTTTATTCTTTACTGTTTGCACATAACCTTTCTTCAGTTTCTCATTAATTTTTTTAGATGCTGCTAACCGTGCTTTTTCTACAGTAGGGTAGGTACTAGTAGAAGACTGCCCTTGTGTCCCAATTCGACCATAATTAATGACTACTTCTGTGAACTTAACGACGACTTCGTAAAACTTGTGAGATTTACTGTCAGTAAATTCTAAATATACTCTCTGCGTTAATAGTGTTTCTGTTATAGGAGGAGTTGTAGAAATTTCATCTATAGAGGAAGAACAAATAGGTTCATATTGACGAAGAATTCCTAAGTAAAAATTCTCCGCCTCAGTCTGGTCACTCAACTTATAAGTTTCCAAATTTTCTCCCACCGTATCGGGATAGAATTTTATGAGATTGACTATACAACCCTCTAAACAAATTAAATATTTTATTCCTGTATGAAATGTTAATAAACGCTGTTTGAATAAAAGCATTTTTCTGTGGCACTCAATTTACTATTACAAATTAGCAAACATATAGAATTTTAAGACTTATAACAATTTAATGTGAAGCTGCACTAAATGAGTAACTCTCTATTCTTGGCGCTCTTCTCTTCGAGACGCTTCGCGTTCACGTAGTGTCTCGTAGAGAAGGCGTACTTGGCGGTTCGTTTTTCCATTATTTTGAGTCACAGCAAAACACTTTTCAAGCAACTTAAAAATTAGAAACGCAATTAATCGCGTCTGTACAAGAGTTAGGAGTTAGTATTTGATGGCTTCTGATTCATAACTCATAACTCAATATGCGTCCATACACCGCTATCTTAATCGTACCAACTGGCATTGGGGCTGCCATTGGGGGTTATGCAGGAGATGCTTTACCTGTTGCCAAAGTCATCGCACAGGTTTGTGATCGCCTAATTACTCACCCCAATGTCCTGAATGGTGCAAGTTTATACTGGAATCTTCCAAATACTTTCTATGTTGAAGGTTACGGGCTTGACAAATTCGCCTTTGGATGCTGGGGTTTACGTCCAGTCCGCAACAACAAAGTAGGTTTGCTTTTAGACCAAGGCATTGAGCCAGAGTTGCGGCTACGGCATATACAAGCAGCTGATGCAGTCAGAGCTACTCTGGGATTGACCCTAACAGATTATGTAATTACTGATGCACCATTAAATGTAGAATTACGGACTACAGCATCGGGAGCTAGTTGGGGAACAATTGGCAATCCGGATAGCTTGTTACGAGCAGCCGAGATATTAATTCAAAAAGCGGGGGCAGAAGCGATCGCAGTTGTTGCCCGTTTCCCCGATGATATGGACTCAGAAGCAGTACAAAAATATCGCCACGGTGAAGGCGTTGATCCCCTAGCGGGTGCAGAAGCCGTAATTAGCCATTTGCTAGTGCGAACCTTTCAAATTCCTTGCGCCCATTCTCCCGCCCTTTTGAGCGAACCTCCACAACCTGATTTATCTCCCCGTTCCGCCGCCGAAGAATTAGGCTATACCTTTTTGCCCTGCGTCCTTGTCGGATTAAGTCGTGCCCCACAATTTATAATAGATAAAGGAGCGATTGCATCAGATAAAGGAGATATTTGGGCAGATGAAGTCGATGCTGCGATCACACCTGCAAATGCTTGTGGTAGCAGTGCCTTACTGAGTTTAAGTCAAAGACGATGCCAAATAATTACGGTAGAAGAAAATAAAACTCTAATCAAAGTTCCTCCCCAACCGTTGGGGATCAAAGTTATACAGGTAAACTCATATTTAGAAGCAGTAGGCGTATTAGTAGCACACAAAGCAGGCATTAACCCCTCCGCTCTCCGTCCCAAGCTATCACCTTTGCAGCCAGTAATTAAAAGTTAGGAGTTAGGAGAGACGCGATTAATCGCGTCTGTACAAGAGTTAGAGTTCTATCTTCCCCCTACCCGCTTCCCCCTGCCCCTTCCCCTAAAAACCTGTGATTGAACAACAAAAACAAGAGCCAGAAATTCCATATCTGACACGCATCCAAGTACTTGGGGCGATGGGAGCGACTGCAATCATTTTGTTGATAGTCGCCAAACTGTCGTTGCACTTTGGTAACTTTTCCCTCTTTTCCTGGAAGTGGGACGAGAAAGATTTGCTGTTGGGTGTAGGATTGGGATTTATCATTACCGCGTTAAGTGGCATAGCTTATCGCGTTTGGACTCCCTATCGAAAAAGTGCAGATTATTATCTAGAAGTGGTACTGAAGCCCTTAGCGTTACCAGACTTAATTTGGCTCGGTTTACTACCGGGGTTGAGTGAAGAATTGTTATTTCGAGGTGTAATGCTGTCAGCTTTAGGATTAGATCATCTGGCTGTCATTGTATCTAGTTTTTGCTTTGGCATCTTGCATTTTAGTGGTTCTCAACAATGGCCTTATGTGATTTGGGCAACAATTGTCGGGATGATATTGGCATATAGTGCCTTGCTTACGGGCAATCTATTAGTGCCGATTGTCGCTCACATGATTACCAATTGGATTTCTAGCTATTTCTGGAAAATGTTGCAATTGCGGCAATTAAAAAATAAATTTTGAGCTTGTAGAAATTAGTGCGTAGGCATAGCCCCAATACTTTTTGGTTAACAGGGAAAGGCAAAGGGAAAGGGTACAAATGCAGGACTCACACATTAGATAGAGTTTCTACTTTCTGCCCCCTGCCCCCTGCCCCTTTCCCCCTGCCCCCTTCAATCTGCGTTCACAAACTCCAAATATCCATTGCTGAGTTCTTTCACCGCCAAATCATAAAATTGCTTTCCGTGTTCTGGTGTTGCTAAACCAGGATTTGATCCCATACGTCCATCTGGATAACGCACTCGAAAGTCAGCTGCGCTATAAATCCTGTGTCCGCTTGCAACTTCTGGTGAAAGGGGTGCTTGCTTAATTGCCTGTGGATAAACGTATTGAGTGAGGGCTACTTCACTTGGTGTTGCATGAGAACCTTCTTGATCCCCATATAACTCTTTAGCTAGTTTATATACAGAACCGCACATAAACCAGTTTGCCACTTGACACTGCACTTGTTGAGCATTGGCAATCTGCAAATTTTCTAAATGAGCATAAGTTTCGGAGAACGCCGCTTTGAGGGTGGCAATATTACCACCGTGTCCGTTGATAAAGTAGAACTTGCTAAAACCAGCTTTGGCTAAACAAGTTACATAATCTCGAACTACTTGAATTAATGTGCTAGGACGCAGACTGATTGTGCCAGGAAAAGCAGTATGATGCAGTGCCATCCCCACATTGATTGTAGGGCCAACGATCGCGCCAGTTGCATCACCCACACCAGCTGCGATCGCTTCTGCACAAATGGCATCAGTACCAATTAACCCCGTTGGCCCATGTTGTTCTGTAGAACCAATAGGGAAAATAATCCCCTTCGACTGCTGTAAATAAGCTTCGACTTCTTGCCAAGTACTCAAATGCAGTAACATTTTTAATGATTTTCCTCAATAAAATTGTGGTAAGACGAAATCTTCCTCTGCTGAATAGCATCTCAATACTTTTCGGTTAAGGGGAAAAGGGGAAAGGGAAAGGGTTTGAATTTCCCTTTCCCCATTGCCCTTTAACCTTTCCCCAGACCAAAAGAGAGATTATTGGGTTTATCCGAAAAGTATTGAACTCCCACTAACTTGATTATGAACTCCTAAGATTCCCAGTAGTGGCGATCGCTATGATAAATTTCAAGAACAAGATCCCCGACTTCGCAAAAATTGTCGGGGATCAATGAATTTCATATTTTTAGATATCTGCCATCAACTTTCTGCCAAATATGGAGAAAATGAGGCTATCTATTTTTATAAATATTGTTTAGGGGATGGAGTCGCAACGAGTTTTGACAGATATGGATATAAGCAATTTACCAAATATGCTACTTTATCCTACGATCCTCGTTGCGAACCCCACCTATAAGAAAAACCTAAATTTATGAGATGTTGTGAGATGTTGGTTTTGTAGATCATCAAGAAAAGAACGGGGATCAATTTTAAGTCTTGATTAATCAAAGTAATAATGTTTTTTCACGTCGCTTGTAATTTCCCAGGTACAGGACATTCCAGCCGGAAAAATCACCAAATCGCCTTTACCCATTTGCACTGGTTGTCTACCATCAGGAGTAACAACCACATCGCCTTCCAAAAAGTAGCAAGTTTCTTGAGAATCATAAGTCCAAGGGAATTTTGAGACTTCCTTTCTCCAAATATTCCATTTATAGACACCTAACTCATTGAGGCGTTCAAGTCTTAGGCTGATGCTCAATTTGAATTTCCATGTTGCGTTTTTCTAGTTATGTTCAGCAGTAGGATTGAATATCCTCTCCACACTGATCTACTAAATAACACAAAGCGCGAAAACGCAAGAAGACAAGTTCGTTATAAAGGGGATTGAGTTTGCACATTGGCGGAATGTGTCCTATTGTGCGACCAAAAAGCTTGATATCACGCTCGAATGGACACTGAGCAGGAATCAGTTTAGCAATAAATTTCGCTAATTTCCGGTTCTGAATCTCAATTTCATCCAGCCATTGACGTAATGGTTGCAATAAATCTAATTTAGGTTTAGCTAATTCTTTTTTGCTATCTGCTTGATTATTTTGTCCTAAAGGTTGAATAAATGCAGGCAAAAAAATACGCTGATTATTGATTTTAAGCATAGTAGTAGGCAAGGTTTTCCTTGTGTAGATGAACTATTTGCCGAATTGGGATATTACCATCTAATCTGTCGAGCCAATTTGCATTATGCTTGGAAATTATGCAGAAAAATAAGCACAATGCAAAGAATTTGCATACATCTTTGGAGGGAAATTGTCTAACTAATTGTTATTTAAGCCCACCAAATCGGGAAGAACTGTCCCGTTAAATACAAAATAACAAAGAAATTATAAAAATGGCATTTCTTTAACTTATGGATTGCTAATGTTCGAGATAGCAATTTTATATATTAAATATAAATGCCTGGTTCTGAAACGGCCTAGTATCTAGAGATGGAATTTGGCGTAGAAAAAAACAGTTTAGCTCTCACTCCATATAGGCTTCGGTAGGACTAGTCTTTAATATCTAGCGATTTTAGGCTATTAAATATCTAGTCATTTGTCTGGTTTATTACACCAGACAACCTAGATATTATCTAATAAGTAGCAATAAATCCTTTGATAAGTTCAAGCTAATATAATTAGAAGTTATAGCATTTACAAGAATATTTGCAATAAATGTATCGAGTGTAACCGCTTACACTAGTACGACCCTAACAACATATAAGGCTAATATTTGATTGATTTTTGAAAAAACTCCGTGCAATTCAAAAAGCCTTCTTTCCAGTTGCCTCTTGCCTAAACTTATTTCTTAAAATATCTCAAGCCGTAACGTTCTTGATATTTGTTGATATACTCGATATTCTGTTGCTCTAATTTTGACAGTAATTTAGATGGAAACGCTTTTGGTGAATATATAGGTTTATACCAAGGTTGGTTGTCAAAATAATCTTGTAATCCAGGAGTATCAAAACGGCGGCCGTGACTGGCAAAAATCGAATTTCGCATAATATCTAGTTCAAAACCGTCTTTACCGTCCAAATCTGCATCAGTTACAAGCCTTTGGGAAAGCCATAAATAAGTGTTGACAGTCGTGGTACCAACTGGCGGTATTGATGTCGTTGGGGCGGGTGTAATTTGAGTAGGAACAGATGAGGTTTGAGTAGGAATAGATGGGGTTTGAGTAGGAACAGATGGGGTTTGAGTAGGAATAGATGGGGTTTGAGTAGGAACAGATGGGGTTTGAGTAGGAACAGATGAAGTTTGAGTAAGAACAGATGGGGTAGTTGGTATAGATTTAGGAGTTTCTGTCACTGGGGCGGTGACATTTGACGGAGTTTCTGAAGGTAATACCGTTTTGTCTGCTGTAGATTGAGTAGGTTTTGTTAATACCTGGCTAATAATCACAGATGCACCGATTAGCCCACCTGCAATCAAACTGCCCATAAGGATATTATTCTGACTATTACCTTGAGGATTCGGTTGTGGTTTGACAGGTAATGTCTGAGGTGGTGGTGCAGAAACTATAGTCGGTTGAGTCAAGATGGGTTGCGTTGGTGGAATTGGATTTGCGATGTTCTGCAAAGTATCCAGCATTGCTCTAGCTGTGGGGTAGCGATCGCGCGGATGATATGCGATCGCTTTATCAATCACTCCTGCTAAGATTGGACTAACATGACTCGCATACTGTCGCCACACAATTTCACCTGTCTGGGAATCCGTCTCTAGTTGTTGCGCCTGTTTACCAGTGAGTAAATAAATTATCGTCATTCCTAAACTGTATAAATCACTCGAATAAACTGGCCTACCTGCGGCTTGTTCGCTGGGCATATAGCCAGGTGTACCAATCACAATCGAACTGGTAGGATTGCCTTGAGAATTTACTACAGTTCCCATTGACTCCCGGATAGCGCCAAAATCAATCAGCACTGGTTTACCATCACGATGACGCACAATGATGTTATCGGGTTTAATATCGCGGTGAACGATGTGCTTAGAGTGAACATAATCCAGCACGGGTAATAAATTCATGAATAATTCCTGGACAGCGCCTTCACTAAATAGCCCCTGCTTTTGAACTTTTCCAGTTAGAGTATCGCCTTCAACCCACTCCTGAACTAAGTAAAATTGTCCGCCAGAGGAAAAATAGGCATACAATGCTGGAATTTGGTCATTTGCACCACCGAGTTCTTCGAGAATAGCTGCTTCCCGTTGAAACCTCTCTTGCACTAACTGGTAAATTTGGGGATTATTGTGAATTGGTCTTAGCTGTTTAACCACACAACGGCGCTTTGAGGGCATATAGGTATCTTCTGCTAGATAGGTTTCACCAAACCCACCAGCGCCCAGTGTGCGGATAACTTGATAGCGATCGTTCAATAGCTGTATTGTCATGGGAGATTATAAGCGATATTCATAAGATAGTTTTCCCAAAACAACCTTCATTTCAAATCTAGTAAACCTTCTTCTTTCAATTTAGGATTGAAGCGAATTTGCATTTGTAAACCACGCACTTCTAATAATTGCGTTGAAATTTCTGCTTCTACTCTCCGCGCCACATTTTTAATAATTTTCATTTGTGCTAATTCATCATTAGCTGGATTTTGATATTTTGCCTGTTCTTCAGATGTCATTATCAATTTGACATCAATGGGATGAGTCCATTTTTCCTTGTTATCCCCATTTCCCCAAGGTACACCGCCATTTTCAGCAATCCAAGCATTTTCAGTATTTTCTAAAATTGTGCGACTAGGGCGTTCAATAGTTTGAACTTTGACCCAATAGCATTGCTGTGGCTGACGGACTAAATGTTGCTTGAGGCTAAGATAAACATCACGAGAGTATCCTACAAATTGCAGTACTTTTTCTTGGTCAAAAATAGCATATACACCGATTTTACCTTGAAATTGTTCAGGTAATTGACCGCTATCATCAATGTAAGGAATGTATTCCAGGGCTGCCAAAGAAGAAAGATTCGTTTCAAGAGCCATACATCAAATATTAAACTTACTATTTGCCTTCAGAATGGAAAATTGCTAATTAGGGAAAAACTCTCTTTAAAATTACCCATTACCCAATTTTTGGTAAATTGCACAAAGGCGACTGGGTTTAAAAATTTTAGCACTAAACATGAAATTTGGTGGTACATTGATGATGGCATATTCATCAGATTCATGATACTTTTCAAACTCTACTGGCATTCCTTTAGTTGTAGTTAAGCTATAAGGAACTGGTTGGAAAATTAATTCTGTAAATTTAATTTGCTCACACTGCAATTGTTGACGAATTTGATTTAAGAAAGCATCGCTTGTCAATAAGTTGAACAAAGTTTCTTGGGCTTGTGCTTCAAGAGTGAAACTGCCATCAAAGTTCTGGACTATTTTAAGAGACATTTTCTGTATAGGTAGTTCTTAACGACTCAGTGAAAAATCACTACTTTAAGATCAGCCTATTGGATTGTGGGACTTCTGTCAGCCACTAGAGGAAGCTGGCATGATTAAGAATCATGAAGTTGAGCAGATTTTCAGGGATAGGTGATTTTCCCTTAGCACTGTGCTGATAAAATTCAGACATCATATTCAAAAATATTAATTAGGACTTACGCAAAAAAGCAGCGAAAGCCTTGATTTACCATAGGGGTAATTTATGTAGACATGGAGCGGCTACTACTCTACGAGTTCTCCAACGGATTACCCGCAGAGTATTGCCCCTACAGCGTATAGCTTTGCGTAAGCCCTAACTACAGCTATTTTCCTGTCCTAGGGGCAATTCATTAATTGCCCCTACAGAGTCGTCTATCTACCTGAAAATTCCTGTAAATGCAAGGAAAATCATTTTTTTAGTCCGAAGTAAAATAAAATACATAATAATGCAAAAATACAAAAGCGCTGCCTAGATTGGGCTGCACCTACGAACTTACCGCACCAAGTTCTCATAAAAAAATGAGTGAATAATCGTGATATAAACCACAACTATCCACTCAAAGTTTAGTAAATCGGGGTTGGTAGAAAAAACCCAAGAAGATGATTCCAACTTGGGAAATTTAATACTAATTAACGTGACTCAGTTCCTTGATTAGGGCTACCTGCTATACCATCCTCTCCTGGTGCTTCTGGTGTAGCAGTGGGTTTAGCATCACTCTTTTCAGCATCGCCAGTTTTGCGGATACTTTCGTCGATGGGGGTTTGGTAGCCGCCAGAAGAACTAGGCGTAGTTTCTTGATTATCAGATTTTTGTTTTTGTTGTTCAGCCATGATTACATTCCTAATTATTTATTCTTAGGATTATCTTAAGAAGATTAAGAGTTTGAGTACATCTATCCAGAATATAGTTATGGGTGATTATCACCTCTATCGAAAGTATTGTTTGGTACTATTCATTGATGCTGACAAAAACCCAAAAATGTAGAGTTTGATAGCCTTAGAACGCTTGCTGTCGTTAAAGGACAACTTAAAACAGATTTGATATCCAAGGTGCTTTTAAAATTGCTTTATTGACAGTTGACAGGGAATGGTAATTAATCTACATGACTCATATTTGATTGCGTGAAAAACTCCATACAACTCAAAAAGCCTTCTTGCCTATTGCCTTCCTACACAAGTAAATATGCTTACGCCACGCTGCGCGAACAAAAAGCAAAAATATCGTGTGATGATTATGATCCAAACGATTAAAGTGTAATTCATGAACCAGAGTAATCCACCGTTACCATCTGGATGTGTGCTTCGCAAGGCAACCTTGGCAGATAAATGGTCGATTCGATTGCTGGTATTCTCAGCGAAACTCGACCCAACCCAATTAAACTGGCAGCAATTTTGGGTAATTGAATGCGGTGATAATCTCGTAGCTTGCGGACAGCTACGTAATTTTTCAGGGGCACAAGAACTTGGTAGTTTGGTCGTTGCATCAGCTTGGAGAGGTCGCGGTTTAGGTACTTTGCTAACGCAGCATTTGATTAATACAGCAACGCAACCACTTTATCTTGAATGTTTAGGTGAACGATTGGCACAGTTTTACAGTCGGTTTAATTTTGCACCAATATCTTTTGAAGACTTGCCACAACTTCCCAGAACAACAGGCTTGTCTACGCTCAACGATAAATTTAGATTGTCGCAATTAGCTAAAAAGCTGCTCAAAGTTCCTGTGGTGTTTATGGAATATCGAGGTCATACTAATTCGTAATTCGTAATTCGTAATTCGTAATTAAGATATAGAGAACAATGACTGATACAAGCTGTTTACAATCTTTTACTCTTTCCAATTCTCTATTTTCAAATTGGGGGTTTAGCAAAAATTGTTAGTAATACTGGCCCTAATAAATAGTGGTGACTCAAACACAATAGCCCAGCAGAAGAGCCAAGAAGTTGACGTTGATTAGGGCTGTAGAGTCTAATTCCACGGGGAGTAAGTGGCAATAATTGAGGCTCTGCCTCTTTTTTAGAAGTAATGTTAATGTCAACTAAGTAGAAGCGTCCACCGGGAGAAAGTACCCGTGCTATCTCACTAACTACCTGTTTCGGTTCCAAATAGTGCAAGAAGCTGATAGTGCTGAAGACAGCATCAAATTGACCATCAGCAAAGGGAAGAGACTCAGCTTTGCCCTCGATATAAATTAAACGTGGACGGTGGTGGTTGCTCTGTCTTGCTAACCGCAACATATTAGCAGAGAAATCCAATCCAGTACCCCGCAGGTCAGGAAACTGAGTAGCAAGGCGCTCAAGTAAGCGGCCAGTACCACAACCGATATCAAGTACATTTGCTGGCTTTGGTAAATCGACGTACTCCAGCAAGCGTTTGTGAATGGCTCGATAAAACACTGAAGGAAAGAGCCAGTCATAACTTGGTGCCCATCGGTCAAAAAGTAGCTTTTTGTTACTCAAGAAGTTATCAGTCATAAGTTTTCGCAAGTTCCTTAAAGCTTGATGCTTTTTTAGAGTAAGTTTAGCTGCGCCTCCCAGAATTTGGTTATAGTTTTGCAGTTCGGCAATATCTAGCCTAGCGTTTGGCACAATATAGCGGTTCTTGACCCAGTGAGTTACAGCTTTAGCCGATTCATTTGTTGCAAAAGTTTTTGGAAATTGTAGAAATCATCAGGAATTTTGACCCTTGAATGTGTAGTTTACAGTGTACCTAGAGATTCATTCTATCTCTGTAGAGAACGAACGAACTAGGAATCAGTGCATAAAACTATAGAACCTAAGTGTATGTATTTATAGAGGTTCAAATAGAACAAACTCAATCTAGTTTGAAATTATTAAGGTGAAAAATTATGACAAGCTTTATTCAAGTCCGGTCACACAATGATTTACTACACCCAGTACGCGAGTGGTTGGAAAAGATAGAAATTCATAACTCTAAATTGGCTCATTTCTTGTGCAAAGCTATTCCTTCTCAGTGTCCCTTTGAGCAAGATATCACACTGTTTGGTCGGAAGCTATTTCATATCCCTCCGATGTGTAAATTAAATCCCCTATACGAGGAAGTGGTTGGTTTGCGTTTTAAAGCGCTCTGTTATCTTGCCGATAAATGTGGTGAAGATGTCACAAGCTATTGCTAATAGTCAGTTTGATCGTTCTTTGATTAAGCAGCCATCGGTATTTTCAAATATACTGTTGTTACTTACTCAGGTTTATACTAAGCTAACGTACACCTAATTTAGATGTTTGGCTATGTAAGTAGCTGGCACCTCGCTCAAGTGTTTCCAGACCGTATTGTTGCTTACCGTACCCTGCTGAAATCATTAACATCATCATGACGCACATCTTACTGGTTGAAGATGAAGTCAAACTGGCGCGATTTGTCGAATTAGAATTAAATTATGAAGGCTATCAAGTCAGTATTGCCTACGATGGATTAACTGCACTCACCGCAGCGCGTGAGTTACATCTAGATTTAGTAATTGTAGACTGGGTGTTGCCTGGCTTATCGGGGTTAGAAATTTGCCACCACCTGCGAAATATTAGTGATAAATTGCCAATAATATTATTAACCGTCAAAGATGAAGTAAGCGATCGCATTGTAGGCTTAGACGCTGGTGCTGATGATTACCTCGTTAAGCCCTTCAGTGTTGATGAATTATTGGCCAGAGTTGGCACTCACCTGCGAAGAAATTGGCAAGTAGACAGCGCAGATGTTTTAGAATTTGAAGACTTGAGTTTAAATCGTCGCACGCGCCAAGTGTACCGAGATCAAAGGTTAATTGAGTTAACTGCTAAGGAATTTGATTTACTGGAATATTTACTGGCCCATCCACGACAGCTAATTACCTGCGATCGCATTTTACAAGAAGTCTGGGCTTACGACTTCATAGGCGATGCCAACATCATCGAACTTCATATACGCTACCTGCGTCTGAAACTTGAAGCCAATAACGAAAAGTGTCTCATTCAAACTGTGAGTGGTGTCGGCTACACATTGCATGATTGAATTTGAGATGGGAAAGAGGACTTGGGGACAAGGAGAATTGGGGACAAGGGGAAAGACTTGTTGTAAGTTCTAAACTTTTGTCCCCTTGTCCCCTTGTCCCCCTTCTCCCTCATCCCCTATCCAGTGTGAAATAACGATAAAACCTCAAAGTTTTCTGTTCTAGGAAGATTTGGGGTTTTTGGCAATCTGAGCAATAACTCATCCAACTCAGGGTTAATTATATTAGGATGCACAAAGCTGTCATCATCTAAAAATCTAAAACTGCATGACTTATCTAGAAACAGCAGCGCAATTTTACCGCGAAGTTGCCGAAACCCCGCAAGTTGGACTTTGTTGTGTACAAAGTACACCCCTGCAACTACCAGGGTTGAAAATTCCTTTGGCTATGCAGGAAATGAACTATGGTTGTGGCACTACCGTTCACTCCACCGAACTAGGAAATCAGCCTACTGTGCTTTATGTCGGCGTTGGTGGCGGTTTAGAAGCGTTGCAATTCGCTTATTTTTCCCGCTATGCAGGTGCTGTAATTGCCGTTGAACCTGTTGGGGCCATGCGGGAAGCAGCCGCACGCAATCTGGAAATTGCTACTCAAGAAAACCCGTGGTTTGACACGAGTTTTGTAGAAATCCGCGAAGGTGATGCTTTTAACTTACCCGTTGCTGATGCTAGCGTCGATATTGTGGCGCAGAATTGCCTTTTCAACATCTTTGAACCAGAAGATTTAAACCGTGCTTTAAAAGAAGCCTATCGGGTATTAAAACCAGGTGGACGTTTGCAGATGAGCGATCCAATTGCCACTAGCCAGATTCCAGCACATCTTCAACAAGATGAACGACTCAGAGCCATGTGTTTATCAGGCGCATTCACATATCAAGAGTATACTGAACTGATTACAAATGCTGGCTTTGGTCAAGTTGAAATTCGCGCTCGTCGTCCTTATCGTCTACTAGATTCTCAGACTTATAATTTAGACGAACACCTACTTTTAGAAAGCCTGGATTCTGTCTCCTTTAAAGTTGATATTCCAGAAGATGGTGCTTGTATTTTCACGGGAAAAACAGCAATTTATGCTGGCTCGGAACCCTTTTTCGATGACTCAGCAGGACACTTACTTCAGCGAGGTATTCCCGCAGCAGTGTGTGATAAAACTGCCGCTAAACTTGCAGCTATCAAGCCAGCAGAAATAATTGTTACTAACTCCACCTGGCACTATAGCGGTGGTGGTTGCTGTTAATTTCTTAAAAAAGAATTCAAGTGTCAGTAGGTAGAATTATTTGTAATTCTGTGCAACTGGAGAATGAATGCCCAATTTGAATATTTCACTAATTGCATTCTTGATTCTGAATTCTAGATTCTGACTTCTTTCTTACAAACCCCAAAATGTTGTTAATTAGTTTATTTATCGCTACGCTTTTTTTAGCATATTCGAATGGTGCCAATGACAACTTTAAAGGGGTAGCAACGTTGTTTGGTAGCCGAACTAGCAGCTATCAAACAGCAATTCTGTGGGCAACTTTCACAACTTTAGGTGGTGCGGCAACTGCAACTTTTTTGGCGAGTACACTAATTAAAAACTTCTCTGGTAAAGGATTAGTGCCTGATGCGATCACTAATTCACCAGAATTTCATCTCGCAGTTGCGATCGCAACTGGTCTAACTGTACTGATAGCCACCCTTATGGGGTTTCCCATTTCCACAACTCACAGTTTAATAGGTGCGCTGGTTGGCGCTGGATTAGTTGCGATCGGACTCAAAGTTAATTTTGCCGTTTTGGGAACTTCCTTTGTTTTGCCTTTATTTCTCAGTCCGATCATTGCCATTCCCTTCGGAGCAGCAATTTACAGCTTATCTGGCTATATCAATTCCAAATGGAATCTACCAGTCAATCAAAAAATGATTGATACTTGCCATTTTCTCAGCGCCGGAGTTGTGAGTTTTGCTAGAGGATTAAATGATACTCCCAAGATTTCCTCACTCATTCTAGTTATTGAGTATTTTTCAGTTCAGGGAGGAATGATCACAATTGCGATCGCAATGGCACTTGGCGGTTTACTCAACTCCCAAAAAGTTGCTGTCACCATGAGTGAAAAGATTACCTCATTGAATCATTTTCAAGGCTTATCAGCAAATATAGTAACTGGAATTCTAGTGATTTCAGCTAGTCTGTTTGGACTTCCTGTTTCCACCACTCATGTTTCAGTTGGTTCTATTTTTGGAGTCGGTTTGACTGGCAAAAAAGCCAATATGCATGTTTTTTATCAGATACTATTATCGTGGATTTTAACTTTACCTACTGCTGCAATTATTAGTGGAATAATTTATCGATTATTACAAGGTTAGAGAAATTGAATAGATTATTGCCATATTTGCCATATTTAAGGAATAGTAGCTAATGCAAACTCAATCAAAAATTACACCATTTAAGAATAAACTCAATTCCCCTTTCAAAAAAAAGGGGATCTCTGTTTTACAAATTAATCTAGGTAAGCGTTGTAACCTTGCCTGTACACACTGTCATGTCGAAGCTGGGCCAAAACGTACAGAAGAGCTTTCTCCTGAAATTTGCGAACAATTGATTTCGCTAATCCATAAATTTCCCGAAATTAAAATTGTAGATTTGACTGGTGGCGCACCAGAAATGAATTATGGATTTAAGCCATTAGTAGAAGCAGCAAGAGCAACCGGCAAGCAGGTGATTGTCCGGTCTAATTTGACTATTTATTTTGAAGATGGATTTGCTGATTTACCAGAATATTTTGCTCAACACCAAATAAGAGTTGTGGCTTCCCTACCATGCTATTTAGCAGATAATGTTGATAAAATGCGTGGTTCTGGCGTTTTTGATAGTTCCGTTAAAGCTTTGCAGTGGCTTAACCAACTCGGCTATGGTAAAGATAAAAATTTAATTTTGGACTTGGTATTCAATCCCCAGTTACCCATTACTGAAAAATTTTCCTTAGCTCCCGAACAGACCAACCTAGAACAAGATTACAAAATGTTCTTACAAGAACATTTTAATATTGTATTTAACAACCTCTTCACCATTACCAACCTACCAGTTGGTAGAACCAAAATACATTTAGAACGGAGAAAACTGTACAGTAGCTATTTGCAGTTTTTAGAGTCAAATTTTAATCCTGGCACAGTTGAACATTTGATGTGCCGCGATCAACTTTCAATTGACTATCTAGGAAATGTATATGATTGTGACTTTAACCAGATGATGAATTTGCCTGCAAAAACTGATAATTCTGCAACCTTAACAGTTAGCAAATTGCTAGAAGCTGGCAGTATAGACCTGATTAGTGAGATCCAAACTGCTGCTTATTGCTATGGTTGTACTGCTGGGTGTGGTTCTAGTTGTGGTGGTGCTTTGCTCTAAGGCCCCTAAAAAAAGTCTGTTACCAAAATTGTTACCAGTGCGTTGTTGTTGGGCTGTTACTTTATGATGAGATTTAGTTAAGCTCCTTACACCACACTGAAAACCGTGAAGCATTATGTTTCGCGGTTTTTTCCCCTTTTGTACAGTGAAAAATTAAATGATGTTGAGATAAATTCGTGTCATCAAATAAATCCTTATATAAGGTTTTTTCCCTTTTAACCTTTTCCCTTTCCCCCAAAACCCAACAAGTATTTTTACCACTCCCATCGACCGATGTCAGGTGCCGAACCAGAGTAAGGAAGTCCTACATTTGTTCCTCTATCCACCACAAGACTGCGTGACGAAGCCGCCTTGTAGTAAGAGTTCCAACGGTCGCCTGTACTTGTAAATCTTGGATCGCCCTGGATGTTTGTCGCATTAGCCGCGAATCGGATCTGCCAAGTTGGTTTTGCTGGGTTCGTATTCCTGCGGAGATTATTAGTGAAAGCAATGTTTTTACCTCCTTGCACATCGTCTCCTTGAGAGTTCAAGAACACATTATTTTTGATCGATATTCTGTCTACGGAGTCGAGCTGTAGGCTATTCCCTAAGGTATCGAACACGTTGTTGTGAATCTTGATGTTGGTAGCTAAATCGGGAATGAAGACGGCAGCACTGTTCCCGAAACCAAATTGAACTTTACGAGCAACATTTGTGAAAATATTATTGTGGATGTTGATGTTGTGATTTTCTATACTTCCGCCCCATGCTTTCCCTCCCCAGATCGCAATACCGAAGCCCTTATCCTGAAAGTAGGAGTCGGATATCTCAACTCCACTCAAGGCAACCTCAATTGACTCCTTAACACTCTGTCCGTCAAGATCTTTTATTCTTACGTTTCGCATCTTGAGATTGCTTGGGTGTGTAGCTGTCGGCTGGTAATCATTCATTACTGCATGATTAACCATCGATAACCACGTATTACAGGTAACGTTGTAGATTTCGTTTCCATAACTCAAATTCCAAAGTTCAATAGAAGCATCCTCGCTCCACTGGGAATCAACTTCCGGAACCTGGATGTCGCAATCGTGAATTTTCACGTTACGTACATGACCTACATGCATGAACTTGATGCCGTATCCTTTATTTTCTCGGATAGTAATGTTGTAGATGTCAGCGCCATCCAGTCCTCCAAGTCTCAGGTTCCCGGTAGATCCTCCCGATACTCCATCTGCTGCGGAGTTAATAAACTTGCAATCATATATCGTTGTGTTCTTCATCCACTTCCCCTCTGGAAGAGGGACGAACCACCACATATTGCCACGGGTAAAAACTGCACCGCTATGCTGGAAATCTTTGAACGTGACATTATGCATAGTCACGTTATTACGATTTTCCACCCAGACACCGGCTTTGATGGTCTTGCCGTTCCCGTCTATGGTGAAGCCGCTTAAGGTCTGATTGCCGTCTGTCGCCTCAATCATCTCGGAAGGAGCCCCGTACCTAGGGCTCGAGCCGGAGTAGCTAGGCGAGACAAGCTGAATAATGCTTCCATAATGCAAAAGACTCCAGTCGGTGCTACCTGTGTTTATTCCTGGAGCCGGAATCGCACTGTTGCTAGTGATAGTCACGCTTGATTCACCTGCTCCCTCGATATTCACACCTGGCGGAAGTACCGTCGCTTCCGTTTCCCTATAGACACCTGCGTTCAAGTAAATCGTGTAGTTTTGATTCGGTTGAACTCGTTTTGCTGCATACGCCAACGTCCTCAATGGCTTGCCTAGCGATCCATCGCCTCCGGTGTCGCTTCCCGTGGGAGACACGTAGACGTACAAGCTCGTGGTAGATTGGGTAGCCGCAATTTTAGGATTAGTCCTTTGACCATTCTTCTCCCTAAACAAATAGAAAAGGTTGAAATTACTATCATTAGGAGGAACCCTAAAAATCAGGTCTTTATCATTTGCGCCTCCCCCATACCTCGTACCGTAAAGCTTACCATCGTTGTTTTGTACAGATTCTGCCTCTGAATTGGAACCATAGGACTTGTTACTGCTATTAAACGAATGAATAACGGTAGGTGTAATGTTAGCGATCGCAGGAGTTTTTTGGGTAGTTACTAACTGGGTTGTGACTACAGCTACCAAAGCAATAGTAGTTAAAGCTGCGTAGGAAAGAAGGGAGCGTAGAGTCTTTATCATTACTCAAAGGAGAGAAAAGCTATGGACGCAAGGGAGGGGAGAAATGAGGAAAGAATGACAGGAAAAAGAATAGAAGGCTTTCCACCGTAAGAAGTACTGCGGCGGGGAACTCTTCCTCATCTTTAGAAGGAGGAAGTAATACTACTTGGAAATTTTTATCCAGTACCTATTGATAGATAAACTGTAAAAAACGTACCATTCTATCTTTCACCTGAGTATTAAGATTTATTCGTGTGAATTTACGTCCTCTACCCTAGAGTCCACACTCTTATGGCTAGCGGTAGCGGGGCGTTTAGCCCGTGAAGAGTTAGGAGTTACGAATTCTCCCCCTGCCTTAACAGATAAATTTGCTTAACTGAACCATATTGCGCTATACAGCAGTTTTCCTTTAGACAGAACTTTGTGTCTACCCCTTGCGCTAAAGTTGCATAAGAACGTGCATCTAAAGCCAGGAGGAAAGAGTTGTGAAAGCAGTCTTGATGACAGCAGCTGGCAGTCCCGAAGTTCTACAAATACAGGAAGTGCCAAATCCTACTGTTCCAGGAAATACTGAACTTTTAGTGCGTTTGGTAGCGGCTGGCATTAACCCCATTGACACTAAACTTCGTAGCCGAGGCACTTTCTACCCCGATCGCACGCCGACTATTTTAGGATGTGATGGTGCTGGTGTAGTTGAGGCTGTGGGTGCTGGTGTTCAGCGTTTTCGCCCAGGCGATGAAGTATATTTTTGCTATGGCGGCTTGGGCGCACACCAAGGAAATTATGCTGAATATACCGTTGTGGATGAGCGGTTTGTGGCACGTAAACCTGCCTCTATCTCCTTTGCTGAAGCAGCCGCAGCACCTTTAGTATTAATCACCGCCTGGGAAGCTTTATACGAAAGGGGACGATTATCACCTGGGGAACGGGTTTTCATTCATGCTGGTGCTGGTGGTGTCGGTCATGTAGCAATTCAATTAGCGAAACTCAAAGGTGCTACTGTTTCTACCACAGTGGGTTCTGAAGCAAAGGCTAATTTCGTCAAAGAACTCGGTGCTGATCATGTAATTTTTTACAAACAAACAGACTTTGTGCAAGCGGTATTAGATTGGACTGGCGGCGAAGGCGTAGACTTGGCTTTTGATACCGTAGGCGGCGAAACCTTTCACAAAACCTTTCCCGCAGTGCGAGTATATGGTGATATTGTGACGATTCTCGAACCCGATGCCAATACTGTTTGGAAAACTGCTAGATTACGCAATCTCCGCATTGGTTTAGAATTAATGCTGACACCAGCGTTGCTAGGATTGGAAGACAGCCTCCAGCACCATGCAGAAATTCTCGAACAATGTGCTACCTGGATCGATGAAGGTAAGTTAAAAATTCATGTTACTCACAAGTTTCCTTTAAAAGAAGCAGCTAAGGCGCACCAACTAATTGAAAGCGGTTCTGTGACGGGTAAAATTGTTCTACTGATTAGCGACGAATGATCGAACAATTTGCATAATTTATTTTTTAAACATAGATGCACCCAGAGGTTAAACGCAAAGATACCCAGAAACCTTTCTCTGCGTACCTCTGCGCTTCTCTTTGCGTTCCTTTGCGTTTTACTCCTCCTCCCCCTACCTACTTCAGCAGCACAAACGCAACCAGAACGTACACCCCTAACTCTGGAATTATTACAAGAACGTCTACATACACCAGCACTCCGCGAAGGCAATTTTACAGTAGATTTGCAGAAGATGGTGATTGATTTGCGCCCCGAAAACGCTAGCTTTCGTGATGCTTTTTACCAATTACTACGAAAAGAGCTAGGTACAAAACCTCTGGGTTTAGACCTCAGCTATGCCCTGATTTTAGGGGATTTTGTGGGTAGCGATTTGGGTTTAAGAACCTCCTTGTACGCCCAAGCTATTGCTCCGATTTTCACAGCTACTGAAAAACAAGAACTAGAACGTTTGCGCTTTATTTGTCTAGAATCACTAGCGAACTCCAAAGATTGTCGATCGCTTTTGGGAACAGAGCCAACCCCATCCAGTGAAATTGCTGTCTTTCGTGGTGTCTTGAAACTTGTGCAAACTCGCTTCAATGGCGAAATGAAGTTTTCTAATACATTCTTTCTTCAGTCTGTAGATGCTCAAGGTGCAACTTTTCTCCAATCCACGAATTGGGCTGAAACCCGGTTTGGTCGTCCCGTCAGCTTTAGTGGTACTAAATTTAAGCAACCAAGCAATTTTCAGGGCAGTATTTTTTTTGAAAAAGCTAATTTTAAACAAACCCAATTTCAAGAATTCGCTGATTTTCAAGGGAGTATCTTTGAAAAGATTGCTAACTTCAACCAAGCAACTTTTAAACAATTGGCTAAATTTAGTAGTGTGAAGTGGCAAGAAAATGCTGATTTTTCTGATGTCCGCTTTGCCAATCAAGCCCAGTTTACTAAAGCAAATTTTAATCAGTTTCTCTTTTTAACAGATGCGACTTTTGAGCAAGCTCTCATATTTCGAGAAGTGGAGTTTAATCAATCAGTTAATTTACAAGGTGCAAGCATTCTCAACCAAGCAGATTTTAGCGATGCCAGGTTTTCTAAAGAAGCTTGTCTAAGCGTACCTGGTTTAACTTTTAACTCTAACCAAGCAAAAATTTTAGGTAATCCCGGTCAAATTGGTAAGATGTTCTGCATTCCTACATTGCAAGGTAATCAAAATATCTTGCGGAATTTGGGGCAAAATTTCCGTCAGCAACAACAAGTTGCCGATGCGAATGAACTGGAATACACAAAACAACAGCTGCGATTAGTAGAAATGAGCCGCCGTTTGACAGCTACAAATATTAATAGTGCAAGTGTTGCAAGTTTGATTAAACTGGGTTTTTCCGCAACTCAAGCCGCAGCGATCGCCCAGCGTCGTCTGATAAAATCCTTTCGCAACAGCAGTGAGTTATTGACTTTAGCAGACATCGGTTTAGAAAAATACACACAACTGAGCGATCGCTTAATTGTTGGCGAAGCCCTTTCTATTGGTGGTTGGTTACTGCAAGCTTGGAGTTGGTTGGGATTGAGTGTACTGCTGTTGTTGAGTGGCTATGGGACAAATTTTTGGTTAGTGTTTGGCGTGGGAGGAGTTGCGATCGCCTATTTTGGCTTACTATTTTGGCTAGTGGATCGCTATCGCCGCCTGCATCCTGTAGCAATTATTCCCACATCTTACGAAACTATTGCGATATTAATCAGTTTTAGCGTTTTAGAATTCTTGAGCTTACTAGCCATCTTTCGCAATGCTCAACAACCTTGGCTGACACTGGGGTGTCTTTTCATAATTCTTGTCCCCGTACCACTGGCATTATTGATCCGACTTTACCAACAAGGTCGTTATCACGATTTAATGAACGTTTCTTACTTCACCGAAGATGGCACATTTCGCCAGTTACGATTGTTGATTGGACGTTTACCAGTGATACCAAGGAATCAGACATTTCGTGAACGATATATGCCTCTACTGAGCGATCGGCGTTGGAACTGGCTCAACTACTATGATTTTAGTCTCAACAACTTAGTGAAATTAGGATTTAACGACATTCGCCTGCGAGACGAACACTTACCAGGTATCATCTCTGCACTAGCTTGGTATGAATGGAGTTTAGGTGTAATTTACATTACTCTTGTTTTGTGGACTCTTTCTCGCACAATTCCGGGATTGAATTTGCTAATTTATCTAAAGTAGCTTACCAGGCGATTAGCAGTAATGAATCTATTAACTGGGGATACTTTTAACTCATCAAAAATATGGGTCTGAAACCCCGTGCTTCACGCAATGCTTTAAAGTAACTCGTCAAGGAGTAATGAGTAATGAGTGGATGAAAAATGGGTATTTACTCATTACTCATTACTTATTACTTATTACTCATTACTCCAAAATCACCGTGCGTTCACGCCGGGGAGTATGTCAACACTGATGCTAGTCTTGGCAAGCGGAACCAAAATCTAGAACCACCTTCAAGACGAGGTAAATAACCAATCATACCTCCCCAGCGTTCAAGTGTGATTCTACAAAAATAAAGACCTAAACCAACTCTTCCTGATTTACCTTTGCCTTGAGAGAACTTTTGAAATAAATTCTTTTCCATTTCTGGCGGTACACCCAAACCACAATCATCTATAGTAAATAAAACATATTGCCCATCCAACTGTAGGCCAATAGTCACAATAGAATCTGGGTTACTATATCTATAAGCATTTTCTACTAAATTAGAAATCACTCTATCTAAACGAGATTTATCTGCCATAACTTTCCAGTCTGTTGTCATATCAATATTGCTAGCAAGCTGTAATTGTATATTATTAAGGGCAAAGTTAAGTTTTGAAAATTCAATTACCTCTTGTATAGAACTTAAGATATTAGGTGCTTCTTCAATATCGATATGAGAATTTTCTGCTAATGCTGCTTCAGTAGAAAAAGCGTCTAAAATATCTTTAATCAGCATCTCTTGTTTTAGACATTGCTTTATACCAGTTTCTAAATATTCTTTTCCTTTAGGTGTTAAGTTTTCAAATTCTAGTAGCGCAAAACAGCAGTTTATAGCGCTCAATTCTACTGCTATATCATGGATAAGACAATGAATTAGAACATCTTTTTTTTGATTATCCTTAAGTAATTGCTGATAAATCAATTGATATTCTCTAGCTTTTTGGAGTACATACTGCTGTTCTTGATCAGAATCTTCCAAAGCCTCGATCAATAAAAATTTTCTATTATTCACACAAATTGCATAAGCTTTAAATTGATATTCTTGTCCATCTGCATCTATTTCAGTCCATAAACCTGAACTGAGTTTTTTAGTATTATTGTTAGTCCAAAATTTTTCGGCATCAATTAAAAAATTATTTAAAAAAGAAAACTCTTCCTGTGGTATTGAGATATTCATTCCTGATGCTAAAATCTTACAAGAAAATTGATTTAACCAATTAGGTAAATTACCAATAATTTTAAATAAACCTGCATCAATTTGCTCTAACGCCAGAATGTTCAAAGCTGTGAGCATATCATCCGTGATAGGTGTATTCATGAGTTAAACCTGATATAATAAATTAATTTTGACTCTAGTTTATTAATTTAACTTTCTATTTAATTTTTCCTGTAATAGTCTGAAATCATTTGCTTTTTGCTGAATAGGAAAGAGGTAGTCTCTATCACAGCTACTATCTAACAGCAATACCCAATCTGCTTCCTTCGTCGGTAATATATGAACATCTACACAACTGCCATACTCTGTTTGGATGAATGGTAGAAATATGGAAGTATCATCTAATGGGAGTAACCCTTCTAGAAAAACAACTTGCTCTTTTGCATTTTTGCCTTTATGGAGGTTAGTAATTCCATAATCTGCCAACTTTCCACCCCAAGTTAAGAGGCTACCATCTTTATTAACCAACAGATAGCCAAGAGAAGACTCTGCTGTTAGCAAATTTAGAATATAGGCAATTACAAAAACAGGGACATCCAACATTTAGCAATCCAATATTTTTTTAGCGAGAGTTTGAAAAGCTTCTTCTACACCAATACCATGTTTGGCACTTGTTTTAATCACAGTCCAACCCTTTTGTGTAACATCATCTATCTCAGCAGGTTCAATTTCCCATTCATCCGTTATATCCAACTTGTTTATGACTAAAATAAAGGGAACCCGACCAATGGCATCTTCTATTTTTATTTGTAAGTCAAAAGCTTTTTGTAAAGTATTATATCTGGTACCATCTACAACTAATAAATAACCAGCAGAACCTCGCAAGTAAGACATTTGTAATTCTTGAAACTCATCTTCTCCATAGATATCCCAAAGGATAAGGTTGATTTTTTTATCTTGAATATCTATAGCTTTTTTATCAATTTTTACACCCACAGTAGTATGATATTTTTCAGAAAAAATACTGTGGACAAACATTGCCACTAAACTAGTTTTACCTGTAGCAAATGCACCTATCATACAAATTTTTTTCTGGATAACCATAAATTGATATAATTTTATTTAGAGGTATTATTTATTAATACTTTGAAAGATACTCTCCGATTAAATTCTTTAGATTCTGGCGTTAATTCTGGCAGGGAAGTTAGGCTAGAACTTACAGTTAGTGCTTGAAATTGGTTTGTCTTGATTCCTTGGGATTTTAAATAAGATAGAATTTTATTAGCGCGGGCTTGACTGAGCGGTCTATTTCTTCGTTCTGTTCCAGCACTATTAGTATGTCCAATTATTTGAATCTGCACATTTTTATCTAAATACTTGGCAATATCCAAACATTTGCGGATTGATAAAAACAAATTAGGCAATTTGTCAATTTCACCAGGCATCAACTCAGTTGTTCCTTCTGTAAAAAAAAATATTTCTTTTTCTATCTTTATTTTAGATAACTCTAACTCGCTAAGTTCTATTTCTACGAGTTTTTGGTCTTGAAATTGGGTAACACCAGGAATAAATATCCATAATTTCCGTGCTTCTAAAATCCATTTACGGGATGCATAACCAGTTACATTAAGAATACCGTTGTTATCAACCCTTAATGATACAGTCTGGGGAGGATGCAACAATTTTTCAACTCTTTTGGCAGTAAATTGTGGCTCTAAAGACAAATAAGGTTGCCACTGGCTAATTACTATTTTGGGATTAAGATTTGTTTGTTGTATTAGTGTATTGGGATCTACTGCTAAGGGATCGCGCATTCCCGAAATAAAATATTTGCCAAAAGCTTGCTTGGTGTTAATCACAACAATTCCTGGCAGAGAATTGAGTTTTTGGAGATATGCTTGCCAACGAAGTTGTTCTCTGATTGCAAAAAAGCCCCAAGTTCCACAAGCGATCGCGATCGCGCCCAAGAAAGCCCAGGCATAGGTATAATTTTTTTTAGCCGCAGATTTATACTGAACTACCAGACAAGCTTCTAAATAAGGCAGGCTGGCCTGAAATACTTCTGTTTCCCCTGTAAAATTTTTAATTTCTCTACCTAGCTTTAGGTGAATTTTTTCTATCGCTTCTTGCAAAACTAACCTTAATTCTTGAGGAGGATTCCCTCGAATCATCGCTGCTACTAGAGCTTGCGGCCCCTCTTCAATCCAAATTATGACTTCTCCAAAGCGTAAACTTTTTAACCCATCTACTTTTTGTACCTTAAAGGAATCTTTGACAAAATCCTGGATAGCTGTCAACATCGCAGCTACTAAATCTGGATCTTGAACTGTTATCTGCGTTGTTACTAAATGTTGCAGCAATAACCCTGATTTTTTATGAATCAAAAAGATTTGTTCAACTCGATAAACTAGCGTCCGTAACAGCACAATTTCCGCAAATGATTTTCCTGTGCGTTGTGCTTCTAGCCTCCATTTAAAGCTCTGTGGAGACAAGCTATGTTCCAGAGTTTGATTCATCGATTGCATCATTTCCTCAAGAGCCGTGGAAATCGCCTTGCGAGTAGCTGGCCCAATAACTGGAAATAATGCATCTGAAAGCACATTGTGGTCTTGTTTAACAGAAACTTCAATGGCATTTTCCACAGTTGATACCATTACTTCCCCAAGTTGTTTATCTTGCTTTGAGCGCAAGATAACAGCTTCTGGAAGCATCTTGCTAATATCTTCTGGTAGAATTTGAGGGTTTTCTAATCGCTCATAAAGTGTTTTAAGTTTAGTCGGCTCAATATCCAGAAGCAAACTACGGAGTATAGTTAGTTCATCATTAAGTTCGAAGGTTTGGTTGTTGCTGTCCAAACCTTCAGAGGATGCTTTCGGTATTGGATTTTTTGAATAGTCATTCATTACCAAAATTCCCCAATTCACAATTTATCATCAAGTAGCATTCTGTTGTAAACAGAAGAGATGTACCGATAGGTAAAAATCTTTTAACCTTAGAATAGAGGATATTTTGAAAGTATTCTTGTCTTAAAACTTTTAAATTCTTTTAAGTTCCCCTTTCTCATAGGGGTAAGGAGAATATAAAAGTGCCAAAATTCATAGTGAAAAAATTTTCAAACAACTCCTTAGCTCAAGACTTATTTTCTGCATTCAGCCGGATAGCTAACTCTGTAAACATAGCCGCAAGATTTGAACGATCCGTTTTCTCTCTGCGAAGTTCTTGAGCTTCCCGTTCTATTAAAGCTACTATTTCCTGAGATTTTTGTTGTATCTCATCTTGTAAGCTTTTAGATTGGTTGAGAATCTGCTCGCGCAACTCTCGTTGACTATTAGTTGATTGTTCATCAAATTGAGTAATCTTTTTTTCTAAAGATATAATTATGCTTTTACTTTCTTCAGCAACTGCTTTTACCTGAGAGTCACGCTCGTCCTGCTCATTTTTTAGGCGCTGCGTTAAAGAATCAACTTCTTGTTTAATATAAATTTCTAAAGCGTCTAGACGTTTTCTTGTTTCATCTCGCACGTTGCCCAATTCTTTAATTAGACGTTCTTCTAGACGGGTAAATCTTCTTTCCGTATCCCGTATTTGATTGCCAAAAAGAATTTCTCTAACTTTATCTAAGTTTCTACCTTCACTCATACTGTTATTACTAAATTGCAACTCATTTATGTTTGCATTCGAATTCTGTTTTTCTATATTTGATGAATTATTATTGATGTATTCTTCAGGTGAGTTCATATTTTTAATTCCTTGGGAAACTAAATTTTGGTTTGATGTTAATTTTGATACTATATCCACAGCAGAGGTACTAATAAGTATAAATTATATTTATACGTAAAAAATTACATCTACTTGAATATATAGGAAAACATCCAATCTTTAGCCAAAGTAATGATGAATTTCGCAAGCTACTTATGGAGAAGCCGATTTTTCATTCTTATCTGCAAAACCTCGCTTCCATTCCTCTTCCTGCTCTGACTACGGTGTACACACAAGTTAAATTATCTCTCTTAATCTCCCTGATGTATTGGCTACAGTGTACACCAGTCAAAAAACTCGATTTTCCATTGTTCTTTCGTTCGCATTGCTTCAGCTTGCATAAGTAAGCGGGCGTAAATAATTGTCGTTGGGATCAGGCAACAGGCAATAGATATAAGGATATTAGCCTAGTTCATTTTTCTTTACATAGTTTTATTTTATTGTGCTAAAGTACTTAGATGTTAATAGTATAAGTTTGCACTTAAATAACATTGCACTAAGTGTAGAAAACTTCAATATCAATACTTATTGAGAGCAAAAGAAAGGTATCTAAATTGCAATTAAGATTAATAATTAACGAATTCAATCTCCATATTTTCAAAATAAAAGTGCAAATTTAAACGAGAAAATTCAATTTAAATTTATAAGTCTGAAATTAGATATATGAAAAAATTGAGAAATTATTGTCCCAAAATTAATTTGATAATTTGATTAAGGAAATATTGCAATACTACTCGGTTAAGAATATTTTAAAGTTGTAAAGTATACTATAAACCCCGCTTCCATTCCTCTCCCCGAAAGGTCGAGAGGCTTTGAATTCAGCCTTTTTGCGTCGGGTAGAGGGTCAAGGGTTAGGTCTTTGATGACTTTGACTGTTTCGTTTCACATAATACTTTTCAAACATCCTCTCAGCGTTCGATTGAGCTATCACTCTAAATTCTCCTGCAATTTTTTTATAGTCCCTCAGCAAAAGTCATAGTAACAATTGCCACTATGACTTCTGCTGTCTTTGATTTATGTGCTGATTAAAATCCCAACTAAACTTTTGCTTCCAAAGACTTGAGTAACTCGGTATTCACACCTGACTCACGAGTCAGGGCAATTTTGCCAGTGCGGGCGATTTCTCTTAAACCAAATTTTTGCAACACCTGCACGATCGCTACCATTTTACCTGGATCTCCCACAACTTCTAAGGTAAGAGAATCTTCTGCTACATCCACGACTCGCGCCCGGAAAATCTGAGACAGTTCAATCACTTCTGAGCGATTGCTGCTACTAGCATTCACTTTCACAAGCATCAATTCTCGCTCGACGCAAGGAGTTTCGGTAATATCCTGTACCTTGAGGACATTGACTAACTTGTATAGTTGCTTGGTGAGTTGCTCGATGACGCGATCGTCACCAGGTACAACCATTGTAATTCGGGAGACTCCTCCCTGTTCAGCAGGGCCAACAGCAAGGCTTTCAATATTAAAACCACGACGGGCGAATAAACCAGAAATGCGGGAAAGAACACCCGCCTCATCTTCTACGAGAACTGAAAGGGTATGTTTCATCTTCGCCAACAGAGGCTAGAACAGGATTTGAGGAACGCAGAAACTAGTACCGCTTTGCAGAATTCACTCATTCAAAAGTCAAAATTCATTGAGTTACAAACTCTTGACATTTTGTCAAATGTATGTTGATTTCTGTTGTGGCGTACTACTGCACTAATTATCAGTGCGACCTTTTATTGTAAACTCAATAGCTGCACTCATTGCATTCTCTAGAAATAAAAAATTGGGCAAAAGTTATCCTGCAAGGAGGAATTTTATGGAATGGATATCTTTTGATTGGTAGATGCGGCATTTTCGTAAAGCTTTTATACTCCACTCAATAAGCCTCTAATTGGAGAAAAATTTTATGAGTTGGTTACAAAGACTATTTGGAATGGAAAAACCTCAAAATGCAGAAGTAAATCCTACTCCGCAGTCAATAGCACAAACTCCTAGTAGTACTGCTGCTCCTACTGCTACTCAATCCATACCCCCAGAACGTTTGGGATTAAGTGGCGAATATGACCAAAGTGGGTTGGCAAAGCGGGTAGCTTTGGCATTTGATGAAGATCCCCAACTTGATGATGTTAATACTCTTTGGGTTGCTCAAACGGGTAGCACTGTAGTATTGAAAGGCAAAGTTCCCAGTCAAGAAATTCTTAATAAGATGATTTCTGTAGCTCGTTCTGTGCATGGAACTACAGATGTTGACACTAACCAAGCCACGATTGGCTAGGTGTTAAGTAATTCCCAATTCGATGGTCGCAAGGATATTTGGTGGCGCGATCGCTCCCATTGCATAACAAAAGCCTCATATCTATCTCTTAACAGGGTCGCCAACAACGCTAGCTGATGAATGCGCGGTATAAACAAAGGCCCTCTTAGACAGTTTCCGGCAAAGCTGGGAAAGTGTAAGGGGGTTGGCGGTCGCTAACCCATCTCTCAATCCAATCTACAATAGCTTGGTTGACTTGCTCAGGACATTCATCATGGGGACAATGGCCCACATCTGCTAAGTTCAGCACTTCCAATTTTTGGTTGTATTGGGCAAATCGGTTAGCAAGGGCTGGGGGAACAAACCGATCCTTTTGTCCCCAAATTAACAACATCGGAATTGTTAAGGTTGGTAATACTGTCTTCACACTAGGACTAAAGTTAATTCCGATCGCAGCTTTGAACAAAGCACTAAAAGCCCTGGCTGAACCTCTGTCTTGGGGAGGCCCAGCTAAAATTTCTATCAGTTCATCGGTAATCGCCTCTGGGTTAGCGTAGGCAAGACTAGCCCAGCGACGCAGCACCCCTGGACGGCGCACGAAGTTAAACACAGGTTTAAGAACTAATGGCGAAGCGACCACATTTTTAATTGCTCTGACAAGCGGCCGCAACACGGGAGGAATTGCTTCTTGTTCTAGGGAAGGGTCGGGTAAACTCATCATCACTATACCCAGCACCATGTCAGGATGAGCGGCGGCGGCGGCCATGGAAATCAGTGAACCGTTGGAATTGCCTACTAAAATCGCCGGTTGACGGATAAAAGTTTTCCAAAAATCGTAAACCTGCTCAACCCACAAGTCAATGCTGTAATTAGCTGCGGCTTTTTCAGAAGCGCCAAAACCCAGCATATCAATGGCGTAAACTGTGTGATGTTCAGCCAACACTTCTAAATTATGTCGCCAATGACCAATGGAAGCGCCAAAGCCATGTAACAGAATCAGAGGTTGTGTTTTGTGGTTATTTTGGCTAGGACGAATGTAAGTATAGCGGGTTTGCCAGCCCCGCCAAACCCAATCTCTTTGATTACCAACCCGTTCTTGCCAGTGCAGTGTAGTGGTCACGGTCTTCTTTAATTCATCAGCATGAAGATACTATTATTACCTGTTTTCTGATAATTATCGCCGATACTCGTCGCCACAATCGCCGATCATCTGATACAAATCTCGTGACTGTCGAGATACGGCGTTGATGCGATCGCGATCGTCAGCATCTAAACTAAAACTAAATACTTTGGCGTTATCTTCTATATGTTCAGATACGCCAAGTCTGGCACCAACTATCACACCACCCACGGTTGGCTGATCTAAAATGTAACGCACAGCCACGTTTGAGATACTTACTTTATGCTTATTAGCAATTTCCTTCAGGATAGCTAGCAACTCTTGAAATAATTGCCAACCACCCCAAGCATCAATCATATTTTTATATTTTTTCAAACTAGCAGTGGACAGATCAGATCCTCGCGGTTCCGGTTTACCCAAATAGTTTTCTGATAACAAGCTGCCGCACAGTGTACCGTAAGTAAAAAGCTTGATGTCATGCTGCTGACAAAATTCCGCCATATTAACTTCGGGACGGCGATCAATAAGGGAAAATTGCACTTGATTAGAAACGATTTTGATACCTGCTTCAGTAATAAGCTTCAAATTTTCCGTGTCAAAATTAGTTAAACCTAGATGCTTAATTTTACCCTCAGTCTGGAGTTCTGCCATATATTTTAGGGCATCTAAGTAATTTTTATCCTGATATTCCCACCAGTGGAATTGCATCAAATCTAACGATTCCACATTCATTCTTCTCAGGGAAATATCAATGTTTTCCTCAACCAGTTTCTTTGTCATTTTACCTGGACGAGGTACCCATTTTGTAAAGGCTTGCACCTTAGATAAAGCGTCTTTGCCACGAGTATCAATTAGTTGACAGCGAAACTCACCAATAAAGTCCTCAGCAGGCCCATAATGATCTGCTAAATCCCAAGTAGTAAAGCCTGCATCTAAATATTTGAACATAGTCTCAATGGCAGCTTGGGGATTGATCCGTCCGTGTGCGCCGGAGACTTGCCACATACCATTTAATATGCGACAGATGTTTAAATCAGGAGTGAATTGGAGACGGCTCGCTGCGGGTAAGTTCATTTTCAATTTTAGGAGTTAGAAGTTGGAAGTGAGCAGATTTAATAATTAGTGAGTTGAAAAGCGGTTTTTTACAGCCTTTTAACTTTTCTACTTTATTATGAATGATTTACGACGACTAGAGTTAATAACTGCTAATTTTTTAACTCTTAACTCTTGTAAAGACACAGATTTTTCGCGTCTCTCCTAACTCCTAACTTTCTAACGCCAGCCTTTTTCAGCTTGTTCGAGAACGTAAGCAGCAACATCTGTAATTTGCTGCTCAGTAAGGCGATCTTTGTAGGCTGACATATTATTTTTACCATTGGTAACTATAGATGTAACTGCCTCTATTGAATCCATACCATACTTTTTCAGCGCTTGCTTTTTGAGATTTTTACCCCGCCTAACTATGTTGCTGCCGTTAATATGACAATCAGCACAATGAAGACTAAATATTTGTTCACCGTTAACTATGTCTGCTGCCATAGCAGGCATAGTAAAAGCGCTGAACAATAGCAGAAATGTTACTAATACTAATGTGAGTAGTTTTTTCAATCAACGTCTCCTAATTTCGAATACTGGTTGTATCAGAATCAATTACTACAGGGATTCAAAGTCAGTTGTAAATCCTGCAAAATTTGCACAATCTTCTTGAAAGGCTTCTGCATCGCTAACATCCTCAATTTTATAAGACATGATGCGTGTACCATCTGGCATTTTTTTGGAACCAATTAATTCTCCTTGATACTTCTGGGCGATCGCTTTAAATTCAGTACCATAGAGCTTCCAGGCATCACTTGAACAAGTAATATTTACTCGCCACATATTTTACTGTCAATTATTACCAACAAGCATTAATCATCTCACAAATTGGCACTATGTTACAGTTCAAGCAATACTGCGTAGTTTTTTTCTAAAATTTTTTATTTTTAGATTGGGTTGAGTAACGAAACCCAATCTTTTGTAGTGTTTGTAGGGTTTAAATTTGTGCAAATATTCTTAACCGAGCAGTATTGACAGTTCACCTCTTCGGAACTGTAATTTTCTATCTAAAGGAAGTACCAAGCCCGATCTGGCTACGCCATAATGTTGATGTAAGAACATTTCTAGAAAGTTTTATCCCAATTAGTTAAATTCTAAGAGTTGAAAATGCCTAACAATATCAAAGAAAAAATTCAAGCAGACTTGCAACAAGCTAAAGAAACTGGACAATTAAGAACCGATCGGATTCGAGAAATTGTTAAATCCGCAGTTTCTCAAGTAGGCTCTGAGTTTAAACAAGGTTCTACTGAACTTCGTAGCCTGGTTAGAGATGCTGTTTCTGCTGTCATTGAAAACTTCCAAGAAAAGGGTAGCGAACTCAAAGATGAAGTGACAGCTTCTATTGAAGGAGCGCTAGAAGGAATTAATACTCAAAGACACGAAGCTATTGCTAAAACTCAAACAGATATCAAGCGGCTCCAAGCTCAACTAGATGGTGAAGAAGAAGAACTCCAGCAAGAGGTTGATGTAATCTTGGCAGAGATTGAAGAGACGGGTAAAGAAAGACCAGCTAGTACCAAAACTGCAATTGATTCTGCTGTCAATGCCATTAAAGATAGTGAAGAAGTCGGGTTATTAAAGAAACGTTACGCGCAATTGCAAGCCCAGCTAGCTATTGTCAGAGCTAATATGGCTGCACGCTATGGCGGACGTTCTATGGAGGTTCAAGATTATCTAGATGAGGCTAAACACTGGTACGATAAAGCTCGTCCTCAAGCAGAGTCTGTAGCTGTACAGGTAGAACAGAAGCGATCGCAGCTAGAAGACAAACTAGGCGAAGCTGGTACATCTCTGGCGAGAAAAGAGCGCCAAATCAAACAAACCTTAAGGGAGTTACTTCTAACGGCAGCTGACTTATTCAAAGATAAGGAACCTGCTAATAAAGAGCGCGAGACTATTCATAAATAGACTACTATACGCGGTAGGGGCAATTCATTTAACCGCAAATTGGCAAATGAATTTCCCCTAGAAAATCTTTCTTTTCATTATTAGGTAGAGTTAGCTTCAGTAGCTTGATACGCTTGCAGGAGCCTAGCATGATCGAGAGTAAATCCTACTTGCATAGCTATCTGGGTAAACAAATCAATCTCAGGCTGTTGCCAATCACGGGGCCCAGAACACTGATGTGCAATTAACAAGCCAAATAACTGCTCATCTTTGATAATGGGTGCAACCAAATTTGCCTTCACAGCGAAAGATTCGAGCAGTTTAATGTGACAATCAGCCAAACTTGACTTATGAATGTTGTTGATTGCGACAACACGACCAGACTGGTACTTTTCTATATAGCCTTGAGTAAAACAGGAATCGTGGATTTTAGACCGCAAAACTTTGGGATAACCTGGAACCACTGATTCGGCAATGATAATTCCGAACCAATTAGCATAAAAGCTATAAACTAGTACTCGGTCAGTACTCAAAGCCTTCCGAACCTCTTCCACAGTAGTTTTCAGGACATCCTCTTCTTCGAGTGATTGGCGAATTCTGCGGGTAATATCCACCAATAATTGACTTCGCATAGCTTCAGCTTCGATTCGTTGCAGGAGTCTTGCATGGTCAAGAGCAAATCCCACTTGCATCGCTATCTGAGCAAATAAATCGATCTCAGATTGTTTCCAGTCACGGGGTCTGGAGCATTGATGTGCAATTAATAAGCCAAACAACTGCTCATCCTTGAGAATGGGAGCTACCAAATTTGCTTTCACACCAAAGGATTCGAGTAACTTAATGTGACAATCAGCTAAACCGACTTCGTAAATGTTATTTATTGCCAGAACGCGACCAGACTGATACTCTTCTACATAGCCTTGACCAAAACATGGATCTTCGATTTCAGCCCGCAAAATTTTTGGATAGGTGAGAACAACTGATTCGGCAATTACAGTTCCAGACCAATTAGCATTAAAGCTATAAACCATCACTCGATCTGTACTAAGTACTTTGCGAACCTCTTCGACAGTGGTTTTCAAGACATCTTCTTCGTTGAGCGATTGACGAATGCTGCCGATAGTATCCGCTAGCAACTGACTTTGCATACCCTCAGCTTCAATGCGTTGCAACAGTCTTGCATGGTCGAGAGCAAATCCTACTTGCATTGCTATCTGAGCAAATAAATCAATTTCAGGCTGTTGCCAATCACGCGGCCTAGAGCATTGATGGGCAATTAATAAGCCAAATAGCTGTTCATCTTTGAGAATGGGTGCAACCAAATTTGCTTTCACACCAAAGGATTCGAGCAGGCTAATGTGACAATCAGCCAAACCAGCTTGGTAAATGTTGTTTGTGATTGCAACGCGACCAGACTGATACTTTTCTACATAACCCTGACCAAAACATGGGTCTTGGATTTCAGACCGTAAAACTTTTGGATAACCTGGAATCACTGATTCGGCAATCACAGTTCCAGACCAATTAGCGTTAAAGCTATAAACTAGAACTCGGTCAGTACTAAGTATTTTGCGAACCTCTTCTACCGTGGTTTTCAGGACATCCTCTTCGTTGAGTGATTCACGAATACTGCGGGTAATTTCTATAAATAACTGAGCTTTATCTGCTTTGGTATCTACCTGTTCTAAAAGCTTGGCGTAGTCAAGGGCAAATTCTACTTGCATAGCTATCTGAGCAAATAAATCAATCTCAGATTGCTGCCAAAAGCGAAGTCTAGAACACTGATGTGCAATCAATAAACCGAATAGCTGTTTGCCTTTGAAAATAGGTGCTACTAAATTAGATTTGACAGCAAATTGCTTGAGCAATTCAATATCACCATCACTGAGATCGGCTTGATAGATATTATCAATAGCACGGGTGCAACCATTCCGGTATTTTTCTATATACCCTACCTCGAACCCAGGATCGGAGACTGTAACCCCTAGTATTTTTGGTAAACCAGGTGCTACGGATTCGACGATAAAGGTGCCATTACAGTTGGAATTGAAGCAAAAGATGGCTACACGGTCAATGCTTAAAGCTTTACGAATTTCTTCTGAGGTAGTTTTGAGAACATCTTCTTCATTGAATGATTCTCGAACCCAACGGGTAATTTTAGTTAATAGTTGAGAATAATCAGCTTCGGCTTCTTTGTCCTGTACCAAAACTGAAAGCAGTTCTGTGAATAAGCTGATGTTTCTCTCTAACATCACTAATTCATCTTCGTTAGCGATGAAAGTTTGAGTAAACTCACTGTCTGGACGTAGCCTATTTTTGATATCATTAGAAGTTGCAGCAATGTTGCTAACTCGACTGATAGCTCGATTAGTCACCAAAACAGCGATCGCACCTGCTAATATTGCCGTTACCCCCATACCAGTTAACAAGAGTGACAGTTGTCTCTGTAGAGCTTCAGTTTCTGTTGAACTTTTTGCCCTCTCAAGTTTTACTTGCGGTATTTGTTTGGTACTTAAATTAATCCCATAGAAGTAAGTAGCTATCCCAATTGCAAATACAGGAAGTACGCTGATACTTAGTGCCCAAACTATTGCTTTAGTCTTTAAACTCCATTTTTGTGGCCACAGCTTTTTTTGACGATTTCGCCTTGCTTGGTTTTGAGAAAAAGACTGACTCATAAATGAAACCTGGATTGTTGCAATTGAGAATCAAGTAAATGACCTCACCACCAAATTCTATACAAAACTTATTAAACAAGGACTGGCTTTCAGGAGTATTTTAAGGCACTCACCTTCTACGTCATTCCCTCTAACCTAACATTTTTCTAACAAACGCTTGACTCCCACCTTTGGTAAAGCTTTGCGCTCATCGGAACTAAAATCAATCAAAAACGGTAACTTTTCTTTCATAACAGCGTAGATGCGATCGCAAAGTCCCATTTCACTTATAACAATTTAAGCAGGCTGTACAGCTTGGGAAAGTTGTACGGTTTTACTATGTAAATCATCTTTATCATTAAGTAATACTGCTCAGTAAGCAGTATCTACCAACACAAAAGTAATTTAATAAAAATTAATAATCATCCTGTTGCTGAAACTGGCTCAATAACCAAGCCCCAACTTGAGATTGATTTATTTCACGGCTACAGCCTAAAGCTTCCTCTAAAATAGCGATCACCAGCCCAGGCAATACCTGTGATTCTTGGATACGTTTACTACCTTGATCTGCGATCGCATAAGCAATGATTTGGGCATTTTGGACATCTACTACCCAATATTCAGCAACGCCCAACTCTTCATAGAGCATAGACGCGAAGCGGCTTGTCGCCAGACATCGCTTTGTACCCAAGTCATCCAACAGAGATGTTTTAGCAATTTCAATCACCAAATCCGGTGCAGAATAGCGATCGAGGTTGACAATTCCTGTACCTGCTAGGATAGTTTGAGCGTGTTCTCTGAGATAATACGCGACATCGGGCTGAGAGTCTTGAACACCAGTTTTACGAAAAGTGGTTGTGTCTAAACCTGTCGACAGTATTCCTTTAAGTGCTGTAAATAGAGTCATTTCATGGAATTCCTACATCATTCAAGCATTCATCAACCAAAGGAGTTTGCATCCGAATAGCAATATACCAGTAATCTCGAAGACCAGGTTGTATCTGTCTTCCCTCAGCCCGAACAGTTTCAGTCTGAGTACGCCAACGTTTTCTCCGCATTCTGTCTTCAAATGGCTCTCTTTTGGAAATATCCCCCTCAGAAGAATAAAGGTAAACAATTCGTAAAGCACATTTAATTCTGTCAAGAAACATACTTGTTGAAGTACTAAACCAGCAATGATCTATTACTTTTACTACGTCTAAAATGGCAGTAGCACAGTGCATCGAATCAACTGTTGCTGCTGCACTAGCGTGTTGCATATTATTTCTTGTGTTGCGATAACCTACAACTCGTATTTTTAAGTCTGCGGGTAAAATGACACCTGGAGCAGTACAAGCATCATGAAAATTACAGGTCATATCAAATCGATGATTGTGCTGCTTTGCTTTTGTTTTACAGGTCATCTCAACAAGGTTATCACAAAGGATAAAAGCAGCCCTTTCTCGATGACGGACTCCTGAAAAGTAAATTTCTAAAATTGATTCAAGAGCATCAATTATTTCAGGAGGTGTAGACATTTATAAATTTAACCTCCTAAGATTATTTGCTCAACTTGGTATTTGGCTCTTTCTAACAAAGTCTTGGCTTCTTGTAGAGTCTTTTCAGCTTCTCTTATCTTGACCTCAACTTGCTTTTGTAAATCAAGAGATGCTATCGGGATAATAATCTTCTCTAGACAGTAATAAGGTAGAGCATCACGAGTTGCGCCGTATGCTTCTCTATCGGTTTGTAGGAGTCCGGCTTTTGAGTTTAGAAATACTGATAAATAGTAAGGATTAATTTGAGCATTATGTATTCGTAATCGAACACTGTGTTGATTCATATTGGCGACTAGAAGGCTATCAGGTATAACAGCAGCAGTCCCAATACGCCCAGTAATTGTTATCAAAACATCTCCCGGTTGAAGTTGAGAACGTTTAAGAATGCCATTATGAATTTTTTTATCAATGTAGACGACATCATCAAGATCCAAGCGATTCTTAGTTACATTTTGAATCCGTATAAAAGGAATCTCTTTCCCTTTATCTAGATATTTTGCTCCAGAGGGAGTTGCACCATTGGAAAAACTTGCCAAATAACCCAATTTACTGTGAGGAATATTGTGAAGGTAATTTATTAAAACTGTATATTTAGGGTTGTAATACTCAGCATCCAAACGATCGCTCTCTACAGTCTCACTAAAATTTGCTACATAACTTTTCTGTGTAGACAGGTCGAGGTTATTTAGTCCAAGTTCGTGCAGTAATAGAGCCTCGGCTTCAGCATAGAGAGTTTTAGAAATTTTTAGTTTTTCCCAACTAGTTATAACTAATTTCCTAATCTCTCTTTGTTGCTCAAATTCGGGAATATATATAGGGATAGTATAGAGGTCATCTAAGTTTAAACCTGCTTGGATAGCACCTCTGGACTTTCTCTGGAGGTAGGCTTGCCCTATATTACTATTGAGGTATGTACATAAATAATATGGGTCAATTGACTTTGACCTGTAAACTGTACTTTTACAACTATAAATAGCCTGACCTACATCTTCATCAACAATTGCCACATTACCTAAAGTGCCGACAACTGAAACAAGTAAATCTTCTGGAAATAAACTATACTTCTTCAAGCCTTGAAATGCACTTTTGGGAATATATGCATTATCCTGCTCTAAGAGAAAAAATGGTTTAACATCCTTGCCTCGTACATATCGATAAGGTGAGTGTTCTACATAATTTTCAACTGCAAAAGCAGAACCGAAAGGCCCTGTAATAAATTTGCCTTTTAAATTCCCCCAGAGTTCGACATTTGCATTTGAGAGTAAATTATCAAGTTTGAGATATTCTGGCTTGAAATATTCTGCATCTAATCGCCAGTCAAAAGGAATTTGAGAAAAATTAACAATACTCCAAACTGCCAATGGTCAAGCCTCCTTTTGCTGAAACTGGCTCAATAACCAAGTTCCAACTTCAGATTGACTCATTTGACGACTTCGGCGTAAAGCTTCCTCTAAAACAGCGATCGCCAATCCAGGCAATACCTGTGATTTTTGAATACGTTTACTGCCTTGATCTGCGATCGCATAAGCGATGATTTGGGTGTTTTGCACATCCACCACCCAATATTCGGCAATACCTAACTCTTCATAGAGCGATCGCTTTGTACCCAAGTCATCCAGCAGGGAGGTTTTAGCAATCTCAATCACCAAATCTGGTGCAGGATAGCGATCAAGTTTGACAATTCCTGTACCTGCTGGGATGACTTGGGCACGTTCTCTGAGGTAATACGCTACATCGGGCTGACAATCCTGAACACCAGTTTTACGAAAAGTAGTGGTGTCTAAACCTCTTGCCTGAATCCCTTTAAGTGCTGCAAATAGAGTCACCGCAAAAATAATTACAACATGGTCTTGACCATGATCAAAACTAACTGGTGGCATCTCCAGCCTCATATATCCTTTGTAGTAGTAACTCTTTCCCTTCTCGTCGAGCAAGTTGGTAACTATCTGCTCATACTCTTCCCAAGAGGTGTAAATCCATGTATCTGTGGGTAACTGGGTTTGTAAATCACTCATTGCTTAACCCTCCCGCCAAAACGAAAACTTTTGTTTCTTGGCAAAGTCTACAAATGCACTGGCAATTTCATCTAAATCGTGATCAATAATCATGTGTCCATGATCATCAATCATAGGCTTCCCGTCCACCCCTGGCTTGTAAACATATTCACCAGAGTTATCCTTACCACTGTTTTCACTGGTGGCAAAAAATATAGGATAGTCCTTGAGTCGAGGACAGTAGTGCTTAGAATTTGGATCATCGTTCCACTTTTGCAGGAACAAAACACTGGTTTTTGTACCAGTATGCGGTTTAAAAGTGTTCCCATGCAGCCCTACTACTGCTAAAATTCTGGCTCTCTCACTAATCCAAGAACGCACATGAGCATCAGAGATATTATTAAACCGTCCTTGAGGAAGTACAATCGCCATTCGCCCTCCCGGACATAAAAACTCTAAATTCCGTTCGATAAACAATACGTCTCGGCTTTGCTTTGTTTGCCAGCTTCCTGTATTTTCATAACGTTTGTTGGCAATGGCACTAGCCTGTTCTTGACGTTCTTCTGGATCAACTAGCGCCTCAACGTCAATAGCTTTCCATTTCTTTGCAAGTTCATACTGATACAGAATTTTACTGTCTACAATATCTCCCGCAAATGGTGGATTGGTCATCAATACATCAAAGTTGAAGTAGCGGAAATTTTCTTTGTTCCACTCAGCATCTGGACGATTCTCAAATTGTACTAAGCGGCGGCGTAGGGCAACTCGTATTTCGTCACTCCAATTTCTCGGATCAAGGGTATTGGCTCGATAGACGTTAGTTTTGCCATCACCTGCAATCAAATTAAGCGCTTTCGCAACCTTTACACTCCGGGCATCAAAATCAATGCCATACACCATTTCACTTGCGTATTCTGCTTGATCTTTAGTGGGGCCATCTGCTGTCATTTCTCCACCCCAGACGTGAAAAATAGTATGAACTGTAAACCCACAACTTCCAGCCGCAGTATCAATCATGTACTCTTCCCATTTGGGATTGAGCATTTTGACACTCATATCAATGACATGGCGGGGAGTGAAATACTGCCCCTTCGCTCCCTTGTAAACTTGCGTTACCAAATATTCAAAGGCTTCATCAATGACTTGTAAGTTGGAGTTAAACAGCTTAATGTCTTGCAAGAACGAAACACACACAGCCAAATGGTCGGGGGTTAAATCGATGTTTTCTCCCGGTAGAAATACACCCTGCCATTTTTCTCTAGCTGCATGAAATAGCCGATTAATTTTGTCATATAATTCTTGACGAGTTTCACCAGCCGCCCGAAAATCTACAACTTTACCCGGTCGCCGCTTTGCTTGTGCCTCGTCATAGAGTTTAGCGTAAATTAACTTAAATACCTCTTCAAACTGATCAACCCCAGCGTTTGCTAGAACTAGGTTTTCCAAATCTAAAATCACATCCCGCAGGGAAAGACGTTCTACAACCAGCTTGTTACGTTTCTCAAGCTCTTGCAAAGTCACACGCTCATTGATAACTTCAGCTAGCGTTTGGTTTGCATGGGGTAAATCAGAAATACTGCGGTAGATATTGGGGTCTTCTCGATGCAAAATGACAATTTCACCACCATTTGTCCAAACTGCAATAGGCGCACCTTCAGCATTACAGTAAGATTTTAGTTGTTCTAGACCATCTCGACGCTTAGGCTTCTTGACTTCCACAATAATATATGCTGTGTTGGGATGATCTTTTTCAGAAATTACAATATCTGCTCGCCTATCCCCAACACTAGAGCCAAAATAGACTCCCTTTTCTACAGCAATTCGAGCAGTTGGGTAGCCGTAGGTATGAATTAAGCGGTATAAAAACAGTTGGCGGACAATTTCTTCTGGTTTAGCCGGACGCTCTTTACCATCTACGAAATCTCGGAGATAAGGTTTTCCTTTTTTGTCAAAGAGTTGAAGTGCGGCAATTTCTTTTTCTTGATCAAAAATATCTAAAGCATAATCAGTAGATTTTAGGATATCAATTAAGGTATAAATTGGAGTGTTATTATCTGCCATTAACTTAACTTTGATTATCAAAGCCTTCTTATTATCGACCTACAAGTGCTGAATTATCAACTTAAAAACTCTGACTCCAATATTTGGGGCTACAAGAGAAGCAGGAAGAACATAAGTTACATCTTTCTCAACTCAAATTTTCAATTTTGGAACTAATTCATTAACTTTATTGATTAAGATGCAAGTATAAAATGGCGATTTGAGCGTTAGTTCATTGAGTTGACTTTATAAATTCTCAATTTTTAGTGATTAGAATACCAATATTGAACCTTTGAACTCGGAACTTCGACCTTTTTGCTCGAACGTTGAGCCTCTGAACTTGGAACTTCGACCTTTTTGCTCAAACGTTGAGCCTCGGAACTCGGAACTTTGACCTTTTTACTTGAACATTGAGCCTCTGAACTTGGAACTTCGACCTTTTTGCTCGAACGTTGAGCCTCTGAACTCGGAACTTCGACCTTTTTGCTCGAACGTTAAGCTTTTGAACTCGGAACTTCGACCTTTTTGCTCAAACGTTGAGCTTTTAAACTCAGAACTTCGACCTTTTTGCTCAAATGTTCAAACTTTACAGCAGTTTTCATGTATTTTAACCACATCTGTCGTAGTAGGGGGGTAAGGAATAAGGGGCAAGGGAGCAGAGGGCAAGGTGGAGAACCCTATAAATAAATTTATTTGCCCTTAAAACCTTGATTACACAGGAATTTCAGAATTTTCCCCCCTGTCCCCTACCCTTGAAAGGGTAGGTATTTTGTATTTGATCATTTTTTGGCTATTTCAGCCGATGCTTAAATCCTGAAATGACCAAACCACGTTAAACAATTGAGAATTTTCTCAACTATTTTTGAGATTCTAAAAAACCTACCCTTGAAAGTGTCCCCTACCCCCTGCCCCCTGCCTCTTTGATTATCGTAACAATGACTGATTAGGCGTTAACTCGCTCTCAAAACGGCTGTAAACAACTTGGGTTGGATACCAACAAGAAAACCAGTATAAATCTTGAATAACTTTGTCAGAATTACTCGCGTCTGCGAACTCAAAGTGAACCAGCCCTAAATTATTCAATCCAACTACTTCTCGCCCTTCCTGAAACCAACGAGATTTCCAAAACATCAGGGGTTGTAACCATTTCCATTTAGCATTTTCTGCTCGTTTCCAGGGAGCTATCAAAGATAATATATCTGCTGTGCAGGTAGAAGTCTGAAAAGTGTTTCGAGGTATCCATTCCAGTACACAATGCCAGTCTGAGTTCGTTAGCATCTGGCGATTATGGTGTAATTGTTTCGCAGAAACTTCTACCATATTGGGTGGGTTACTCCACCCGATCCAATGTCGCACCTTTTCGGGTAATAGCCAATCTTTCAATCGTGTATGAATCAGCCGCGTCAAAATCTCTTCATTCTTCAATGCACTAGCGGTTAACTGCACCAATACAGATTGCAATTTGGAATGGGTGCGTGCATAAGACAAGTGAGCAACAGAACTGTAGTGGATATCTCCAGATAGAATAATGACTTGTTGACGTTCTTCAAACAAGGTAGTTAGGAATTGCGCCAGTGCTTCCACATTAATGTTCCAAGCATCTCCAACATCGGTTGAAAAAACCTTCTCGCGTTGTAAATGCCAATGATGAATCCAATCAATTACTTGTAGACCAAATACATTAGTGGGCGCAATCACAAATGTATTTTGAATCTTAGTTTGTTCAGCTACTTGTTGTAAAGGTAAAACTAATTGTTGCTCAAAGGCTTTTGGACACAATAGCATCGGTGGTGCAATTGGTTTTTGATCGGCTGGATAACCCCGCCAAGTGCGTGTATCCAGCACAATTACTTCATGGCAATCGCTTCTGACTATATAGTGCCAAGTGAGTGCTTCAGGATCTCGATCCAGAATGAATACGGAACCGTCTCGGACTAAAATAGGTAAGCCTGTGGCAGGATCGCTGGCTGGCATACCGACATAACGAGCGATCGCATCATCAGCCTTTGCATCCATCCCTTGGGATGCTGACCAAGCTTGTGCAGCTGCCAACAGCTTTTCACCGGATTGACCTTCTGCAAATTGCCCTGGTGTATTGCCCCATCCTTGAAATACCGTGTAGGCTAACAAGGCATTTTGGACTATTCTTCGCCCCAAGGGACGACCCAGCACCCGCAAACACCAAGCTTGATTTAAGTTCCAGTCATCACTTACATCATGGTCATCAAAGATGGTGTAAGTGGGAATATTAGCAAGGGCGCGACGCACTTTCCAAAGGGTGTAGATGAATTGGCGTAAATGCCAGACTGCTTGGTTCCAGTCTTTGATAGCATGGCGATCGCGCGTTACTTGGTGTCCTTGAGGAAATGCGTCTGGCCAGCACACTGGCGACCAAGCTAGTAAATAAGTAGCGTAATATTCACCCAGGCTGAAAAGATGACTGTTAACTTTCTCCGATTTATTATGTAATCCTGCGGTCAACCCAGCTTGATTTGTTGCAACATCAGCTCGCTCTCCAGGGGGTAGCTGCTGGGGAGTGCAATAAACCCCATTAACCGGCAGTTGTTCTTCCCAACCCAAAAGGGCATCACCAAGAGTCGTGGCAACCCACAACGACGGGTCTGCTACATCATCTCCGTAAATCTGATCTCCAGTGAGGAATAGCTGGTGAGGGCGATGTTGGGGTTGATTTGCTGAAGCCTCAATTAAACTGTCAAGAATCGGTAGTGCATCAAACCCATGACCATGAGGTTTACGGCAGGAAGCATGGGCAATTTGCAAATCTTGAAGACGGTTTGGCGGCAGAACAAAGGTAGGTTTTTGATGATCGAAGTAGCTGATGCTGACTGTAGGAGAAGAGTTTGAGCATAATGCTTGTTGCATTTGCAGGGTTTGGTCAGCAACAGTAAGCTGGAGATCGTAAGCATAGAGGCGATCGCTAGTTAGGCGATATCCAACCGGGGATCGAGCCGTTATCGCAACTACATGAAGATACTTGCCTAGAGCAAAGCTAGAGCGTTCTCCCTCCAATAAGCAATTTCCTAGCGTTTCACCGTCATTTGTTGTTTCATAAACCTTGAGTTCTACCTGACAAGACTGTTTCAGAGCCACCCATACCGTTACTGACTCTGGTTCAGTATGTTTTAGGATTGGCCCCGCCAAAATTAGCGGCAGTTGTTGTAAAAACTCGTCCCCAGCTTGGTACTTCATTGCAAACAGTTGACAAATGGTGGTGTTTTAGATGATGTTGCTTTATTTATATAATCCAATCACCAAATGGGGACGAGTGTTTCGCCAGTCCTCAATCTGACATATCCATGATGAGCGATTGCTAAACTGTAAAATATGCTTATCAACTTCAAAACCATCTGACTTGAAAACAGACAGCATATTTTATCGCATCTTTCAAAGCTTACCCAGCACCTTCTTTGAACTCATTAACCAACCACCATCACTAGCCAGTGCTTACCAATTTTCATCAGTTGAAGTCAAACAACTGGCATTTAGAATTGATGGCGTATTTTTACCTGATACTCCAGAATTACCCATTTATTTTGCTGAGGTGCAATTTCAACTCGATAAAAAATTTATTCCCGTTTATTCGCCGAAATCTTTAATTATCTCGACAAAACTGAATTAACTAACAATTGGCGGGGTGTTGTCATCTTCCCTAATCGCAGCGTAGATACTGGAGATACAGAGAGATATGCAGAATTACTTAATTCCCAACGAGTGACTTGCATTTACCTAAACGAGTTAAGCTCAATTCCCACATCATCAATCGGGATTGAGACAGTCAAACTAATCATCGAACCAGAATCAACTGCGACAACGAAAGCTATCGAGATTGTCAACAGCGCCCGAAAAGAAATTCTCAATACCGCCCAGCAGAGGGAAATTATACAATTAATAGAAACAATATTAATCTACAAATTGCCGCGCTTGAGCCGGGAGGAGATGGGAAAAATGTTCGGATTAAGTGAGTTAAAGCAAACTAAATTTTACCAAGAAGTTTTTGAAGAGGGTAAAGAAGAGGGTAAAGAAGAAGGCAAACTAGAAGAAAAGCTAGAAGGCAAACTAGAAGGCAAGCTAGAAACAATACCTCAGCTATGGGCGTTAGGATTGAGTATTGAACAGATAGCCCAAGCGTTAGGTTTGGACGAAGAAGTTGTTAGGCAAGCTGTACAACCGAAATCTTGAAGAAGAATTCAGAAGTCAGAATGGGCTAAACCTTAGCTATCCGCTAACAGGAGTCAGAATTAAGACGCTCACGGACTCGCTAACGCTGCGCTATCAGTCGCGGGTCTGAATCCCCGACTGATTGTTCGCGCTTGCGTCTCGTAGAGAAGACCACCAAATCCTAGATTTGGAGGGGGTTTTAAACTTAATTTAATTAATTCTGGGCGATACCTTCTTGACGCGCTGCTTGTTGTACAGCAGCAGCAACAGCATTGACGACTCGCTCATCAAAGACTGAAGGAATAATATGTTCCCGATCCAAATCTGAGGGCTTGACTAAAGAAGCGATCGCATTTGCGGCTTCTAAATACATTGTGGTGGTAATTGTCTTTGCCCGACAATCTAAAGCACCACGGAATACCCCAGGAAAAGCTAGGACGTTATTGATTTGATTGGGGTAATCACTGCGACCGGTGGCGATAACAGCAACATCTTTACTAATTAATTCTGGCTGAATCTCTGGAATGGGATTTGCCATTGCAAACACAATTGGATCTTTCGCCATTGAATGCACCATTTCTGGTGTCAAAACTCCTGGTGCGCTGACTCCAATAAATACATCAGCCCCTTGCATCGCACCCGCTAAGGTACCTTGAGCTTTCACGGCAAATTCAAGTTTTTCTTCTGTCAAATCGGTACGACTAGTAGAGATAATCCCTTTAGAATCGCACATCCAGATTTTTTCTGCCCCAGCTTTACGGAGTAACCGCGCGATCGCTACTCCCGCCGCCCCAGCACCGTTAATCACGATGCGGATTTCTGCCATTGCCTTATTTACCAGTTTTAGAGAGTTAAATAACGCTGCCAAGGTGACAATGGCGGTACCGTGCTGATCGTCATGAAAAACGGGGATATCTAACTCTTCGCGCAATCTCTTTTCAATTTCAAAGCAGCGAGGTGCAGCGATATCTTCTAAATTCACACCCCCAAAAACTGGCGCGATATTCTTAACTGTCTGGATAATCTCTTCTGTATCTTGGGTTGCCAGACAGATGGGAAAAGCATCTAGCCCCGCAAATTCCTTGAATAGCATTGCTTTGCCTTCCATGACTGGCAGAGCAGCAGCTGGGCCGAGATTCCCTAATCCCAAAACCGCACTACCATCGGTAACAATGGCAACAGTATTTTGTTTGATGGTTAACTTGTAAACTTCCTCTGGATCTTGAGCGATCGCTGTACAAATTCGACCGACTCCGGGCGTGTAAGCCATTGCTAGATCGGATACACTCTTCAAGGGAATTCTGCTAGTAATGCTGATTTTGCCACCGCGATGCAAATTAAAGGTGCGATCGTAGACACTGAGTAACTTGATATCTGGCAATACTTTCACTGCTTGCACAATGGTTTCAGCATGTTCGGTACTAGCAGCATCAACGGTAATATCGCGGGTGGACTCTTTGCGGGTTTGCTCGATTAAATCGATTTGACCGAGATTGCCGCCAGTAGTTGCGATCGCCTGAGTTACGGATGCTAACATTCCTACACGATTGGGAATCTGCAAGCGCAGTGTCAAACTAAAACTAGAATTCGGAGTTAGGTTTGCCATGTTGATTTTGGATTTTAAGTTTTAGATTTTATATTGAATTGAGACATAAACTAAAATTTGAGAGTTGTAGTCAGTAGAAATACAATGAATATTAACTCTGGAGATAACCGTCACTAGTTAGTTTACTCACTGCTCACAGTTTTGATAATTATTTTTATTTATACCAATGCATTTACTAATATAGATGAGTAACAATTTAGTAATTGTACCCAAATACACCAGATATTTTTTTAAAATTTTATCTATGTAAATATTTGTATAACTATAGCTTCATACAAAAAGCGCCCTCTAGACAGAGAGCGCGGCGAATTTTAAGTTACAACTAACCGTGTATTGCAGGTGCGTAGGCGTAGCCCGTCGTAGACATCGTTGCCACAGGTACTGCCTCACCAGCAGCCAAATCTAGGGGGAAGTTGTGAGCATTACGCTCGTGCATCACTTCTATACCTAAATTGGCGCGGTTTAGCACATCTGCCCATGTATTAATTACACGACCTTTAGAATCAAGAATTGATTGGTTAAAGTTGAACCCGTTGAGATTGAACGCCATCGTACTGATGCCCAATGCCGTCAACCAGATACCAACTACAGGCCAAGCTGCTAAGAAAAAGTGCAAAGAACGCGAGTTGTTAAAACTGGCATATTGCCAAATTAACCGCCCAAAGTAACCGTGAGCCGCGACGATGTTATATGTTTCTTGTTCTTGACCAAACTTGTAACCATAGTTTATGGATTCAGCTTCTGTTGTCTCTCTGACTAGAGAGGAAGTCACCAAAGATCCGTGCATTGCACAGAAAAACGCACCACCGAACACCGCCGCTACGCCCAGTTGATGAAATGGGTGCATGAGGATGTTATGCTCGGCTTGGAAAACGAACATGAAGTTAAATGTGCCGCTAATTCCCAGAGGCATCCCGTCAGAAAAGCTACCTTGACCAATTGGATAAATTAAAAAGACAGAAGTTGCAGCAGCTACAGGAGCAGAGTAAGCTACGCAAATCCAGGGACGCATTCCCAGACGATAGCTTAACTCCCATTGCCGACCGAGCCAGCAGAAAATACCAATCAAAAAATGCAAGACAATGAGTTGATAAGGCCCGCCGTTGTAGAGCCATTCATCCATTGAAGCAGCTTCCCAAATGGGGTAGAAGTGCAAACCAATGGCATTAGATGTGGGTACAACAGCACCGGTGATGACGTTATTGCCGTACAATAAAGAACCAGAAACTGGCTCCCGAATTCCGTCAATATCAACGGGTGGTGCAGCAATAAAGGCAATAATGAAACAGATGGTAGCGGTTAATAGGGTAGGAATCATTAAAACACCGAACCAGCCGATATAAAGCCGATTGTTGGTGCTAGTAATCCATTGACAGAAACGATCCCACAGTTTGCCGCTTTCGCTTCTTCCTAGAGTTGTGGTCATAGCTGTGTTGTTTATAAATCGCTGATAACAAACTTTCCCAATTTTCAAGAATTGAGAATTAAGCTGTTTTCAAAGACTTTCGCTAAATACCTTCCCCCTAATCGCCGGGACTCTCTGGAATTACCTCACACCAAAAATGCTGTTAACTAATTTCCCAAGGGAGACTGTCTGAAAAAAGGGAAAACTTTCCCGGCTTCTAATATCACGTTTTACATTAATAATTTGTATTTTTCAAGACATTATTTTTAAGTTTTGCTAAGTTAAACCCTCAACAAAGTCAGCGTGTGCTTTTGAATTTAACCCTTGTTGCAGCACTGCTAAAACTTTCGTCATATCCCCTGTAATTAGCGAGGTAACAGCTAACCACAAGCCTGGAAATATCCTACTTTTAATTACACAATATTCACCATTTTGCAAACAGAACCAGTCGAGTTTATTCTCTAAAGTCTGCCAGACGATATATTCCTGCACTCCATTGCGACGGTAGGCGCGTTTTTTGTCGTACAAATCAATAGATGCACTACTAGCTGTCACTTCTGCGACTAATTCTGGTGCGCCCAATACAGTTCGGATAAGCATTTTTCATTTTCCTTGTGGTCTGGGTAAAGGGTAAGGGGTAAAGGGGAAAGGATGTATTCAAAACATGAGTCCCTTTCCCCTTTACCCTTTAACCGAACCGTATTGCTGGTGCGCCTTCGTTGCTGTATAACGACGCTCAAATTCGTGGCGGGTTAAGCGATCGCCACTTTCTAAGGGAGGGATAGAAGCGTTATTATTTAAACCATGTTCTACAGAAGCCGCCATTACCTGATTCCTCATCCACAGGAGTCGTAGCTTGAATCTAACATCGTGAAGCCTCATGTTTTCGAGAAGCCGCCAAGAGTAGGTCTACGCAGACAAGAAGTTTCTTAATGTAACTGTCTATACTAAAATTGGATAATTCTAGGGAATATATCCTGTCCAAACTTGTTTGGCAGGGTTAGACAGTGGGTTTTTCTAATGAAAAAATTTCTGAGATACCTGGGTTTAGGTTTGCTATCTACCTTTTTGACTTCTACACCCGGATTGGCAGCTGAACGCATTAGCTTTTTTTATCCTCCCTTCGGCGAATTCTCGTTATCGGTGGACTCGCTAGAAACTTTTGCCAAAGTTGGGAAAATCGATCAAGATTTTTCATTTTATGCTAGCCGTGCTACTCCTCAACAACTCGCTCAACTGCGGGATCTGCTCCAGCAAAGGTTCAATATCACTCCTACTTTAGTATCTCAAGTCACTTACTCACCGATCGGCGAGGAGGTAGTGCAACAACTAGGAAAATTACTTCTCACTGAGTCTCGACAGAACGGCTTCTATGCCATACGCGCCTCTTTGATTTTGGCTGCTGCCGATCGAGAGGGTTTAACGGTGGTGAATTTGCTGCGGAAATTTCCTAGCAATACTATGCGGGTGAATTTCACAGAAGGGTTAAGGATAGTTGATGACTTATCACAGTTGCTCAAGAAAAAGGATGAAGTTGTAGCTTCTCTTCAAAAAGAAGCGATCGCTCAAGCAGCCAATTCAACTGTTGACTTCTCAAAACAACCAGATTTGCGATCGCCAGGAAAATTCCGTTGGCAGAAAAAAAGCCTGGAGTTAAATGACGTTTCTCGCTCACGCCGTCTACCGGTAGATATCTATTTACCTACAACTCAAAACTCAGAACTCACAGATCAGAATTCTCAGTCTCCTCCCTTTCCCCTGATTGTCATTTCTCACGGTCTTGCTTCAGACCGCTCTACCTTTGTCTACCTGGCTGAACATCTAGCATCATACGGTTTTGCTGTTGCTGTACTAGAACACCCTGGTAGTAATGCCAAACGCTTTCAGCAATACTTTGCAGGTTTGGCAAGTCCACCAGAACCAGAGGAATTTATCAACCGACCTTTGGATATCAAGTATCTCCTCGATGAACTCCAGCGTCTAGAAAAATCTGATCCCACTCTCCACAGAAAACTCAATTTTCAGCAAGTTGGGGCGATTGGCCAGTCTTTTGGTGGTTATACCGTTTTGACTCTCGCAGGAGCAACGATTAACTTTGAGCGACTGCGCCAAGATTGTAATACCAATTATTCATCCTTTAATTTGTCGCTGTTGTTGCAGTGTGAAGCAAGTAAGTTACCCCAAAAAAATTATCAACTCAAAGACGATCGCATCAAGGCAATCATGGCGATTAATCCGATTGACAGCTTAGTTTTGGGTGAGGGCGGAGTCAGTCAAATTAAAATGCCTGTAATGCTGGTAGCAGGTAGTCAAGATATTTTCGCTCCACCTGTATTTGAGCAAATTCGCCCCTTCACCTGGCTTTCTGATCCCAATAAGTACCTGGCTTTGATTGAAAATGCCACCCACTTTTCAGCGATCGCAGAACCGACTCCTGAAAATGATATTTTACCTGTGCCACCTGCCTTACTGGGCCCCGATCGTGATGCTGTTTATTCCTATCTCAACGCCCTCAGCGTCGCTTTTATGGAAACCCATCTCCTCAACCGCCCTGAATACCGTTCCTATTTGCAGCCATCTTATGCCACATTTATCAGCAAAGAGCCCCTTAATCTCAGTATTTTACAGTCGTTATCGGTAGCTCAATTTAATCAAATCTGGAGTGCGTCAATTCCCCAGTCAACCAAACTATCAAATCCTCAACCTACCCCGCGTTAGTTATGACCGGGAGCATCGTGAAAAGAGCAGGGGAGAAAAGAGGATTACGTAAATATACGTGGGTGCGGTGGAAGGCAGAATATTAGAACTTACAGCAATGATCCCCAACTTCTGGCAGAAGTTGGGGATCTTGTTATTCAGGAATGATTTAAATTAGCAACACTACAAGTCTCAAAGATTACTTTGATAAACTCAAAGCTAAACCCAAACAAATTACTATTTACACTAAAGTTTCAGCAGATAAAATGCTGTTGTAATTTGCATTAAAAATGATGTATTAGCCCTCTTGGATTATTTACATAAATACAACCTCAGAAACGTTTGTTTTCAATAAATCAGTAAATATGCTGATAGAAATCTACGCTTTAATCAGTAACTCTAACTATTGCAAGCATAAACTCAAATTCTATATGTCTTTTTTGTTCCTAACAGATGAATTAGATATAACAATTGCCCGAAAAAAGACTATTTGTCAGGGAAGTGAGATATTTCTACTGAGGGATTTATAAAAACTTATTTAATAAAATATTTTATATATATATGCTTGTCGTTAAGAAGCATTAAGAAATCCTTATTAAAGAATATTGCAATACCTTGATTTAATTGCTAACGTGTGTATGACAACGATGCTGATGAACGCTCTGATCTAGGAGAGATAAAATCTATGAGCTATACCCATTCAGCCAAGTGTGTTAGGCTTTGACGGCTTAAAAACGAGAAATTTCTGCCTCGTATAGACAATTATGAGGGATTGCAGATTAACCAAGAGATATCTCGTTGCCAAAGGCTTAATTTCAGTTTGATTTCAATTGCAATAAATTATTTGTCTTACTTGATGCCGACAAGCAAATGAAGAAAGGGAAAGGGGGAAAGGTTAAAGGGGAAAGGGGAAAGGAATGAAATTTCCCCTTACCCTTTACCCCTTCCCCACAAATGCCAAGAAGTCTCTTGTGGGGAAAAGTTCTTTATGCTTTCCCCCTTACCCTTTCCCCTTTTCCCCTTTTTGGTAACTCTTGATTGTGTATATCGGCAATAACGAAGAGGTTGGTAAGACTTAGATTTTGGAGGATAAAACCAATGGAGATTCAAGGTAAAGTTGCCCTGATTACAGGGGCTTCACGTGGGATTGGACGAGCGATCGCTCTTGAGCTAGCGCAAGTCGGCATCAAGCGATTGATATTGGTCGCACGGGATCGCCAAAAGTTAGTCGAGGTAGCTAACGAAATCGAGGCGATGGGAACAGAAACTGCGATCGTGGCCTTAGATTTGACGCAGACAATTGAAGTAAATATCGCTGTTGCCCAACTCTGGCGCAATTTCGGACAGATTCACCTACTGGTTAATTGTGCGGGTGTCGCATACCAAAGCTCATTTTTGCAATCTAAGATGCCTCAAGTTCAAGAAGAAATTTCTGTGAACTTGTTAGGGATGTACAACCTCACGAGTCTGATCGCTCGACGTATGGTCAGCCAAAGGCAAGGGACAATCGTCAATGTATCGAGTCTGATGGGGAAGGTAGCAGCACCGACGATGGCGACTTACTCAGCTACTAAGTTTGCCATCTTAGGATTCACCCAAGCCTTGCGCCAAGAACTAGCTGAACACAATATCCGAGTCATTGCATTACTGCCTACCCTCACAGACACAGATATGGTGCGCGACTTAAAATTATTTCGCTGGGTGATCCCCATGACTCCCCAACAAGTAGCCAAAGCACTCGTCGCCGGTATGCAAAATGATTCACCAGAAATTCTAGTCGGGTGGCAAAGTCATTTAGCCGTATTGTGTCAACGCCTTGCCCCTTGGCTATTAGAGCTAATTTTACGAATCGCAACTCCGCCAGCATCAAGAAAACAACAGCCTGCCGAAAGACTCAACAAGCTGATCCCGAAACTGAATTTTTTAACCAGAATCCATCGTTTCGGTGATTTGTTCTTGTCAAGAACATGATTTATCGCGTGTCTGCACATAAATCCTAAATTTTTTAGTGCATCGCTTACCCTACTGGGGTCAATTGCCTTTAGCTAAAAGGTAAAAACGGAAATACCCGATCGTATAAAACAGATTGACTGTAATTAGCAATCCTTTACCCCAGTAGGTTCGTGTGGAAGAAAACAGGTAAATAGTTGCCCCTAGAACTAAGAGAATTTCTACCAAAGCTGCGATTGAGCCATAATGATTTGAGTCCCAATAAGAAACAGGGCTGATAAAACGGTAATTACTGAAGGGAAAAAAGTGTCGGTGAGCGTCGTTGTTATGGACTGGTAAATCTAAAAGAGAATGTAGCACCATACTGACGAAGCCAACTTCAATCAACTGCCAACTACAGATATGGGCAATCAATATTCCAAGCAGCGCTAGTGGAATTGAATGAAACGTACTGACCATAGCTTGCCAAAAAGGTTGATAATAAACTTCTGACCAAATCTGGCGGGTCGGTAGATGGTAAACAAACTTCATTAAAAAATAGAACACAAAGATGGGAATATCTGGTAAGACTGCGCCGATGATAATTGCCGGACTTGCCTGAGTTCGCAATTGTTGATTGAAAATCAGCAAGTTGAGAATAGCGTGACTTGGAGTATTCATTGTATATACGCTGAGTTAAGTATTATTAAATACAAACGCAAGTTTTATAGATATAACTCATATTGGAGCAACCAGAAATGCTTTCCTTCCCTACTACTCTCAGCAGTTTGCCCGAAATCATTGATGGCTTGCCGAATATTTCTGGTTGGGAAACAGAGGTTCTCTCTGTAGTTAACCACGATCAGCCAGTATTTTTACCAACAACAAATATCCGCCTAGAAGACGTAAATGCTGTGTTTGCGATCGCCTTACACATGCACCAGCCAACTATACCTGCTGGAAATGGCGGTACACTGATCAGCAATCTGCAATATATGTTTGAACATCCCAACGAGGGGGATAACCACAATGCAGATCCTTTTGCATATTGTTACAGCCGGATGGGAGACTTGATCCCCGAACTTGTAAGTCAAGGTTGCAATCCCCGTGTGATGTTGGATTACTCAGGTAATCTTTTGTGGGGATTGCGGCAAATGGGACGCAGTGATGTTCTCGATAACCTCAAACGGATCACTTGCGATCGCAACTATCAACCTTATGTAGAATGGCTGGGTACCATGTGGGGTCATGCAGTTATTCCTTCCACACCCATAGCAGATATTAAATTACATATCGTTGCATGGCAACATCACTTCGCAGCAATTTTTGGCTGGGAAGCACTAGCACGAGTCAAAGGCTTTTCGCCTCCAGAAATGCACCTCCCCAATCACCCTGATGCTCTCTTTGAATTTGTGAAAGCGCTAAAAGAGTGTGGATATCGCTGGCTACTCGTTCAAGAACATTCTGTAGAAACTCTTACTGGTCAATCTCTCACCCACAAACATTTGCCACATTGTCTCATTGCCCGCAATTCTCAAGGCGAAACTATTAGCATCACAGCTTTAATTAAAACTCAAGGTTCGGATACGAAATTAGTTGCACAAATGCAGCCTTATTATGAAGCTAAAACTTTATCCAAACAACAAATTGGTAGTGTTCTTGTGCCACCAATAGTTAGCCAAATTGGAGATGGTGAAAATGGTGGTGTGATGATGAATGAATTTCCTAGTGCTTTTAAACAAGCTTGGTGGGATATGGTCAATAATGGGGGAGGAAAATCAGGTGTTGTTGGAATGTGTGGTACAGAATATTTAGAATTTATCGAAGCTGCTGGATGCAAACCTGAAGACTATCCAACTTGTCAGCCAGTGGGACAACATCAGATTTGGGAGAGAGTTTCACCAGATAATTGCCAACCCGAAGCTGTAGAAAATGCGATTCAAGAATTAAAGCAAATAAACTCTAATTTTCATCTAGATGGAGCCTCATGGACAAATCATATCAGTTGGGTCAAAGGATATGAAAATGTGTTGTCTCCTATGTATCAATTAAGTAGTTCATTCCATCAAAAATTTGATCAATTACAGCAACTTAATTCAGCAGAACCTGTTACAAGACAATCTCACTATCGTAACGTTCTACTACACAATCTTTTGCTGCAAACCAGTTGTTTTCGTTATTGGGGACAAGGTGCTTGGACTGATCATGCAAGGGAAATTTATCAACGTGGCGAAAATTTATTGCACATAAATTGAACTGTAGAGTGCAATGGCTATGGATGAGTATTCAAACTCCAGAAATACTCTTGGGTTAAGGCTTTATCCTCACGAACCCTCCTTAAAAAGTAGATAATTAAAACAAGCTTTTTTAAGGGGGGTTATATCATTAATAACAAGTAAGTAAGTGGGCGTAAATAATTGTTGTTGGGATAGGGCAATAGGCAATAGGTATAAGGGTTTTAGCCTAGTTCATTTTCCTTTACATAGTTTGATTTTATTCTGCCAACTTACTTGTATTGGTTTATAAGTAAGCTGTATAAAACAATACATTTCGATTAAGCATCTCTTTCTTCTCTCTGCGTTCTCTGCGCCTTGGCGGTTCGTTAAAAAAACGACTTTGGTAACAGAGTTTTAGCCTTAACTGAACCGTATTGCGGTATAAATGAAAAATTAGCAATGATCCGAGCAATATCTGTTCGGATAATTGGGAAGGCTCAAATAATATTTAATTTTTTGGATTTTAAACTTATAAAAGCATGACTTGGTGCTGATTTTAAATTTAGTATTTGAGCGATTGTTTATTGAAAAAATTGTTAATACATGGATAAATTTCCTAATTGCATATAAATATATATATGCTGTTAAAGCAGAGGTAATAGTATTTCAAATTTTGTACCTATACCAATCTGGGAATGGAAATTTAATTTACCGCCATGTCTCACAGTTATGATTCGATAACTTACTGCTAAACTAGTATTTTTACTATTCTTTGTTTCCAGAGAAAAAGACTCCATAATCTGCTGTTGCAATTCTTGAGACATTCCAGGGCCATTGTCAGCAATGCGAATTAATACCCAACGAGAATCTGGTGCATTTGGATTGCTTGCTTCTTGTGATATAACTTCTGTAGTAATCTCAATTCGAGGTTTTTGAACAGTATTTTTATCTTCTAAATGCAACTGCTGTCTAACCGCTTCATTGAGCAAAATATCTACAACTTCGCTAAAAATATTCATCAAAACTTGGTTTAGCTGCCCTATAAAGCAATAAACTGGGGGTAGCTGACCGTAGTATTTGACTATTTCAATTTCTCCTTGAAGACGGCTATTAATTAATAAAATAATAGTATCTATACTTGCGTGTAAATCTACTGGTTTTGGATAGAGTTCATCGATATGACAAAAGTTTTGTAAACTAGTAACAAGCTTTTTTAATCTTTCCGCGCCAGTACGGATACTTGCAAGCGATCGCGACAAATCTTGTTCTAAAAAATCAAATTCAATATCTTCTTTAATTTGATTAATTGCCTGAGAAACTGATGGTAACTCTTGATCGTAAGTAGCTATTAGCTTGAGTAAATCTTGGCTGTAGGTAGAAACATAAGTTATATTCCCCCAAATAAAACCCACTGGATCTAAAATTTCGTGCGCTACGCCGTCTACCAAACGTCCCAGATTTGCCATTTTATCATTTTGAATCATTTGAGCTTGGCTGCGTTCATAGCGCACCAGATTGTCGATTCCTCGAATTTGCCAAGAAATAATATTCAATTCTTGGACATCTAACAATCTATAAGCCCCAGATTCTGTGTGTACTACAATTGGTTCTGCTAATAATTCTGGCGATCGCTTTAAGCTAAGTTGCATCGCTGTTAAAATCGATGTTGTATCAGCAAGCAGCAATATTGGTATCCGTGCATAGCTGTAAAGAACGGCTAATGGTTGCTGAACCAACAACTCTTGTCCATAAGGACGAATCAAAAATTCCAGCAGCCGCCGCCGCGAAATCATCCCAATGAACTTTCCCTGTTCTACCAAAACTACTCCTGGTAGCAGGGGGTACTTTTCTAAAAAATTAGCCACTTCCATACCAGTGTGATTGATTTCCACTGGGAAGTTGTACATTGGAAGTTCTTGGAGGGTTGAATCTAAACCCAGATCGCGATCGCTACCAACAGACAAAAATGGCGGTGAGATTTGGCAACTAAATTCTTCTGACACTAGACACCCTGATTTTTACAAAGATTGGGTAAACAATAAGTTAATATTTTACATTCTGCCACCCTCGAAATCCGGTTTTGGTTTAGGTATCTAATAAGACTAGTGGTATGTCAGGGTGAAAATTGTTCTCAGGCGGCTACAAGTAATTGGCGGGCGATTTATTAATGAAAGCAATTTAGAGAAAAACTGCCTCCTGCCTCCTTCAAAATCTTGCTGATGAATATTTAGAGAGCGATGTCTACGACGGGCTACGCCTACGCAAGCTAAACTAAAAATAATCTTTACGAAGAGTGCAAAGGTAGCGTTATGACCTCTGTAACCAATCCACTCAACGCCCTCACTCCTTTCCCCTTCCCGGATCATACTCAACTTCCTGAGTCCGATGGTACGTTCGTGTTCGCGGAGCGTGCCGGAGGCAAAAATTGGCAAGAGCATCCCCAAAGCATCTTACTAACTGAATCTATTACACCTATCCTTAAACAATTAAATCCTGAAGGTGAATACTGTATAGGGCAAGACTTAGGCATTTACTGGCGCTTAACCGATCCCCCAGAAAAAGGCGCAGAAGCACCAGATTGGTTTTATGTACCGAATGTACCATTTTTGCTCAATGGGCAAACGCGACGTTCTTATGTGTTGTGGCGAGAGTTTATTGCCCCGTTGATTGTTTTAGAATTTGTCTCTGGGGACGGTAGTGAAGAACGGGATCAAACTCCTTTGAAGGGTAAATTTTGGATTTATGAGCAAGTCATTCGTCCTCCCTTCTACGGCATTTATGAAGCGAGTAAAGCTAACCTAGAAGTTTATCATCTGATTGAAGGACAGTATCAGATTTTACCAGCAAATGAACGAGGACATTATCCCATTGTTGCTTTGGGTGTTGAATTAGGCTTATGGCAGGGAGTTTATCAGAATGTGGAATTACCCTGGCTGCGTTGGTGGGATTTACAAGGTAATTTGTTGTTGAATGGCGATGAAAGAGCCGAACAGGAATCTCAAAGAGCAGAACAGGAATCCCAAAGAGCAGAACAAGAATCCCAAAGGGCAGAACAGGAACGCCAAAGAGCCGATCGCCTAGCTGCCCAATTGCGATCGCTCGGCATTGAACCAGAAGCCGGATATTTTACTAAGAATTACGAATTAAAAAAGGCTGGTGTAAAAGAGTCATCTGTGGCTTAATTTGTTTAGACACAAATTTTACTGCTACCAGGGTAATCACGATGACAAATAAACCTCCTTCCGAACCGGAGTCATCCCAAAGAACTGCCCTTGGCTTTGATGAATTTATAGCCATTCTGGTTGCCTTCACCACTATCGGAGCGATTCTTTTTTGGTCATTGTCTCGCAGGGATTCTAGCTGGAACTTGAACGGGCTGCTATCGGCTTCTTCCACTCCTTCGCCTAGTGTTCAACCAAATCAAGTATTGCCTTCCCTTAATTCCAAGGTAGAACCAAATGTAGTCCCTAAGACAGTTTTGCCCTATTCTCCACCGGAGGCTGTTGTTGAACCCAAGACATCTTCATTGCCAACTAACAGCGCCGCTCCTTCCCGTGCAGTTTTACCATCTGCTCAGGTAATCCCAACTCAACCCCCACAAACACCTGTACCCTCTTCAGCAGTACTTGAGTCATCAATTAAATCATCAGCGCTACCTTTAGTAACTCCAGCAAAACAAAAATCTATTATTCCGCCGCCAATTGCATTTAACGATGTGCCCAATAACTTTTGGGGTCGGCGTTTTATAGATGTTCTTTCTTCTCGTAGTATTCTCAAAGGGTTTCCTGATTATTCTTTTAGACCAAATCAGCCTGTAAACCGTGCCGAATTTGCTGCGATTGTGCAAAAAGCCTTTGACCAAGAACCGTCTAAGACTGCGATCGCATTTGAAGATGTACCAACAAAATTCTGGGCAACTCCAGCAATTGACCAAGCCATCAGTGCCGGATTTCTCAAAGGCTACCCGAAAAAAACCTTCAAACCACAACAAGATATTTCACGAGTGCAAGTTTTGGTTGCCCTTGTTAGTGGGTTGAATTTGAAAGCGCCCACTTCGCCAAATCAGATTTTAAGTGTCTACAAAGATGCTAAAGATATTCCACCTTATGCTATCAGCAAAATAGCTGCTGCTACAACCAATGGTCTGGTAGTTAACTATCCAAACCCACAAATTCTTGCTCCCAACAAAGTAGCTAGTCGGGCTGAAGTTGCGGCGATGATTCATCAAGCTTTAGTAAAACGGGGCAAGTTGCAGGCAATTTCATCTCCAAGTATAGTGCGATTGTCCAGTGCATCTCCAGAAACTTCGCGCACTCCAAAGGTTAAATTGTCTTCAGGAGGCTCGTCTCGGTGAGCTTGCGAGAAAAGTGTTCAACAAAGAAGCAGAGGAAAAAGATTCTTAGCGATCCTTTATTCCTCTGCTTCTTGGCCAACCCCTTGCAGAAAATTCAAAATTCAAAATTAGAAATTCAAAAATTTTTGATTTTGAGAAAAGTCTGAGCTAAGGCTTCCTTAGATCAGACTCAGAGGGTGATTTTGAATTAGATTATTTGCGTAGAGTCTTTGCAGGATAAGCGATATTTAGATATCAAGCTTCTGGAATTTTACCAACCACTTGTGATTTTAGAGTGGTGATTTCACTAGTTAACTCTTTCCTAGTTGAGGCTTTGAGTAAATAGCGGTAAACAAACCAGGCAGAGTAACCAATCCCTATCAACTCAAAAGTAGGCGCTACTAAAGGGATATCATTCAAAGCATCTAATATTGCCAAGAGTACTTTAACACCAACAATTGATCCTACAATTAAACCAACTGTTACCAGAGGTTGCTTATATTCATTAAAGAAGCCTCCCACATATTCTGGCAATGTTGCTAAAAATGTAGAAACTTGCTCCCCGTATTTTAGCCATTCATCTTGAGACTGTGCGGGAGGCTGGACTTTTGTGATGGTTCCCGTTTGGGTGTTGATCTCTGCCACTGTAGTTTCTTTGGATGCGGTTTCAGTAAAATCTTGTTCTGGCATTTTCACTCCCATTAATTTGACAGTTGAGTTTTTCTAATCTGGATAATTGCAACCAAAAGGCTGTTGGTTAGGTAATGCACAAGTGCATCAGTACAATTGATTAAAGGGCACAAAAGGGTTTTAGTGTCCTTTAACTATAATTGCCCCGTAATATCTACTGCATCAACTACAAGGTAGACAGTCAGTAGGAGGATAGAATTCAGAAGGGAGTAGGATGTATTATAATCGTCCTTCTGGGTTCTTTTCTAAATCAACTGGAATCCTCTGGTTGTGATTATCTCATTCCGTGTCATTTGTTCATAATCGTACTAAATCTAAGTACAAATCAGGCAAAATCAGCCCACCTCTCATTTATATAAGCCTAAAAGCCGATTTTAGCCAATATTAAAGCTATCTTAAGCCTGGTTCGTCAATTAACGCATTCGTATTGATATTAATACGTAATAAAAGTTTTTGTGTATTCACATCGACTAGACTTTCAACCTATTTTATGATAAGCGTGCTGGTGATTGGGGATGAGGCAGAAATAACCAATGCCCCATGCCCCATAATCAAACCTTTTGTTTTTTTCCTGATTGTATTAATTTTATAAGGAAGCAGTAAGGTAGACTAGTGGCTTACCTGATGTCAAGAACTAATTGCTATCAACTGTATATTGAGGAAAGTATTGTAGTAAGGAGAAGACGGTCTCAGATAGGTCTTTAGTTCGGGAAATTATTTGTTACTGTTGAAAAAAGTGAATTCGGTTCGCTATCAGTAAGTGTACTTAGCAACATTGCTATCAAAATAACTCGTAGTATATGAGTTTATGCGAATTATCTACTAAGCAATGATTTGCTGTTGCTATAAAAGAAGATAATGTAAATGTTAATAACCAATTAAACTGTTTGTACAAGCTAGACTGATTTGGTAATTTTTGCGGGAAGGCAAGGAGGTTTGAGAAATGCCAACTCAAAAGCCAACCCTTATCGATAGCAGTTCAGAAATCAAAAAAGTGTCAGCCGAAGAGCCATTGACAGACGAACTACCGACTATAGAATTTCCCTCACGAGGGAAACTCAAAGCCAGTTCTTGGCGCATCCATCAAAAAATTGGCTATGGGTACTTTGTAGCTATCGGGATTGGCTTTTTTGGAGCGCTAACTGGGTTAGTGATTGCCAACTACTACCGGGGTAGAGAAGTAAGGCAATTCAATCAAGCTTATGAACAAGGACAACTACTGAGTAATTATAGAGATGCAGTAGTAGGGGCGCAATTACATAGCTCTAATCTAGTTGCTGTATTAGAAAATTCACAGCAACTACAAACCAAAAAAGCTGATTTTTTGAAGAATGTTGAAAAAGCCAAGCAATTAGAGTCAAAAATTTCTGGATTTATTGACAGTAAACCTAAAAGACTAGCGGCAACAAGTTCGACTTTACAGACGCTATTGCTAGATTACAAGAATAATTTAAAAGCTTACGTTGACCAAATCGAGGCTGTCTTACAAAAAATTGACTCCCAACCAGCGCAGCCTCAGCAGATTTCTGCTGCCCGATCGCAGTTATTGACAATTATGCGTGGTGAAACAGCCATGCGCCTAGATCAGCTTTCTGAAAGTTTGGCTAACATCCTGCAAACTGCTGAAGATCAAGAGCAAGAAAGGCAAAAAGCCGTTGAGCAGGCAAAAATAGTTGAGCGATTTATCGTAATTATCAGTATGCTCGTTTCGGTGGCGATCGCAGCCATTGTAGCTTGGCGTACCAGTCGAGCGATCGCTGAACCAGTTATCACCGTCACCCAAGTAGCTGAACAAGTGGCGCGGAAACATAATTTTGATTTGCGAGCGCCCGTCACCACTGAAGATGAAATTGGCCTACTTGCCAAATCTCTAAATCGTCTGATTGAGCGAGTATCTGAGCGAACCAAAGAACTACAACAAGCTAAAGAACTAGCCGAAGCTGCTAGCAAGGCAAAAAGCGTATTTTTAGCCAATGTCAGCCACGAATTACGCACACCATTAAATGCTGTCATTGGCTTGAGCCAACTTCTAGAAGACGACGCTACCGATCTTGGTTTATCAGCAGACTTTATCACCGACTTAGAAACAATTAACGCTGCTGGTAAGCATCTACTGCACTTGATTAACGAAATCCTCGACTTGTCAAAAATTGAAGCGGGGAAAATGACTCTCTATCCAGAAACATTTGAGATTGCGACGCTAATTAATAACGTCGTTCTCACAGTCAAACCAGCTATAGAAAAAAATGCCAATGTTTTAGAAGTGCATTTTGATGAGCAACTTGGCACCATGTACGCCGATCAAACTAGGATGCGGCAGGTGTTGTTAAATTTACTAAGCAACGCCAGTAAGTTTACTACAAATGGCAAGGTGACGCTGACAGTCAATAGAGAAAAGGAGGAATTACGACTGGATGCTCCTTTGGGTATGATTACTTTTACCGTTACCGACACAGGTATAGGTATGTCTAACCGTCAACAGCAGCAGTTATTTCAACCTTTTACCCAAGGAGATACTTCGACTACGAAAAAGTATGGAGGTACAGGGCTAGGCTTGGCAATTAGCCGCCACTTTTGTCAGATGATGGGTGGTGAGATTATTGTCAAAAGTCAGCCGGGACTTGGTTCTACTTTTACTATTCGTCTGCCAATGACTGTGCAGGATTAAAATTGGGAATTGGGCATTGGGCATTGGGCATTGGGCATTGGTTCTTCTTTCTCCCCCTGCTTCCCCTGCCCCCTGCCCCTCATCTTCCTCATCTCCCGAACTAAGTAATAATAGTTACTTTCCCTGTATCCAAGTCGTAACGACCGCCCACAATTTTCAATTTACCTGACTGCACCTGCTCACTTAAAAGCTTTGATTTTTGCAACCGTTCAATTTGATATTGCACATTTGCCACCACAGCATTTTCAACCGCGTCACCTGGCTGATCTTTGACCTTTTTCAGGGCTGGCTTAATTGCCTTCACAAACGTACTAATATCACCGGGTAACGATTCCTTTTGTACAGCTGCGGTTACAGCCCCACAACGTTCATGGCCCATCACCATCAACAGTGGAGAACCTAATAAAACAACGGCATATTCAATACTGCCGATCGCTTCATGTGTGGCAATATTTCCGGCAATCCGAACATCAAAGATATCCCCGATGCCTTGATCGAAAACAATTTCTGCCGGTACTCGTGAATCAGCACAACTAAGAATAGTTGCAAATGGATGTTGAGCTTGAGCAACTTCCTGCAACCGCAGCGCAGATTGATCGGGGTATTGGGGGTGATGATCGATAAATCGCTGATTTCCCTCAATCAGCTTTTGTAATGCTTCATCGGGACTGAGAGATTCAGGGGAATTTGGGGGGATTTCGGCAGCTTTAGCCTGTTTAACCTGCCAGAGTAAATCGCTGGCAGTTAGCATCATTCCAAAGGCCCCAGTCATTCCCAACTTCAAAAAGTCACGACGTTCCATGAAATGCTTCATTGAATTTATAACTCTCTTAAATCGACGCGATACATCTGACAGAGCGAATTTCCATCACATCGGAAACGTAGCAAGTACCTCCGAACTTATTGAGGAGTGGTCTGAGATTTTCGACAACAGGCTTGAGTTGTTCTGGCATACAAAATGCGAGGATGTAAACATTATCAAGCATGGTCATGTCTAAATCTTCTGTCGTTCCTCGTAATCCTTTACCAACAACATTGCGGATTACGGCATGGCTATGTACACCAGACTTGTCTAAACTTTCTAAAATTTTGGCAAGCTCAAAGGAGTTGGCAATAATTTCTATCTTTTTAACTACGTGCATATTATTACCTCCAAAATAGGTTAATTCCGTAGAGATATAGCGGAATTCCCACAATAATATTGAACGGAAATGTGACTGCTAAAGCGGTAGAAACATATAGGCTGGGATTTGCTTCGGGAACAGTCATCCGCATCGCCGCCGGGACAGCAATGTAAGAAGCACTGGCACACAATACAGCGAATAACAGCGAATTTCCCGGAGGCATACCGATGAATTTGGCGATCGCTAACCCAACGCCTGCATTGAGTATAGGAATTAGTATGGCAAATAAAATCAGGAAAACTCCGGTTTTTTGCAAGTCTTTAATTCTTCTGGCAGCAACCAGTCCCATATCCAGTAAAAAGAAGGTGAGAATGCCATAAAACAACCCTTGAGCAAAGGGTTCTAATACGTGCCAACCACGTTCTCCTGTCAAGACACCGATTAACAGGCTACCAACTAGGAGAAAAACTGAACTATTAAGAAATGCTTCTTGCAAAACTTCTGACCAAGCAAACTCTCGCTTTTCATCGGCGGTGAATATACTCACCAAGATCAGACCAACAATGATCGCCGGAGATTCCATCAGGGCAAGAGCTGCTACCATGTAACCATCATACTGAATACCAAGCTCACTAAGAAAAGCGCCAGCAGTGATGAAAGTGACGGCACTGATAGAACCGTAGGTTGCAGCGATCGCAGCCGCATCGTAAGTATCCAATTTCCACTTCAGGATAAAAAAGGTGTAAATTGGAACAACACAAGCCATCATCATTGCTGCTGCGAGTGTTAGAATCACTTCTTGATTAAGTCCGCTTTTGATTAGTTCTACCCCTCCTTTAAAACCAATGGCAAACAGCAGATACAACGAAAGGAGTTTAGGCACTGGTGGGGGAATTTCTAGATCGGACTTGACAAAAACCGCAGTCATGCCTAAAAAGAAAAACAGAATTGGCGGATTCAAAATGTTGGATACAATTAAGCTCAGATCCATGTCCACCCATCCTTGTATTGGTTAAACCTGAAATTAAAGAAATTTTTCATCTTTAAAAACTTAACGGTTGAATCGTGATGTATTGTGTATTGCTACCCCATATCAATTGGGTACTCAAGGAGTGAATTGTCCTATTCGTGACAATACTTATTGATTAGGTGTTAAACAGTGCTGAGAACAGAAAAAGTGAGAGCTTGTCCAACATTTTTTGATGTTGGATTCCCCGTCGCTGATCTTACGACAGAAAGTGTAGGGAGAACTCGCGATCAACGTATTTAGCGTATAAAAAATTAACGTATTGTAGGGGCAATTCATGAATTGCTCCTGCGCAAACCTTGCTTAAATCCAAGGATTTTTTGATTTACAACAGTTTTGTAAATCCTGCTTGCTCAAAATGACGGTCAGAAAAAACTTTTGTCAAGGTTATGATTCTCGCTTTGGCATTCCATAAAGATAATAGACATCTCGGAAAATGAATGTAGAGACGTAGCACTGCTACGTCTCTACAAGGATTCTGGATACACGCATATTTAATTTCTGGAGATGTCTAATGGTCATGCTGGTGTGCTAAATCACCAATATCTGTATCAACTGCACAGTTTTTAATCAACTGCCTCAGCTTATCCCAATCTGAGTCTTCTGGCATTGCTGGCTCAGGTGTGCGGTTTTCTTCGACAAACACAATTATCACTGACTGCCCCTCATTCCCTTCAATTGGTTCATTAGGATGAACTACACCGTTTTGGAATGTGCCTTTGACTGACAGCATAGCTTTCTCTTGCTTCTACATAAATCATGATAGAGTACCATTCTGGTTAAGAAGATTGCCACACAATCTTTATTGACCAAGTTTCGTTAAGATATTGTAACCTGGGCAATAGCGACTCTCTATTGATGTGACACCAGGCAATCGCTTTTTCACATCCATGACAACAACCATCGACTTTCTCAGTCACCTTAACCCTAGTCAACGTCAAGCTGTCGAACACTACTGCGGGCCGTTGCTAGTTGTTGCCGGCGCAGGTTCCGGTAAAACACGAGCGCTGACTTATCGCATTGCAAATCTGATTCTGAAACACAAAGTTGATCCAGAACATATCCTGGCGGTTACTTTTACCAATAAAGCCGCGCGGGAAATGAAAGAACGGATTCAACGGCTGTTTGCAGAACAACTGGCAATGAAACAACATGGTCAGCGATTGGATTTGTTGACAGAATACCAACAAACGCAATTGCGATCGCAAGTTTACAAAAACACGATCAAAGATTTATGGTGTGGCACTTTCCACAGTCTATTTTCTCGCATTCTCCGTTTTGATATTGAAAAATACGTAGACGAAAAAGGACGCAAGTGGAATCGTAATTTCTCTATTTTTGATGAATCAGATGTAATGACTCTGATTAAAGAAATCGTTAATAAAGAGCTAAATTTAGACGATAAGAAGTTTGATGCCCGCTCTGTTCGCTACGCTATTAGTAATGCTAAAAACCAAGGTTTATCACCTCAAGAATTTGAGCAAGACCAACCAAATTATCGCGGACGGGTAATTGCCCAAGTATACAATTTATATCAAGATAAGTTAGCCCAAAACAACGCTCTCGACTTTGACGATCTTATTCTTGTACCTACGAGATTATTTCAACAAAACGAGCAGGTATTGGGTTACTGGCATCGCAAATTCCGTCATATCCTTGTAGATGAATATCAAGATACTAACCGCACTCAGTATCAACTGATTAATTTATTAGTTACTAATGGCGAAACCAAAAAGAGCGAATGGCAATGGGAAAATCGCTCAGTTTTTGTTGTTGGCGATGCAGACCAATCAATTTACAGCTTTCGGATGGCAGATTTCACCATCTTGCTAGGATTTCAGGAAGACTTTGGTGATGGTTTAGTAGATGATGATACCCGAACGATGGTTAAGCTAGAAGAAAACTATCGTTCTTGTGAAAACATTCTGCAAGCGGCTAATGAACTGATTGAAAATAACACCCAACGGATTGATAAAGTCCTGAAAGCGACGCGGGGGACGGGTGAACAGATTACTTGTCATAAAGCCGATGAAGAACTTGCAGAAGCGGCATTTGTTATTAATCAAATTAGTACTTTAGAACAGCAAAATCCAGAGTTAAACTGGGGTAGTTTTGCTATACTTTATCGGACGAATGCCCAATCTCGTCCCTTTGAAGAATTGTTGGTGAAATATCAAATTCCTTACACAGTTGTGGGGGGAATGAGGTTTTACGATCGCAAAGAAATTAAAGATGTCGTTGCTTATCTAAGAGCGATAAATAATCCAGCTGATACAGTCAGTTTATTACGAGTTATTAATACTCCCCGGCGGGGAATTGGCAAAACCACTATTGACGCTTTGATGAACGCATCTCAGCAATTAGGGACAACTTTATGGGAAATACTCAGTGATGAAACATCAGTTAATACATTAGCTGGACGGGCGACAAAAGCTGTAAATAACTTTGCTGCAATGATTAGCCGTTGGCAAGGACAAGTCGCCACGCTTCCGGTGACTGAGGTTTTGCAAGGAATATTAGAAGATTCTGGTTACGTTCAAGACTTGATGAATCAAGGCACAGATGAAGCCACAGATCGGGTACAAAACGTCCAGGAACTTTATAACGCTGCATTGCAATTTCAAGAAGAAAACGAAGAGATTTCCCTGCGAGATTTTTTAAGTAGTGCCGCCCTCAGTTCCGATTTAGATAACTTAAAAGAAGGACAAACAGCCGTTTCTTTGATGACTTTGCACGCTTCCAAAGGTTTGGAGTTTCCCGTAGTCTTTTTGGTGGGATTAGAACAGGGGCTATTTCCCGGCTACCGATCGCTAAGTGATCCCGCATCTTTGGAAGAAGAACGCCGCCTGTGTTATGTGGGAATTACTCGCGCCCAAGAGCGGTTATTTTTATCACACGCGCGGGAACGTCGTTTGTATGGTTCTCGTGAACCAGCCATGCGATCGCAATTTCTCGACGAGTTGCCAGAAGAATTATTATCTACTAAACGCGCGAGTCGTCAAAGCTATACTAAAAGTGCCTCTACTTCTAGTGAAAAACAAGACGCAACCCAGACTTGGCAAGTAGGCGATAGAGTATTACACAAGACTTTTGGTCTGGGTGAAATCACTCATGTCTTCGGAACAGGTAATAAAATGTCTGTAGCAATTAAATTTTCCAGTTTGGGACAAAAAATTGTTGACCCAAGAGTAGCGCAGTTGCAAAAAATTTGAAAACAAAGCCACAAGCCATAGAACCCCGATTTTCCAATAAGTCGGGGTTCTTGTTTTTCATATTTTAATTTCTTCAAAGTGTTCAACAGTAGGAAATGGCTCATAAAAATGATGCAGAAGTTTTTTCCACTCTTGATATTCAGCAGAATTTCTAAATCCTAAAGTATGAGATTCTAAACTTTCCCATTTTACAAGTAATAAATATTTACCTTGGACTTCTATACATTTATGCAATTCATGGGATAAATATCCGTCCATTGAGGAAATAATTTTAGAAGCTTTTTTGAAAGTAGCTTCAAAATCGAATTCTAGCCCAGATTTGACATTAAGAATAACTGCCTCAAGAATCATAAAATTTTGCGGTGACAATTGGACTAATGTTATTTAGTATAACTTTAAGCATATTTACTCTTAAAAATATGGGTATTAACTTTATTTTTAAAGATGAACTGATTTTCTAAGCCAACCTTTCAATAAATTATATGTATTTTAAAAAGTGGGAAAAGTAGGAAACGTAGGTTGTTTTATTCTAATTACTAAATATTTGTGAGATCAGTGGTACTATACTTCTTGCTTGCTCAATCAAATAGAACTTATTTTAAAAGTAAGTGCTTTTAAAGTAAGTTCTATTTGGGCGCAATATTTCCTAAAAATGCGTGTTCTATATTTCAGGCATTGCTATTAAAAAGACGAGAAAATCAAAGACTTTCTCAGATATTTTCTATGGAATAAAGTCAGAACTACAAAGTTTTATAGACATTCCATACAAATTTTAGTAGGCATAAATTCGGTTATTTTTTAGGCTCCATCTTTATAGCCGAATTTTATTGTGTGAAGTAAGAAAACTGATCCAGCATCAAACTTAACAGAGGAACTTTGACGATGAAAATACAAAACTTATTTACAAAGGCTTTCTGGTTAACATTGGTTCCTATCACAATCATGGTTGTGACTATTTTCAGGTTAAGCCCTAGTTTGGCTCGTTCCACAACAACACCGCCAGTTCAACTATCAACAGAGGAAGTGACTATAGCCCATAATTCAGCAGGAAGGTCTCTCTATAACAGATTAGGAGGCTACAATGCAATTGCCGCAGTCATTGACGATTCCGCAGGAAACATATTTGCTGACCCATTGATTGGTAAATACTTTATTGGCTTGAGTACCAACTCAAAACAGCGGCTGCGTGAGTTGCTGATAGCTCAATTCTGCCAAGCAGCAGGTGGCCCTTGTGTCTATACTGGGCGGACTATGAAGCTTTCTCATAGTGGAATTGGTGGAGGTCTCACTAACGGTGAATTTTATGCTTTTGCTAATGATATAGCGCTAGCCCTTGATAAAAACGGGGTCAAGCAAGCAGAGAAAAACGAAGTGCTGGGATTTGTCAATAGTCTTAGAGACCAGATTGTTGAAAAGTTATAGACAGGGGTGACGAAAGATTGTTTACCCAAAAGTAGCACAGTTGCAATGAGTAGAGTGATACAATCGCAGAACCCCGATTTTTCAAAGAAGTCGGGGTTCTTATTTTTCATATTTCAATTTCTTCAAAGTGTTCAACAGTGGGAAATGGCTCATAAAAATGATGCAGAAGTTTTTTCCACTCTTGATACTCAGCAGAAGTTCTAAATTTGACAGTATGAGATTCTAAAGTTTCCCATTTTACAAGTAATAAATATTTTCTTTCGACTTCTATACATCTATGCAATTCATGGGAGAAATATCCATCCATTGAGGAAATAATTTTAGAAGCTTTTTTGAAAGCAACTTCAAAATCGGATTCCAGACCAGGTTTAACAGGAAGCATAACTGCCTCAAGAATCATATAGTCTTTGGTGAGAATTAAGCTAATGTTAACGCGATGTGCAACTTAATATTCTGACCTCTCTCCTTTTAGGCTGTTTATTACCCGTGGTTAGGAACTTGCGTGAGAATAAAGTACCAGTAAACCGAGTTTCGACTGCGCTCAACTCTCGATGGCTGAGGGTTGAGCGCAGTCGAAACCCGTCTGGTTGGGATACTATTAACCCGCAGATCTCTTAGTTGTTTTGTTGCTAAACCGCCAAGTCATTACTATTGCAGCGATCGCTAAACCAATAGCTAGTCCCCACCAAAGACCAATAGCTCCATACCCCGATGAGATTCCAAAAGTATAACCAGTGAATAAACCAACGCACCAATAAGCAAAAATACCAATAAACATAGGAATTCGAGTGTCTTTTAGTCCGCGTAATGCTGCCCCCGCAGTAACTTGCACACCGTCAACTATTTGAAAAATCGCTGCCACTCCCAGCAATTTCACTGCAAGGGCAACTACATCTGCATTGTTTGGATCGTTAATGTCAATATAAAGAGAAATAATTGACTTTGGTACTAACCAAAATGTAATGCCTACCACACCCATAGATAGACCTGCAATAGCAATACCTACATATCCAGCCAGACGAGTAGCAAGCAGTTTATTCTGTCCAACTAACTGCCCAACACGTACTGTTGTCGCTAGAGAAATGCCTACTGCCATCTGGAATGATATCGAAATTGTTTGTAAAGCAATTTGATGGGCAGCAAGAGCGTTTGTTCCTAATTGTCCTATTATGAAAGTAACAACAGTGAACAGTCCCCCTTCGACTGCAATCAGCCCCCCAATAGGCAATCCAACCTGAAAAATCTCACCAATGATCCGCCGATACTCTAAGGAAAAAGCTTTTTTAGATAAAGGTCGAAAAATACCGTAAACTGCAAAGCGAGGCTGATTACATATATAAACTATTAAAGCAACAAACATACTCCAAAGTGAGAATGTGCTTGCCCAACCGATACCAGCTAAACCCAGCGCGGGAAATCCCAGTTTGCCAAACATCAGCACATAGTTAGCTGTGAAGTTGAGCAGAGTACCCAAAACCACAGTTACCATCACTAATTTCGGTTGCAATAGAGCAGAAAGAAAGCTTTTAAGTACTGCAAAGCCTAAAGCAGGAATAAAACCGAGTGCGATCGCTTTTAAATAAATCTCTGCTAGTGCTACTGTGTTAGCATTCTGCCCTAGTAGAAGTAGTAAAGCACCTCCATTGTAAATCAGCAATGTAGTTGGTATTCCTAGTACCAGAGATATCCCTAGTCCAAGGCGGACAATTGTGCCAACTTTTTCTCTATTTCCAGTCCCGTATGCTTGGGCAGCTAACGGACTGACAGCAGAAAGGATACCACTAACAATCAACAGACAAAAACTAAAGATAACAACTCCCAAACCTCCAGATGCAATAGTCTGACTTCCCAACCAGCCCATCATTACCGTATCCACAAAACCAGTTGCAGATTGCGCCAATTGTGCTGTTGCCAAAGGTACAGCTAACACAAGACATTTTTTAACTTCAGAAAACATATACTTATAACCCCATGTTAAGAACAAAGGGTTTTTCCAAAATCTAAACCCATGTGCAGAAGATGCTTGCTGCTTCTGTGAACTTTAATATATCTTAATGGAGTAAGAAGATTCGCGTTACAGTCTTACGGAGGAAAAACTAATGGGAGACTATCAACGGAATATTTTAGTTGCTCAACTGTAACTCCTTTGCAACTAGCAACAAAGTACGCCCCAGTCTAAAAATAAGGCTTTTTGTAAAAGTATTTTATATAGCATCTGGTGCTTGATACGATTCTAAAGTAGTGTTGAGTGCAGAAATAAGTTTTTGCTGAGTCATCTAACTAAGCTGATTTTAATTGAATAATACCTTTATCAAATACGCGATTATTAGTAGCGATCGCACTTATTTCTATTCTATCTTTATACACTTCATAAGAGGCAAAACTTAAATCACTGGTAGAATACCCTGTCCACTCAGAACGCCCTACAGGACGATTACCAGCACCTGCACCACAAATTAAATAAGTTGTCCCATCAATAGCACGTGTGCGTTCATAATTGTGTTCGTGACCATTGATATAAAGTTGAACGCCGTATTTTTTAAATAGGGGAGTAAAAGTTTTAATAAAATCTGGATTACTCCCATACTGACCTGATGAATAAATTGGATGATGACCAAATACCACTTTCCAAGGAGCATTACTAATACTTAATTCTTTTTCTAACCAAGTTAGCTGATTTTTCCAATCAGCATTACCGTTAGTATCTAAAGCAAAAAATTGTACTTGATTACGTTTAAATGTATAGTAACGTCCCTTCATATTAAAGCCGACATACTTGACTTGTAAATCGCCATTGGCAGTACGAATATCGTGATTGCCTAAACAAGCCTGGAATTTCACACCTTGTTTTAGCAAAGGTTGATAAGGACGCTCAAAAACTGCACTAATTTTTTCCATTTCGCCGTTATTGTAAATATTGTCTCCAGCTAAAACGACTAAATCATAAGGATTTTGTTTGTGATAGGCATTCATTGCCCCAGCCACAGCATACTGTCCTTTAGCACCAGTCCCCGTATCAGCCACAGATACAAAACGTAATAACAAGTCTTTTTTAACTGGGTTGGCGGCTATAGCTGTAGTTGAATCGGTAAGATCAGCACTGTGATGATTTTGATTAGTTAACATCCAGGCTAAAAATCCTGTACTAATGGCGCTGAAGCTACTTAAAAATAAAAATTGACGGCGTTTTAAGTTCATAATTCACCAAATTTGATAAATAGTCAGTTTAGCGGAAACAATGAGCAATGAAGTGATACATTAAGGCAAAAGAAGGCAGCACCAGTAATAATGTATGTTGTTTGTCTTTGATTCGCTGCTTTTGGTGAAAGTTCCATGTCACAAGACAATCAGTCAAAACCGACGGATGAACAGGGAAATCAACCTCCCCAAAAACCTTACCAGAGAGTTCAGCCATTTTGGAAGGCTAAAATTATCCAAGTTCTCCGAGGGACGATTGGGGTTTTAGAAACAACGGTGGACAAACTGGAGACAGCATCCCCACCAGGTACTAAGGAAACACCCGGCTTTTTACAACAGCTTCAGTTGCGATGGGGTGGACTGTTAAGGACAATCCGCTTGTTTTTGCCATCAAATTTATCAACAAAGTTATCAGATACAGCTTTGACGGGAATTGTGGCTGGAATTGCTGTAATTCTCATTTGGACAACTACAACTGTCTTTACTGGTAAACCTACTAAAATAGCAACGGTTCCTCCAGTTGAAGAGGTTCCTGCACCGACACCAACGATAACTACTCCACCGGAGTCAGTTGTACCAGAACCGCAGCCGCCACAGCCACCAGAGGAAATTACGCCGCCAGAACCTGAACCTGAACCAATTCCCACCCCAACGCCAACACCGACACCAGCTATAGAATTAACACCAGAACAAGCTTTGATTGCGGCTATTGAAAATCAGGTAGCCGAAATTAGCGATCGCATTGCTTCTGGTCTGATAAAGTCAATTCAAGCCAATTTCCGCACGAGTAACTTGACTGTCAAAATTAGTGACGATTGGTACACTCTCAAAGAATCTCAGCAGGACAAACTAGCTGCGGAAATATTACAACGTTCTCAAGAACTTGATTTTACCCATTTAGAAATTATCGACTCCCAAGATAAGCTGATAGCGCGTAACCCAGTTGTCGGTACTGAAATGGTGATTTTTAAACGGCAAACAACAAGCTAAAATAATTCGTAATTCGTAATTCGTAATTCGTAATGGGCTTCTCCGCCCTGCTACGCTAACTTAATTCGTAATTTTTATTTTTAACTTCAAGTATTTATGTTAGATAACCTTTCGCTATTGCTCAAAGCTTGTGAAAATTTAAATATCAGCTATGAAATTATTCATCCGGCTGAAAACTTGGTAAAAATAAAACTGAATAATAAACAACATTTTTTTTGTAATTATAGTACTCCGATAATAAATCAAGCCGTAGCCCAAATTATCAAAGATAAGGAATATACTTACCATATTTTAAAGAACAAAGTTAAACTTCCTCGGACAGTAGGTTTTCTTTCCCCTTTTTGTGACCTGCAATATAAGATTTACTTAAAATTTCCCAGTTTTGAAGATATTATATTAGAAATAAAAAAAACCTTTGAAACGCCTGTAATTGTTAAACGGAATTCTGGATCAAGTGGGCATAACGTTTTTTTATGCCAGAATACAGATGAAGTTGAAATTGCTTTGAAAGAGATTTTTAATATTAATAATAAAAAGTATGATTACGTTGCGATCGCTCAAGAGTTCATTGATATAAAATCTGAGTATAGAGCCGTTTTTCTAAACAAAGAGTTAGTTTTGCTCTATGAAAAAGATATAACTAATGCAAAATTTGTAGGCAATCTTAGCCCTCTTCACTGGGATGGCGCGAAAGCAAAATATATCAATGATCCACAAATATTGTCAGAGATTGCTAATTTTGCTAAACCAATTTTTGAAGAATTAGACATTGATTATGGTGGTTTAGATATAGTCTTAGATCGAGATAACCAATATTGGTTAATTGAAATCAATTCTCACCCAAATTATACTATTTTCACTAGAGACAATGGAGAAGAGCCTGTGTTGAGGATTTTTGAAAAAATGCTCATTAGCCTAGCCTCAAATTGAAGAAATAAATCATCAAAAAGACGCGATAAATCGCCGTCTCTACAAATACTGATTCTTGTAAAGACGGCGATTCATCGCGTCTCTTGCTTAACTCCTAACTCAGCACTCTCATTGCCTGAGTTGGTATCCACACAGTAAAAATAGAGCCAATACTGATGGTTGATTCTACTTCAATTCGACCCCGATGGAGTTCTACAAGCTGTTTAGTTAAAGCTAGTCCAAGTCCAGTGCCTTCGTAGCGGCGGCGATAGGGTGTATCGAGTTGCTGAAATTTTTCAAATAGTAATGGTAACTGTTCTTCGCGTATGCCAATCCCGGTATCTTCCACTTGAAAAATAGCGGTATCATCCTCCACCCAAAGGCGTAAGGTAACGTTACCACTTTCGGGAGTGAATTTAATCGCATTAGTTAACAGATTCGAGAGAATTTGTGCTACTCGTTCGGCATCGGCGGTAAAGCGATCGCGCCTGGGATCGATTTGCAAATCAAGGTTGAGATTGATTTGTTCGCTTGTTGCTTTTTTTCGCAGTGACTCCACAGCATTTTCCGCAATATTCACCAAAGAAAATTCCGAAATATTTAAAGCTGTCTTACCAGCCTCGATTTGCGATAAATCGAGAATGTCATTAATCATTTCTAATAAATGTTCTCCACTATCGTGGATTGTTTGCAGATAATCGCGTTGTCGCTGACTCAATTCACCCAAAGGCCAACGTAACAACGTAGACGACATCCCAATCACATAAGTTAAAGGCGTGAGTAATTCGTGACTGATAGTAGCGAGAAATTCACTTCTGAGCCGGTTAGCAGCTTCGGCGGCGAGGAGAGCATCACGTAGTCCGATTGTGCGTTCAATAACTCGTTGTTCGAGAGTTTGTTTTTCTTGGGTGAGGGTTTGCATTAACTCAGCTTGGTAAATGGCGATCGCTAATTGTTCGGCGATCGCAATCAGCAAGTTTTTTTCACTATCAATCCACTGGCGTGGTTCATTGCACTGATGAGCAATCAGCAGCCCCCACAGCTTGTCCTCAAGTATAATCGGTGCTGCCAACTTAGCCCGCACTTGGCTTTCCCTTAAAAAATTCAACAAACACTCTTCTAGAGCATAAGTTTTTTCGACATCATCCACAGCTAACGTAAAGCCTTGACGATACTTCTCCCAACATTGAGAGGTTCGCATAAAGCAATTTTTTTCAGTGTAATTCAACACGCAGGTAATCGCATCTGTAGCACGGGCTTCATAGACAATATAAGCTCCATGCTGTTGGTAATCTTCTACTAAGGATTGATTATTTACTGAGATAGAAGTTGAGCATTTCCCGTTATCCTCATCTGTAGAAGACTGGTATTGTTGAGTCTTGACTTTGGAACCTTCAAATTTATAGATTACTAATCGGTCTAATTCTAGAAACTCACGCACCTGTGTAATTGCCGTTGCCATAATAACAGGCAAATCCAAGCTTTTGCGGATCTGCGTTGTTACCTGATTCAACAACCGTTCTTGGGAAATCTGTTTTTTTAAGGCATCTTCCACTGGCTGACAGATATAAACTGCCGGCGCAGTTGGGCTTGGAGGTGCTATTATTTCTTGGTTTGGCTGAGTTAGAAAATATTCTAATAGCAACAGCGAGAACTTACTTTGGAGGGTAGCATCATTGGGCCCAATAATTTGGCGATAGCGTTCGAGATTTTGGTGAGTATAGGAATCGCACTCAAACAAGTCTCTCAATTCGTAAAGAAAAGAAGCGATCGCCTCTAAATTAAATGTCAACCTAGCATTAAGTGCTGAGTGAGTGCTGAGTGGAGAGTAAATTTCCTGCTCCCCTGCCCCCCCGCTCCCCTGCCCCCCTGCTCCCCTGCTCCCCTGCTCCCCTGCCCCTCTGCTCCCTTGCCCCTCCTCAAAGGTTCCTACCAAGAGCGCACTAAACTGCCCAGAAACCACCAATGTAAACCTTTGCCTTTGCCACTCCACAGGTATGCAAATCCGCGCCAAAACAGCTTCTGTCAGTACCAGAGTGGCACTTTCCACTGTTTGAGCCATTTGTTCCAACAATTCCCCAAGCTGATTAAATACAACAATAGGCAAGGTTCGAGAAAAGCTCAAATCAGGAGAACTAAGCATTTTTAATCATTACTGGTAAGAGGGGGCTAAATGCAGCGGAAAAGTTTGTTTTGATTGTGTAATAACCAATAGTTTAAGACGGTAATACAGCATTATGCATCGTATAAGTAGCACATCGGGTGGATGGAATCAGTCAGAGGGTTTAATTTTTCTAGAACAAACTCCAGCGCCTTTCGTGTTGATTACGGCTGCTGATACCGACATTCAAACTTTGGCAGTTGCGGTTACAAAATTACCTTCACAATTTCCTGCCTTAAGAGTCGCCAATCTATTGCAATTGCAGCAACAGTTAAGCATAGATACTTATGGAGAGCAAGTTTTGGAGCTTGCTCAAGTAATTATTTTGCGCCTATTAGGAGGACGTTCTTACTGGAGTTATGGCTTAGAAGTAGTGCAAGAAATTGTGCAACGTAATGGTAGAACCCTCATTGTAATGCCAGGGGACGACGCTTTTGATCCCGACTTAATTTCTCAGTCTACCGTGCCTTTAGGTGTTGCTAACCAGGTATGGCAGTATTTTAGCGAAGGCGGCGTAGAAAATTTTGTTAATGCTCTGCAATTTATCTCTGATACTTGCCTGTTAACTGCATACAATCCCCCGCTACCCCGGCCGATTCCGCGCGTGGGATTGTATGAATGGGGAGTGGCACTTCGGCTACGCTCAGTGACCAAGGAGCAAGGGGGCAGGGGAGAGTTAGAACTCCGTTCATCCACCTTTGAACTGGATGAATCCACCTCAGAACTCCGTTCATCCACCTTTGAACTGGATGAATCCACCTCGGAACTCCGTTCATCCACCTTTGAACTGGATGAATCCACCTCAGAACTCCGTTCATCCACCTTTGAACTGGATGAATCCACCTCAGAACTCCGTTCATCCACCTTTGAACTGGATGAATCCACCTCAGAACTCCGTTCATCCACCTTTGAACTGGATGAATCCACCTCAGAACTCCGTTCATCCACCTTTGAACTGGATGAATCCACCTCAGAACTCCGTTCATCCACCTTTGAACTGGATGAATCCACCTCAGAACTCCGTTCATCCACCTTTGAATCGGATGAATCCACCTCAGAACTCCGTTCATCCACCTTTGAACCGGATGAATCCACCTCAGAACTCCGTTCATCCACCTTTGAACCGGATGAATCCACCTCAGAACTCCGTTCATCCACCTCGGAACTGGATGAATCCACCTTGTCTCCTTGTCCCCTTGTCTCCTTGTCCCCTTGTCCCCAATCCCCAATCCCCAAAATCGGCATCCTTTTCTACCGCGCTCATTATTTAGCGGGGAATACTAAAGTAATTGATGCTTTATGCGAAGCTTTGGTACAGAAAAATTTACAACCAGTGCCAGTATTTGTTTCCTCATTGCGTGAACCCGATGTGCAAGCGGAGTTGAGTGAATTTTTTCAACCCAAAGAAGCCGAATCAATAGCTGTGCTGCTAAATACCACTAGTTTTTCTCTAGCACGCTTGGAAAGCGAAACACCCCAAACTGAACTGTGGGAAAAATTAGATGTGCCTGTGTTGCAGGTAATCCTCAGTGGCGGATCAATTGAACAGTGGGAGTCACAATTTCAAGGGCTATCTCCCCGTGATATTGGGATGAATGTAGCGCTACCAGAAGTAGATGGGCGGATTATTACGCGTGCTGTGTCTTTTAAAGCCGTGCAAACTCGTAATCCCTATTTAGAGACAGATGTGGTAATTTATGAACCAGTCAGCGATCGCATCGAGTTCGTTGCTAAACTAGCAGCAAATTGGGCGCGTCTACGTTCCAAACCACCTCAAGAACGGCGAATTGCCTTAATTCTGGCAAACTACCCCAACCGCAATGGCCGCCTCGCCAATGGTGTGGGACTGGACACTCCAGCTAGTTGTGTAGAAATCCTGCAAGCTTTACATCAGGCTGGTTATGAAGTCGAAAATCCACCTGCTGAAGGAGATGAGTTGATTCAACGGTTGACAGATGGCGTAACCAACGATTCGGAAGGTAGAGAATGGCTTCCGGTACACCAAAGTGTCTCTTGGGAAGAATATCAAGAATATTTCGCTTCATTACCGCCAGCAGTTCAGCAAGGTATTAGAGAACGGTGGGGAATGGGGCAAGGTGCGGGAGGCAAAGGTGAAAACTCTTCTCCCCTGCTCCCTGCTCCCTGCCCCCTTGCCTCTTTCCCCGTTCCCGGAATTCAACTCGGCAACGTTTTTGTGGGAATTCAGCCAGCAAGAGGTTATGATAATGACCCAAGTTTGAATTATCATGCGCCAGATTTAGAACCAACCTATGATTATTTAGCTTTCTACTATTGGGTTAGAGAATGTTTTGGTGCTGATGCTGTAGTTCATGTAGGGAAACACGGAAATCTAGAATGGCTACCCGGTAAAAGCGTGGCTTTATCTAATAATTGTTATCCAGAAGTGGCTTTCGGCGCACTTCCCCACCTGTACCCGTTTATTGTCAATGATCCTGGTGAAGGTTCCCAAGCTAAACGTCGCGCTCAAGCGGTGATTATAGATCACTTAACGCCACCGATGACTCGTGCGGAACTCTACGGTTCTTTGCAACAGTTAGAAAATTTAATTGATGAGTATTATGAAGCCGACAGTTTAGATCCTTCGCGTTTACCAGTAATTCGCGATCGCATCCACGAACTGGTAATCAAAGAAAATCTCCATCTAGATTTGGGAATCCAAAATGAAACAGAAATTTTTAAGTCTGAATCTCTAGTTTTGAATTCCATCGGTGGTTATCTTTGTGAATTGAAAGAAGCCCAAATCCGCGACGGGTTGCATATTTTTGGGCAATGTCCCCAAGGAAGGCAGCTGCGGGATTTAATAGTAGCGATCGCTCGCATCCCCAATCGCCATTCTTTAGGTATTACCCGTGCCATAGCTCAAGATTGGGGTCTAGACTTTGATCCCCTCACAGCCGATTTGTCAATGCCTAGTGGTGAATACTCAATAGTCAATGGCACAGAATGCCGCACCATCGGCGATATAGTTGAAGTCCTAGAAGAACACGCCGCCCTTTTAGTAGAACAACTAATAAATCAGAATTCTTGTAGAGACGCGATTCATCGCGTCTTTGCTGAGGAGGGAGACGCAATGAATCGTGTCTCTACTTGGATACGCGATCGCCTGCTGCCAGCTTTACAACAAACCGATCAAGAAATCACCCACTTATTACACGGACTAGATGGCGGTTACGTCCCCAGTGCCCCATCTGGCGCACCCACGCGCGGCCGCCCAGAAGTTCTACCAACAGGGAGAAACTTTTATTCTGTCGATATTCGCGCCATTCCCACAGAGACAGCTTGGGATATTGGTAGAAAAGCTGCTGAAACCCTCGTGGAATATTACACTCAAGAGCATGGTGAATATCCCAGAACACTAGGTTTATCATTGTGGGGAACAGCCACCATGAGGACTGGCGGTGATGATATTGCCGAAGCGTTAGCTTTACTGGGAGTCCAACCTGTATGGGATGGTGCAGCGCGGCGAGTAGTAGATTTTGAAATTTTGCCTCTAGCAATTTTGGGACGGCCCCGTGTAGATGTTACCTTGCGAATTTCGGGATTCTTCCGCGATGCTTTTCCCAACTTGATTGACTTATTCGATCAAGCAGTATCAGCAGTAGCAGACTTAGATGAACCGCCAGAACAAAATCCCCTAGCGGATGCAGTTCGCCAAGAGACTGAATTGTGGACAAACCAAGGATTAAGTGTAGAAGAAGCCGTGGTGCGATCGCGCTATCGCATCTTTGGTTCTCGCCCAGGTGCTTACGGTGCAGGACTCCAAGGTTTAATCGAATCGCAAAACTGGACAGATGACGAAGATTTAGCCCGCGCCTACATTAACTGGAGTTCTTACGCCTATTCTTCGGGGGCAGGGGAGCAGGGAGCAGGGAGCAGGGAGCAGGGACAGGGAGCAGGGGAAGCAGAGCGAGCAGGGGAGGAGAAAATTTCCAATCCCCAATCCTCAGTCCCCAGTCCCCAGTCCCCAGTCCCCAATACCGAAGCCTTCAAACAACGCTTATCCCAAATGCAAGTTGTCCTGCACAATCAAGATAACCGCGAACACGACCTACTCGATTCTGATGATTATTACCAATTTCAGGGTGGCTTAACCGCAGCCGTGCGTTCTCTACAGGGAAAAAACCCCCAAACATATTTTGGTGATAATTCCATACCCGCCCAACCACGAGTCCGCCAACTTAAAGAAGAAATTTCACGGGTGTATCGTTCTCGTGTAGTTAATCCTAAGTGGATTGCAGGAGTTATGCGCCACGGTTACAAAGGTGCTTTTGAAATGGCGGCGACAGTAGATTTTTTATTCGCCTACGACGCTACAGCTAAATGTGTAGAAGATTATATGTATCAAGGCATAGTAGAGGCTTACTTGCTCGATCCAGTTGTGTCAGAATTTATTCAGGAAAAGAACCCTTATGCTCTGCGTGATATTGCTGAAAAATTATTAGAAGCACACAAGCGCAATTTATGGGAGGATGTAAATATAGGAACATTAGAAGCTTTGAGGAACCTAGTACATCAAGCTGAAGCAGTTATCGAAGAAAAATCAATGGTGTAGGAAACAAATATGGAAAATCTTGCGTATTTGCACCTAGCTTTCGCCTACGAAGACAGCACACCCAGTGAATTGGTATCCCTCAGTTCTTTGTTTAACAAAGCAGCTGCACCAGACTGGAAACGGCTTTCTGGTAGGGCTTGGAAGTATATGTTGCCCCTTGCTCTGTCCTTATCTATTCTTGGCGCTGTCAGCAGCGTTATAGCACTTGAAATAGGCGATCAAGGCCCCTCTGTTAGAAATCTCCAACAAAAGTTGAGAACAGCAGGTTTTTACCAATCCTCTGTTACCCAAGTATATGACGCATCCACACAAGAGGCTGTGCGCCGCTTCCAAAAAGCCGCCGGTTTACCAGTGGACGGCATTGTTGGAGCAAGCACACTGCAAAAGTTAGAAAACTGGCAAGCTAAAAAGCCCAGTACTACGACAACACAAGCAAAAAAAGCCACTGTTGTCAGTACACAAGCTAAAAAGCCCAGCACTACTAGTTCGGTTCGTTCAGCCACCAACCAACGCCGTAATCCTAACTACCTTGCTAAGGGTGATGAAGGTGAAGATGTCAGAGCCTTGCAAGAACGCTTAAGAATCGCAGGCTTTTATTATGGGAACGCCACAGGAATATTTGGCCCAATTACCGAAGAATCTGTAAAGCGGTTCCAAGATTCTTACAAATTAAGCGTTGATGGAATTGCTGGCCCCGCAACATTGCGTAAATTGCCAGGAATTGGCATTGGCGATGGAGAAGAGGCTCCCAAGAAGGTTGTCAATCGAGACAAACTCCGTGTAGGCGATCGCGGTGAGTCAGTTAGAGTTATCCAAGAACAATTGATCCAGGCAGGATATTTAGAGGGAGAGCCAAATGGCTACTATGGCCCCTACACTGCCGATGCTGTACGAAGATTCCAGGCAGCTAATTTCTTAGCAGCAAGTGGCGTTGCTGGCCCAACTACACGAGCTAAGTTATATAGCTCAGTTAATACTGCTAAAAAAAGCGAATTTAATACCCTGGAAATCCAAACGCGACTACGGGAACGGGGTTTTTATAAAGGCAAGCTGAACGGTGTAATGGCAGATGACACCAAAAAAGCGATTAAACAAGCCCAAGAATTCTACGGCATCAGCCTTAAGGATCTTAAGAGCGGACGCTTTTAACATCCGCTTTGGTGTTGTTAGTATCAGTTCCCAACTCGTTGCTAGCCTCTAGTAACAGCAAATTACGAACTTCTCAAAATTCCACTTATTTGGTTAATTTGAGTAGTTTCGTCTGATTATTCACCCAAGTGCTAAAGCGGCATCAGCGCCCGTTGGCACTTGGGACACACTGCATGGATTGTCATTTGACAATCAAGCAGGTGGAAACCTTCTTTTTGAGCGGTTTTCGATCCAATTTTTAAAATTGAATCATTTTTAAACTCAATAGTTGAGTTGCATCTAACACAAATCAAGTGATGGTGATGATGAGGATAAGGCTGGTTGATCTCATAATGCTTATGTCCTTCACCCAGTTCTAATTCCCGTAAAATTCCCATCCTCGCCATCAACTTCAAAGTCCGATAAATAGTTGACAGACTGATCCCTTCACCATCAGTTTCTAGCCGATGATAAAGATCCTCCGCACTTAGATGTTCACCTTGCGGAAGTTCTTGAAAAATGTGTAAAATTGTTTCGCGCTGGGGAGTTAATCGCCAGCCTCGTCCGTTCAGTTCTGCCTTGAGTGAAGTAGTTGTGTAGACAGTCATACTAATATTTCTCAACAAAGCTTGTTAGTTGAGAATATAACAAATCTTGGGAGCAATTTGCAACAATCATTGCCTATTGAGAATTTATATTAAATATTTAAGAACAATTCATTAAATCTTGATCAAAATTCAAATAATAAGCTGTATTGCATTTAATTTGCATACAGCTAATAGTTAGGATACTTGTAACGATTGCATCCCTTGACTTTAAATTTTGTATGAGTGAATTTTGAATTGTTTAACCGATCCCCACCTTCAAGATATCTGAGCAAAGCTCTGGGGGAACTCTTATACAATTAAATGCAAATTACTTGCTATAAGCTTTTAAAAGGCTTTCAATCTGGTATCAAATCAGTCTTTTGTCCCTAGTCATTTGTCAAGTGTAGTTTTCTAATGACAAATGACTAATGACAAATGACTCTCGATCATTGACTAACTTAGAGATTCCAAATAATCGCGGATCAGGTTACGACGCTTAGGTTGGCGTAGTTTTTGCAAAGCCTTGGATTCTATTTGTCGAACTCGTTCGCGGGATAAGTCGAGAGCGCGGCCAATTTCTGCTAAAGAATAAGGATGACCATCTGCCAAACCAAACCGCATCAAAATTACATCGCGTTCCCGGCTAGTTAAATCTGACAGAAGATGATGCAAGTCTCTTTGTAAAGATTCTCGCATTAACATTTCTTCTGGGGTTACACAGTCAGTTTCTAGTAATTCGCCTAACTCAGTGTCTTTATCCTTGCCTACTTTGGTTTCCAAAGAAACAGAGCGAGGAACCCGTAACAAAACTTCTCTGACTTGGGTTGGTGTCATCTCTAACTCAGTTGCTAAATCTTCTAGAGTTGGGGTGCGACCTTTTTCTTGAGCAATTTTGCGTTGAGCCTTTTTGATTTTGTTTAACTTTTCGGTAATATGAACCGGTAGGCGAATGGTGCGACTAGAAGTTGCGATCGCCCGTGTAATTCCCTGACGAATCCACCAGTAAGCATAAGTACTGAAGCGATAACCCTTAGTTGGGTCAAATTTTTCTACAGCCCGCTCCAAACCTAGTGTGCCTTCTTGGACTAAATCCAACAATTCCAAACCACGATTTTGATACTTTTTAGCAACAGACACAACTAAGCGAAGATTCGCCTTAATCATGTGTTCTTTTGCTTGGAGTCCTTGGGACTGAACTTGCTCCAACTCTTCTACAGTCAACTTGGCAATTTCTGCCCAGCGACGTTTCCCATTTGCCAAAGTCGGTCTGAGATCGGATAAAATTATATCAGCAGTAGCAGCCCATCTTTCCAAAGATGGGCGATGTCCTAGTTCCGAGGTTAGACGTTCTTGAACTTCAACTAACCTCAAATAGGGCGTAATCACTTCATCCCCTTCCTTGGCGGCCTTAGCAAGTACTATCCGCATCCGCAAGTAACGCTGGACTTTTTGAGCTTCTGAAACCTCTTCATCGCGCCCCAACAAGCGAACCCGACCAATTTCTTGAAGATATAGACGTACTAGGTCTGTACTCCGACGGTTACTGCTAGCAGCAAAGTTAGCATTGTCAACAGAAGCGATCTCTAGCTCCTGTAGGTCATCTACCGATAACTCACTGTCATCAACCGTGAGATCCGAGTCCAAAGCCTGGCGGGACTTTTTGGTGTTGTAGGGGGCGTCTGCATAAAAAGATGTTGCTGGCATAAGATCGTCTCAATGGCTCCAGGTAACAATAGATTTCGGTCAGCTTAGATTACGGTCAGCTATTCAACTGTTGCTATTGTTCCCGCGATTAACGATGAACTAACATAGTTGAAGGTTCCATTACAATTTTTTTAGAAATTAACTGTAATGGTTTTATTGGATACAGTATTACTGGACTTAATCGGCTGCTAAATTTTTGATTTAACCAATAGCTATTTAAATCGGCAGCTAGGCTTTCAATATTTCAACTACTTAGTTAACATTTCAACCTCGGTGGGTTGTGATAGTAACTTTTGTAACACAGTATAAACATCCTTCAGTGAATGTCATCTTTATAATTGGCATAGTCACATTTACATGGCTACAAAAGTAATATCCTGACGATTTAGCAATTTTTTCTCAGGATTATTTAGGTATAAGTAGAACTAATAGAGATCAGGGAAGTGATTAGTATTAACGGCAAAAATTCTATCGATACGGAGATAGAAAACGTAGGAAAGTTATTAAATACTCTCTCCGTGTCTTGCTAACCCGTCAATTTCAACTTGATTATGACTTACGCAAAACTATACTCATGCTGTAGGGGCAATTCATACCTGCTACAGCATGGGTATGCTCTCAATACTTTTCGGTTAAGGGGGAAAGGGGAAAGGGAAAGGGTTTAAATTTACCTTTACCCCAAACCCAGTAAGCTTTCCCCAAACCAAAAGAGAGATTATTGGGTTTATCCGAAAAGTATTGGGGATGCTCTAGTAGTTGTACTCTGGCTTGATATCTCGCAGCATCAGTTTATCAAGCGCTTGTCGGGGTGTGATTTCTCCCTGAAGTAACCGATAAACTTGCTCAGTAATTGGAACTGGAATGTTTTGTTGCTTGGCTCTTTGCATCAAAACTTGGCAAGTGTTCACTCCTTCGGCTGTTCCTTGTAAATTTGCAAGAGTTTCTTTAAGTGTCTTACCACCAGCTAGCTGGTAGCCGACTTGGTAATTGCGGCTTAAGGGACTATTGCAAGTTGCTAACAAGTCTCCAAGACCCGATAATCCATAAAATGTTTCCGTCTTTGCACCCCAGTCGTTACCGATGCGAACCATTTCTGTAAGTCCACGGGTGACTAAAGCAGCTTTGGCATTGGTTCCTAGATGTAAACCATCGCATACACCAGCTGCGATCGCAATCACATTTTTTAGCGTTCCCCCCAGTTCCACCCCCAAGGGGTCGGGATTGGTATATACCCGGAAACGATGAGAAGAAAATACTAACTGCACTACTTCCGCAGCCCTGGGAATATTACTGGCTACCACTGTTGCTGCTGGTAACTCTAGTTGAATTTCTTTAGATAAATTAGGCCCAGACAAAACAACCACTGCATGGTTAGGGAATACTGTTTGCCAAATTTGTGACGGCGTGCAAGTGGTTTGGGGATCTAAGCCTTTAGTCGCCGTCACAAAAATCGTCTCTGGAGAAAGGGGAAAAGACTGGACTTGGGAAGCAACATCTCTCACACCAATCATTGAGATAGCGGATAGGATTATTTGGGCATCTTCTAACACTGCTTGGAGAGTTTGGGAACCTTGACGCGACCACACGCGCACCTGATGACCATTCGCTGCGGCGAGATTTGCCAGAGATGCACCCCAAGCACCCGCACCAAGAATTGCTACAGATTTTGAATTAGTCATTAATCACCATTCTCCCCATCACCCAATCACCCCATTCTCTTAGCAATCTAAAATCTAAAATCTAAAATTAGCTCCGAGGATAACGTTCCATTAATTCCCTGACTTGTTCTGCATGATATGAGCTTCTTGTCAATGGAGAAGAAACAATTTGTAAAAATCCGATTTCTTCGCCGAATGTCTTCCAAGCAGCAAATTGTTCTGGGTTGATAAATTCATTTACTTGTAAATGTTTTTGACTGGGTTGGAGATATTGCCCAATTGTCAAAATGTCGCAATCTACGGTTCGTAAGTCTTGCATGACTTGGCGAATTTCGGCATCAGTTTCACCAAGTCCAACCATAATCCCGGATTTGGTGTATGTGCTAGGAGAAAGTTGGCAAGTTCGCTGTAATAATTCTAATGTGCGATCGTAGTTTCCTTGGGGACGCACCCGGCGATACAGTCGTGGAACAGTTTCGGTATTGTGGTTTAATACCTCTGGCGCTGCTTGTAGAATCAACTCTAAAGCATTCCAATTACCGCACAAGTCAGGAATTAGCACCTCAATTGTGGTGTTAGGTGAAACAGAGTGAACCGCATCAATACACGCCACAAACTGAGATGCACCACCATCAAACAAATCATCTCGATTTACAGAAGTGATTACTACATGATTAAGGTTCATGCGGCGAACAGCTTCCGCTAGTCGTGCAGGTTCCGTGGGATCTAGTGGTTTCGGTTTTTTCTCAAAATCAATATCGCAGTAGGGACAAGCGCGTGTACAAGCCGGGCCCATAATCAAAAACGTAGCAGTACCGGCATTGAAGCATTCGCCAATATTCGGACAGGATGCTTCCTCACAAACTGTATTGAGGGATAAATCCCGCAAAATGTCTTTAACGTTACCGATGCGCTCACGCTGAGGTGCTTTTACCCGCAACCAGTCTGGTTTTACAGTCACAATCCGCTTTTACCACTAGAGTTATACAAATTTAATCGTAGCAAGCAAAGCCTTGGGTGAAGCGATCATATATTCATATATATAGATGTAATTCTGTCATTTAGCACGGGTTGTGATATTCTTAATTTACAATGACATTTTTATGGCGGGATGTGGCGCAGCTTGGTAGCGCACTTCGTTCGGGACGAAGGGGCCGCTGGTTCGAATCCAGTCATCCCGATTTGTACTGTAGAGCGACAAATTATTTGTCCGTAACGACACATTATTTGTCAAAATTCATATAGCGACAAATTATTTGTCAACTGCTTTCCTATGGATTTAAATATAGCTGACTTTCTTTAAGTGGAGTGGGAGGCTCAATTATAAGCTCACCATAATTCCAATATATCTGCAAACATTCAGGATAATCCCGAACGAAGTGCGCCTTTCAACCCTCCCAAAAAGCTTGCAATTTAAATAAAAATTCAACAATACTAGGGCTTACGCACTGTACAAACTAACTATCTTGTTGAAACCTCTATCAAAAATTCGTGAATCCGAACGTAATCAGCTTTCAACCCACCCCTAGCCGGGATGGTTGTTGAAACCTAACCACAGATGGTAAAAGATGGATTTACAATTCCCTTTCAACCCACCCCTAGCCGGGATGGTTGTTGAAACAATTCTTTAATCCACAAACCAACCCAGTTAAGGTTCTTTCAACCCACCCCTAGCCGGGATGGTTGTTGAAACCTCACTAATTCTTTGATTTGACGGTAGCTTAAACCCATCTTTCAACCCACCCCTAGCCGGGATGGTTGTTGAAACTTCTAAAGTAATCATGCTAAAATCGCGGTGGTTTTCTTTCAACCCACCCCTAGCCGGGATGGTTGTTGAAACCCATAGAATACGGCATAATTCCTGGGTTCATCTCTTTCAACCCACCCCTAGCCGGGATGGTTGTTGAAACTCTACCCGTCTATAACCCTTGTTATAAAAGCTTTCCATACACATAAATTGGCAGGTCTGCTTAAAAGAGTCTCGAACTGAAAATTTAAAAACTAAATGCATTCACATGCTAGTTTATTAAGTCAAGACTGGATAAGGGTTTTAAAGTTTTGGCGGGACTCTAGGGATTTTGCCCCCGCTTCGACACGCCAAAAAAATATTTGGAGGGTTCCCCCGACGAAGGGGGTGATTCAGTAGCCACCACTGCGGTAATCCGCACCGTTGCTAGAACGGTTAGGGCTTAATAAGCCTTACTTCTTATTGCAGGGAGCGCACCTATCCTGTCTTGCGACAGCAGCATCAGAAGCGGGCAGCTACCAGGGCCAGAAAGCAAAACGGTCTGACAACCGTCAAACTAACCTAGATTTTTCACAGCACATTGGCTCTAAAGAGCATGAACTGCGGCGCTATTATCTCTATATTATATTTTCAAGGTTCAGTATTTCAACTAAAGCACCTCAAATTGGCGCTGTTGATAAGCAAACAAAGCTAAATCTCTGGCTTGTTCCTGTCGAGTGTCTCTAATTGGCTGTGACACCCTTTCAATAAATATTCCAATTTTTGCAGCTTGGATTTGAATACTCTCAATTAATCGACCATAGCTCCAACGGTGGACGCTGACACGATAATCTTTTGCATAGTTTTGTTGACCTTCCTTGTAACCTGGAATTTTTTTCTCTGCTTTTGCTTGAACCTCGCTTTGAATGATTTCTCACATATCACCCAGTTTGGGCAGAACAATACTGCCAGCAGAGTAAGTTTGTGCGATCGCAACAATCGCATCTGCTAGTAATCTATCAACATATTGTCCTAACTCTGATTCACCAAATGAGTTTGGCGCGTTTTGTTTCTGAGCTTTGTGGCGTTCGTGTGAAAGGCGTTGCTGTTGCTGCCTCTGGCGGTTGAGAAGATTGTAGTTGTCACCGAGTAGTTGTTTTACGCTGCGATAAGTCAGAACTTTGTTGTTGGCAGCATCTACCACAGCAACTGTTGCTGGTTTGTCTAGACCCAAGCTTACACCAACCAGAATATTAGATTTTCCTTGATACAGAGGTTTACTGGGACGACCAGGGAAGGGGTTCTTTAGTTTCCGCCTCGTAGTTAACTCTTTTTTTAGACGAGTTACTTGGTTCTTCTTTAAACTACCTTTTTGTTCCATTTTGCTGATAGTTTTTTCAGCCTGATTGATTTTCTCAGAGCGAACTAGTTCTGTTTCCTCTTGTGTCCACAAACGTGTTTCTATAGAACATTGAAGAATCAAGCGGTGAACCGTCCACGGCTTACCTTTACCTTTTCTTTCCTGCCAAAGCAGACGTGCAGAACGTAGAATAAATAGCCCAGAAGAATATGTTTCATCGTCATCATGCCAAATTTGCCAGTCTTGACAGAAGCGTTGAAAATAATGAAGCTGACGAGAATCGCAATAAACCTCAAATTTGGGTTCATTCATTAGTTTATTCAACCCATTAAATTTGACAAAGATACGATTTTTATCGTTTGTCAACCAAGTTAGGTCTGTATTGGTTTCATAATCAACAGGATATGGCATATAGCTATTTCCTCTCAGGAGGGTAGCTTGCCAATATTTAGCTTCATCTTCATTTAGAGGGACTTTATTAACCACCTCTGACAAAGTTTTTAGCCACTTTTCTCCTGTTAAATCTCGTCCTTTGGGTTTCCGACTTTTGATTTGATTTTTTAACCGTTCAATTTCTATTTCTTTTTTACGCCTACCCTTAGCATATTGATCTGGATCTTCATCAACCTCACTAACCTGATAGTTATTTTTGAGCAAATAGGCAAGGGCGCACCGAGATAAACAGTCTTCTGTTTTATCATAAATATCAAATAACCCCCCGAAAAGCGTAGTGTTTGAAGAGTCCTTTTTATTTTTTTTAGTCTTATTACCTTTTTTTATTTTAGATTGCTTATTTTTATTTTGAGTGAACTTAGCAACAAATGAAGTCAAAATTTCAGTAGCTTTGACCCGAATAATATCCAAGCTACATTGACTTTCTTGCTGTAATTCCATATCACTCTTGAGCATCTTTAGCCAACGCTCTTTTCCTTCTATTTGGCGCTGTCGTCGCTTTTGTAAGGCGAACCAAGACTTATAAATTTCCTTGACTAGAGTAACTGCTGATGTGTAAAAACGACCTGGCTGGTCAGCAAAGCTCTCTTGTTTTTTGAGAGAGTCGCATATTTTCTCGATAGTGTCTTTAGGCACTTCACATTTTTGTAACCAAGTCTCGAAATTAGGATGCTTGTCTAGCTGTTCCAATAATTCGTTAATCAGTGGTGTGTTTTTCTCAGACATTAGCTCCCAGAAAAGGCGGAGGCTGTTTTCATCACCAAACAGAGGAGATTGAATAGTGATAACGCTCATATTATTTCCTACTAGCTTGCAATCTGACTCAGACGAACTGCTTCATAAATTTCGGAAATACTATTCCGAATCTTAACTCTCATGGCTTTGGCTTTTGCTCGAATTCCTTCCGCATTTTCTTGTACATAAGTTAGATGAGTATTAATCTTGGTGACATAATCTAAAGATGACTGAATTCGCTGAAGCTGGGCTTCTATAACTGTATAATCCAGTTGAGAGTTAACGAGCTGCTGAGATGCCAACTGTTGGCGAATAATCAAAAATTGGATAGCGACATTTAATAGTTCATGTGTAGTAGCTACCCATAAACCCTGTTCACATATCCCTTGCCCCCATTCACCAATTTCGTGAGCTAAACCATCACGAGTGCGACTCAGAAATATAGCAGTATTTGCTCCACGCTTTTCCATAGCTGTGCTTAATTGCTTAGAAATTTTTCCTCGACCCCATCGTTTAGATTCTCGGTTTCTCGCTTCAATAACTATTGACATTTCTGTTAGTGCTATTGAGTTTGCACTCAGCTTGATGAGAATATCTCCAGGTTCTTTATCATTACCAACATGAGAAACCTCTGCGCCATAAAGCTTTGACCAATTTTGTAATTCTACAACCACAGCTTCTTCGTAAGTTGCTCCTTTAGCAATAGTTTGCTCCAGAACAGACTCTATTACCTCTTTTTCCCGAATTTGTTTAGCTAATTGATCTACTTCGCTAGCTAGTGGTTTAACTGCTTCCTCAACCACAGTCTTAACGGCTTTAGCTAAAGTTCCATTTTCTGTTGTGACATTATTTAACGCCTCTATAAATACGCCTTGTACCGAGCCAGAATACTGAGGATTTAACAAGTCCTGCAACTTCTTCATCACGCCGCCAAGAGTTGAAGTCTCTTTCGAGGTGTCAATCTCCTGTTGAAACAATATTCTCACTCCTTCTAGTTGTTCCGTGAGAACTGCTTTGGTTATATTAATTTGGTTTTGTATTAGAGCAAATACTTGACCATCATCTGTACTAAGTTGACTGATTAATCTTTGCTCAAGGGTTTCAGGTATAACTCCAACAGCTTTAGAAATATCAACAAGCAAAGACTCAAACTGTCGCTTCACAAATTCTGTATCAGTAAGGGCTTGAACTCTTTGGAGGCAAAAGAATCCTGCTTCAAAAGCATTTAGGCAAGCTTTTTCTTTTTCTGATTCTGGAAGAAGTTGTAGGTAATCTACAGCTTCACGTAGGGGGATTTGCAAATCACGAATGAGAATAGAGTTATCCATTACCTCGATTTTGCAAGGATTTTTGCTGATTTCAACGGTGCTGATTGAATTCATTAAACCTGTTGCCTGTTCCAATTAGTACTTCTATATCTCAGGCTAAGATTACCCTTGTAATCAGAGCAAGGGGTTTTTGCCACAATTGGTAGTGACTAGCGATCGCTTCTAACACTTTAACTTGCTTTGAAAAAGGCTACTTCCAGCCAATAAAAGAGCAGGCGCAGGCATTTACATACTCGCTTATTCTTGAGGGAAGTCAGAGGGCAAAGTAATAATTCCCTTAACAACTAGCTGTTTGAATTGATTAATCAGGTCGGCTTGCCGCAAAATTCGGGTAACGTATTTTGGTCGTCGGTGAAATTCTGTCCCCCAATCTTTAACAGTTTTTGGGCTAGTACCTGTAACTTCTGCGATCGCATTAATGCAAGCTTTGCGATAATTACGTCCTGGTTCGTGAGTAACCCAACGACGACAATACTCCATCGGTTCCAGGGGCAACTGACAGAGGGTATCAATTTGATGTTTATTTTGGTGGGATTGCCTCCCAGTTTGCATCTTGAGCGTTCGTGAGTTACTAAGGGTTACAGCAGCAGGGAATTGTGAAGACACTAAGCTACTGCACCCAAAACCCATACTTGCTGACCTCAACTTAAGAAATATCTGCTCTTAGCACAAGTATCTTAGTCACGATTTACGAGTAAATTATTGTTGCGGGAAGTCAGGGGGCAGGACTATTTTTTTGATTTGGTTGAGCATATCAGCCATGCGTAAAATATGCGCTACATAATTGGGGCGCTTCTCGAAGTTGGAACCCCAATTACCTATAGTCCTTGGACTCAGACCAGTTGCTTCGGCAAGAGCGGCTATGCAGGCTTTTCTATACCCCCGGTCATCGGGGGACATATCAACCCATCTTTTACAGTATTCCATCGGCTCCAAAGGCTTTTCACTGAGCGCGTCGATTCTATATTCAGCCCTTGGGCGAATGATGTCTATCACCCTACTTGATTTGAGTAGCACTTTTACTCATGAATCGTGAGTAAACGTGTTCATAAATAATGAGAATATGTTCAACTGTCGGCAAATCTTTTTTGAGTTGATAAGCCAGAGCAATTCCGTACAAACTCATACAAAGATGTCTATGAAGTAAGCTGTGAGATGGCGGAGGAACAAGAAAGATCGTCTCATTAGCGATCTTGTTGTGCGGATTCCCAGAAGAAGCAAACTCTGCCTTAACAGTAGTGAGGCTGTAACTACCCTAATATTGCAGGTTCAACTTTTTTATACTTAATATAGAGTATGAAGAGTTAGCATTCTAGCTAATATACTATTAAAGTATATGTAAAATTTAATTCAAAAAATGTGATATTTTTACAGACAACCCAGAAAATTACTATGTCAAATGGCTAAAACATTTATAAATATTTGAGGGTGTGATTAATAATACTAAAATCGTGCAATTTAGCTCCAATTTTTCTAGAGACTTTTTTGTGTCCCATATTTTACTTATCGAGGACAATAGTAATACTTCTGTATTACGCCCTGTAGTTGGTATATCGAACAATTTGCCTCATCCTGTGCAAGTGCGTCTACACTATATTGATGAAAATGAACCAACAATAATCGCAGAACAGTTTTGCCCAGCAAAATTATCTAGTGGATCGCAACAAAACCAGAAAGTGGATGTGGCATTAGATTTACTTGATAGTCTAAAGCCACGACGAAGTGAAGCTATGGTTGTTGCGAGTGCTTTGTATGGATGTAAGAAGCGCTTTATTCAAGGCATTCAATCGCGGAATTTTCGTTTTACGCTACAAATTCGCCCTTCTACTAAAGTGCGCTTAGGCAGTGAGCATCCTCACTACAATAGTTCAAAAGAAATTGTTGCAGCATCATTATTAGATTCAGATATAGAGTGGCAAGAAGAGCCGATCATAGAATATTCAACGGGACAAGTTGTAAATTACAGTGTAGCTGAATTACCCAACGTACTTTTACCAGATAATAGTTCTGCTCGTCTAATTGTGGCTTATAGAGGTGGTGTATCAGGATTTGGTTCAAATACAATTTTTGCTCTGTCTTCAGGCTCGGAATTAGGGCTAAAAGACTTAGTACAAACAGTAGCGACTGTCTTAAAAGTCAAGCGATCGTGAACAAAAAACCGGGACTGTGAACATTGACGCAACAGGGGAACGCTGCGCTAGATTCGGTGGTGGCTGGTA